>NZ_JAOCNE010000013.1:0-18844 GCF_056172735.1 Streptomyces sp. R818
CGCTGCCGTCGGCGGCGGTGACCTTCAGCTCCTCCCAGAGGGAGCGCTGCCCGTCGCGGGCGTGCACGCCGACACTGCCGTGGGTGAGGGTGGCGTCGGTGACGGTGCCCTTGTCCTTGGCGTCGAGGGTGACGGAGACGGTGGCGCCGCTCCCCGACGCACCGCTCGCCGACGTACCGCTCCCCGACGCACCGCTCGCCGACGTACCGCTCACGGTGACGGCGAGGGTGTGGAACTTGGTCTTGTTGAAACCGTCGGTACGGGTCGACTTGGCGACCTGCGTCACCGTGCCGTCGGCGACGCGCGACAGGGTGACGACGCCGGTCTGGTCGAACTCGACGAGGAGCCCGTCGCCGCCGTCGGCGGAGGCGCGGACCAGGAGCCCGGCGGCGAGGACGTCCGGCTTGGCGCTCGCGGTGACGGTGCAGTCGCCCCAGCCGGTGCCCGCCCGGAGCACGGCGGGCCCGGCGAGGACGGCGGCGTCGGCGATGAGCTGCCCGGTGTCGACCCCGACGCCCGTCGTCTCCGTCAGGCTGACGGTGCGCGGCCCTGGACGACGGCCGTGGACCGCCACAGCCCTTTCAGCCGCAGGTCGGGCCGTGGCGCGTAGGTCCGCGAGCCGACGGTGCCGCCCTTGGTCACGAAGTATCCGGCGCGGCCGCTCGGGAAGTGGTTGTCGTTGAACAGCCATACCTTCATGCCGGTCTTCTCGGCGGTCCGCAGGACGTGCTCGACGATGTCGAACCAGCCCTCGGTGAAGAACGCGGGCTGCATCTCCGCGTTGTCGTAGGGGAAGACGACGACCTCGTACAGGCCCTTGTCGCGCAGGTCCGCCATCTGGGCCGTGACGAGTTCGGGGGTGACGGGGCCGTTCCAGTACCAGTAGACGGCGGGGCGGCTGTCGCGGCGCGGGTCGGCGAACCCGGCGGCGTCGTACGTGGTGGCGCCGCCCCGGTCGGCGAACGCGATGCCGGGCAGGCCGCCGGTGAGGGCGGCGGCGGTGAGCGCGGAGGCGGCGACGAAGCCGCGTCTGGACAGGGGTCCTGGGAGCTGTTCGGGCATGGCGGAACCTTCTGAAGGGGCGGGAGGGGGTGGTGGTTCAGGCGCGGGCGAGCGCCGCGACGTCGGCGGCGGGCAGCGCCCGGTTGTGGATGCGGAATCCGGCGACGGCGCCGTGCAGGTAGGGGTGGGTGGAGTTCTGCGAGCGGCCCAGGTAGGTGCGGGTGGTGACGCCGAGGAGCAGCGGCGAGGAGACGAAGGCGTCGTTGCGCCCGGCTTCCCGGCCGTCGATGTACAGGACGCCCGAGCCGCCGCCGATGGTGAGCGCGACATGGGCCCAGCTGCCCGTCGGGAGCGGCACGTCGGCGTCGACGAAGTCCTCGCCCTCCATCCCGGCGATCTTCAGCGCGGCGCGCGGGCGCCCGGTGCCGGTGCGGGCGGCGAGGAAGAGATAGGTCGATTTGTGGTAGCCGACGTCGAAGACGCGGGCCGAGTTCGCCTGCGTGTCGACGCGGACCCAGGCGCTGACGGTCAGCTCGGTCGACCCCGTGATGAGGCCGGGCGGGAGCGCGACATGGCCGTCCACTCCGTCGAGGGCGACGGCGGCGGTGTGGCCGTCGCGGCCCGTCGTCCAGGTGGCGCCGCCGGTGAGCCGGCCGGCGGAGTGGGTGCGGGTGGCGTCGGTGACCGTGCCGCCCGTGCCCTCGTCGAGGAGGTACCGGGCCGTCTCGCGGGGGCGGCCGGGGCGGGGCTCGGTCGCGAAGTAGACGTTGTAGTGCTGGTGGTGGATCTGGTGGAAGGGGCGCAGGGCGATGCGCTTGCCGCCCGCCTCTGCGGCGGTGAACTCGGCCCGTCCGCTCCGCACTTGGCGGACGGACGACCGGTCGAGGGTCGGGATCGTGGGCGAATCGTCCGCGCCGTACGCGCCGGCGAGGACCAGCGGCCCGTACGACAGGGCCTGCACATGCGGATTGTCGGGGGCGGGGCGCCAGGTCAGGGCGCGCGGGAAGGTCAGTTCGACGGTGTCGCCCCGCTGCCAGTGCCGGTCGATCGTCAGGTACGAGCCCGGGGTGGCGCGGGATGTGTCGATCGCGCGGCCGTTGACCCGTACGCGGGCGGTGAGGCGGCGGTCCGCGTCGGCCAGCCAGCCGGGGATGCGGACCTTGAGCCGGAAACGGGCGGCGCCGTGGGTGACGGTGAGGCGCACGGGACGGTCGCCGTCGGCGTTTCCGCCGTATCCGCCGTCCTGGCGCACGGTCACCCCGCGCTCGCGCCAGCGCACCTCGGAGGGGATGAACAGGTTCACGTACAAGGAGGCCCTGTCCGCCGACGTGAAGTAGATCGTGTCCGCGAACTTGGTGTGCGTCTCCAGACCGGTGCCGTGGTCGCAGGAGAAGTTGTCGTAGTCCCCGCTGTAGCTGCCCGGCGCCGCCCCGAGCCCGCCCTTCGGCTGCCGCTGCGATCCGGCCCACAGACCGGTGTAGTAGGTGACGAAGCCGTGGTCGGAGTCCGGGTCCTGCTCGCCGAGCATCTGGTTGTGCAGCGCCCACTCGTGGTGGTCCATGTAGGCGGCGGTGCCGGGGTCGTGCAGGAAGAGGCGGCGGCCGAGTTTGAGCATGTTGTAGGTGTTGCAGTTCTCGCAGGTGTCCTCGGAGAGGCGGCTGACGATCTCGCCGGGCGGGCCGAAGAGTTCCTGGTTGGAGTTGCCGCCGATGGCGTACGAGTGGTCGTGGACAACGATGTCCCAGAAGTGCGCCGCGATGGCCCGGTAGCGCTCCTCGCCCGTCGCGTCGTACAGCCGCGCCGCGCCCACGATCTTGGCGATCTCGGTGTTGGCGTGGTGTCCGTCGAGTTCGTCGCGCCCCTCGGCGAGCGGCCCGAACAGGTCCTCCTGGTCGAAGCGGCGCGCGGTGCGCAGCGCGGCCGGGTCGCCGGTGGTGAGATGGAGCGCGGCGAGGACCTCGTTCATGCCGCCCCACTCGACGCGCAGGACGTTGCGGCGCCGCGTCTCGTCCAGCGGGGCCATACGTGTCTCGACCCAGCCGGCCATACGTGTGAGGACGGTCAGCGCCTGCCTGTTCCCGGAGAGCCGGTACTGGTCGAGGAGCCCCGCCATGATCTTGTGGATCGTGTAGTACGGCGCCCAGGGCTTGCCGCCCGCCTCCAGGTCGGCGAAGACCTTCTCGGGGAAGGCGGAGAGGTAGCCCTCGGTGAACCCGGCCTCGGGCGCGGCCTGTTGGCACTCGGCGAGCGCGCTCACGACGTGGGCGGCCTTCTCCGCGTACTCCTTGTCACCCGTGTTGGCGTGGGCGAAGGCGAGGCCCGACAGGAGGTGTCCTGTGGTGTGGCCGCGCAGTTGGACGTCCGGGGCCTCCCAGCCGCCGCAGGGTTCGGCGTCCGAGGGCAGGCCGACGTTGGTCCGGAAGGTGTGCAGCAGCCGGTCGGGGTCGACTGCCTTCAAGTAGGCGCAGGTGCGGCGCATGTTGGCGCGGAAGGGGCTGTCGAGCAGGGTCACGTCGGAGAGCGGGAGTTCGGCGAGCGGCGCCCCCGGATGGTCCTCGCCTTGCGCGTGGGCGGTGCCCGGACCCACGCCCAGGACGGCGGCCCCCGCCGCCACCCCCGATCCTGCGACGAACGTGCGTCTCGTCAGCTGTGGTCCGGGCATGCGGCGGCTCCTTTGCGCGTCTGAACGACGTCCGGCTGAGGGAGGAAGCGGGGTGCGGCGATTCCGCCACGAGGGCGGCGGCCAGGGCGACTTGAATCGTTTCGCGTTACACCGTCGGCAACTCTGCGCGAGGCGGCACCGCCTGTCAATCAGTGTGCACAGGTGCGTTTCGTGCACACCTCTTGCCACTGGTCACGGCTGCACGTAGGTTCCTCCACCCCACATTGAATCGTTTGAAACTGTTCAATCGACACCGAAGTCGTTCACGAGGAGCACCATGAGCCTGCGTCGTCGGACCGTGCTGAGAATGAGCGCCCTGGCCGGGGCCGCGACGGCGCTGCCGTTCTCCGGCGCGACGGACGTACTCGCCGCGCAGGGTCGCGCGCCGGAACACCTGAGCCGCCCGGCGCCCGCCGTACGCCCCAAGTTCCGCTGGTGGTGGCCGGACGCGCTGGTCGACACCGGGGAGATCGCCCGCGAGATCCGGCAGATCGCGGCGGCCGGGTTCGGCGGCGTGGAGATCGCCGCCGTCACGCACAGCATGGACAGCCAGCTCGACACGGTGCGCCACGGCTGGGGCACCGAGGCGTGGCGGGCGGCGGTCGAGGCGGCGCTGCGCGAGGCGAAGAAGGCCGATGTGGTGGTGGACCTGACCATCGGCCCCGCGTGGCCCGCCGCGGTGCCGTCGATCACGCCGGACAGCAAGGCGGCGGCGAAGGAACTGGCGCACGGGATCGCCGTGCTGGAGCCGGGCGGCGCCTACGAGGGCCCTGTCCCGGCCGCCGTCAGCGAGGCCGAGGCGGGCGTCACCGACCAGCGGCTCCTCCTCGTCCAGGCGGTGCGGGTGACGGCGGGCAGCTCGCCGACGGCCGTGCCGGTCCGCCTCGACCAGGCCACCGTCACCGACGTCACCGCGCACGTCACCGCAGGCCGTATCGCGTGGACCGCGCCCGACGACGGCGCCACCTGGCTCCTCGTCGCCTACTGGGAGCGGGGTTCGGGCCAGCGCCCGGAAGGCCGCGACCACACCACGCCGCTCGCCTACGTCGTCGACCACTTCAGCGACGCGGGCACCCGCGCGGTCACCGACTTCTGGGAGCGGCACATCCTGACGCCGTCGATCCGCGGGCTGCTCAAGGACGCGGGCGGCACGCTGTTCGAGGACTCCATCGAGATCGAGACGGACGCGACGCTGTGGACCCCGGCGCTGCCCGCCGAGTTCGAGCGCCGCATGGGCTATTCGCTCCTCCCCTACCTGGCGACGTTCGTCGAGAAGAAGGAGAAGTACGTCTTCGGCTTCGAGTCGGCACTGGACAAGGCGGTCCGGCGCGACGTGATGGAGGTCGTCACCGAGCTGTACGTCGAGCACCATCTTCTGCCGCTCCAGAGGTGGGCTCACACGCTCGGCCTGAAGCTGCGCATCCAGCCGTACGGCCTGGAGACCGACGCCGTCTGGAAGTCCGCGCTGCTCGACGTCACCGAGGGCGAGTCGCTCGGCTTCAAGAACCTCGACGACTTCCGCTGCCTGGCCGGCGGCCGCGACATGGGCGGCAAGCCGCTCGTGTCGAACGAGGCGGGCGGCACGGCGGGCGGCGCCTACTCCACGACGTGGACGGACACGCTGAAGAAGCTGGTCACGCAGTACGCGGCGGGCGTCAACCAGGCCGTCTTCCACGGCTTCGCCTACGCGGACGCGCCGGGCGCCGAGTGGCCCGGGTTCGCGGCGTTCTCCCCGTACAAGGGCGCCGCCGGCTACGGCGAGGCGTGGGGCCCGCGCCAGCCGCTGTGGCGGCACACCCTGCAGGTCGCGGACTTCCTGGCGCGGGTGCAGGAGGTGTTGCAGACCGGCGTGAACCGCGTCGACATCGGAATTCTGCGGCAGAAGGGGTACGCGGGGTCAGGGCTCGGGGCGCCCTGGTTCACCAGTGACGGTGTGCCGGTCGGCTGGACGCACACGTTCCTCAGCCCCCGCCTGCTCGACCTGAAGTCGGCGGTGGTGCGCGGCGGCCGGTTCGCCCCGGACGGGCCCGCGCTCAAGGCGCTGCTCGTCGACGGCGACATCATGATCAACCGCGAGCACACGCTCCAGCTCGACGTCGCGGAGAAGCTGCTCGGGTACGCCCGCGCGGGTCTGCCGATCATCCTCGTCGGCGACTGGTCGGACGCGCATGTCCCCGGCCTGGCGGGCCCCGGCGACAACGAGCGCCTGCGGCAACTGCTCTCGCGGCTGCAGCAGTTGAAGAACGTGCACACCGTCGCCGACCGACCGGACGTGCCCGAGGCCATCGCCGCGCTCGGCCTCACCCGCGACGTCGAGTACGCCGAACCCTCGATGCTGCTGCACGCCCACCGCGCCGACCGTGACGCCGACTACTACTACTTCGCCAACGACGCCGTCAGCAAGAAGGGCTCGACCGGCACCCGCATCACCCACGACGTCACGCTCACCGCCCACGTCAGGGGCGCGGTCCCCCACCGCCTCGACCCGTGGACCGGCACGCTCACGCCGATCGCCCTCTACACGCGGACGGCGGACGGCCGGATCCGGCTCACCGTCGACCTCCAGCCGGGCGCCGTCACCCTCATCGTCCTGACCCGTCCGTCCGGCTCCGTGCCGAAGCGGCACGCGACCGCGACGCAGGCCGACTCGGTCCGCGTAGCCGACGGCGGACGCCTGGAGGTCAGGGCCTCAGCCGCGGGCACGTACACCACCACGCTCGACAGCGGCCGCACCGTCACCACGAAGATCCCCGCCGTGCCCGCGCCCACCGCCCTCACCTCCTGGAAGCTGACGGTCGACGACTGGCGCCCTGGCGCGAGCGCGACCGAGACGGCGCACGAGCGGCACGAGCTGACGCTGGACGCGCTCGCGCCCTGGACCGAGCTGCCCGGCCTCGCGGACGTCTCCGGCATCGGTACGTACCGCACGACCGTGCGGCTCGGCCGCGAATGGACCGCGGCGCACGGCGCGCTGCTCGAACTCGGCGGCGTCTTCGACACGTTCACCGTCCGCGTCAACGGGCACGAGCTGCCGCCCCTCGACCAGCTCACCCGCGTCGCCGACCTCGGCACCCGGCTCAAGGCCGGCGTCAACACCATCGAGGTCGAGGTGGCGACGACGCTGCTCAACCGGCTCCGCGTCAGCCGCCCCGCCGTGTTCGGCGGCAACAAACCGCAGGCCTACGGGCTGACCGGGCCCGTGCGCCTGGTCCCGTACGGACGCGCCACCGTGCGCGTCTGAGCACCACCCGCAAGGAGCACGTCCGCAGCACCCGCAAGGAGCACGTCCGCAGCACCCCCCACCATCACAGAGCACCTTCACCGTCGAAGGGACACCTGAAAGATGAGCAGCGACATCCGCCGCAGGACCGTTCTCGCCGCGACCGCCGGCGCCGTGCCCGTCATGGCCGCCGCCGGCACGTTCGCGGGCACCGCGCCCGCCCTCGCCGCCACCCCCACGGCGCGGGGCGGGGACACCGCCGTCACCGGGCTCACCGTCGAGCACCGGGCGCTGCCACTCGGCATGGACGCGGCCCGGCCGCGCTTCGGCTGGCGGCTCGGCTCCCAGCGGCGCGGCCTCGCGCAGGGCGCGTACCGCATCCGGGTCGCCACCTCGCCCGCCCGGCTCAACGGGTCCCGTGCCGACGTGTGGGACAGCGGGCGGGTGGCGTCGTCCGACTCCGTCGCCGTTCTCTACGACGGGCCACAGCTGAAGCCGTCGACACGCTACTTCTGGAACGTCACCGTCTGGGACGGCGGGAACCGCCCGGTCGGCACCTCATCGGCCGCCTGGTTCGAGACCGGGCTGCTGAGCACCGACGGAACCGGCAACTGGGACGGCGCCCTGTGGGTCGGCATGAAGGGCAAGGCGCCGAACTCGGCGGGCGCCCCGCTCCTGCGCCGCGAGACGCCCCTGCGCAAGGGCAAGGTGAGCGAGGCCCGTCTCTACATCAGCGCGCTCGGCGTCTACGAGGCGTACGTGAACGGTGAGCGCGTCACCGTCCCGCAGGACGGCGGCCGGACGGTCGAGCTGCTCGCGCCCGGCTGGACCAACTACGACATGACCGTGAACTACCTGACCTACGACGTGTCCGAGCTGGTCGCGCGCGGCCGGTCGGTGACGCTCGCCGCCGTCCTCGGCAACGGCTGGTACAACGGCCGCGTCTCCGAGGGCAGCACCTACTACTCCAAGGACGGCAAGCCCCTCGCCCTCAAGGCCAAGCTGCTCGTCCGCTACGCCGACGGCTCGACACAGAGCATCGTCACCGAGTCCGGAGGAGGCTGGCGGGCCACCGACACCGGGCCCTACCGCGCCGACGACATCTACGACGGGCAGACGTACGACGCCCGCAAGGAGCTGAACGGCTGGACCGCGAACGGCTACGACACCACGGGCTGGGCGGAGGTCGAACAGGTCGGGTACGCCGCCGAGTTCCCGGACGCCAAGCTCACCGCCTATCCGGGCGAGAGCGCGCGCCTGGTGGAGAAGTGGGACCAGCACCCGCGGTCCGTCACCGTCTACAGCGAGGTCACGGACGCCTCGTCCAGCGCCAGCGGCAAGGGCCGGATCGTGCCCGACCCGGGCCGCTCGACCGACAGCGCGCCCGGCCCCATCACCCTGCGGGCCGGTGACACCGCCGTCTTCGACCTCGGCCAGAACATGGTCGGCGTCCCCCGCTACACGCTGCGCGGCCCGGCCGGCGCGGAGGTCGTCGTCAGGTTCGGCGAGATGCTGAACGACGACAGCGCGGGCGCGGACGGCCCCGTCGGCTCGCTGTACCGGGCCAACCTGCGCAGCGCCAAGGCGACGAGCACGTACATCCTGAAGGGTGCGAAGGACGGCGAGACACATCAGGACTCGCTCACCTTCTACGGCTTCCGCTACGTGTCCGTGGAGGTGACGACACCCGGCGCCGAGGTCACCGTCTTTGGTCTCACCGGCAAGGTCGGCACATCGGCCATACGTGACATCGGCAGCGTCACCACGGACGACGACGCGATCAACCAGCTGATCAGCAACGTGCGCTGGGGCCAGCGCGGCAACTACCTGTGGGTGCCCACCGACTGCCCGCAGCGCGACGAACGGCTCGGCTGGACCGGCGACACCCAGGTCTTCTGCAACACCGGCCTCTACAACACCGACTCCGTCGCCTTCCTCAGCCAGTTCCAGTCCATCCTGATCGAGTCGCAGAAGATCTACGGGGTCGACGGCGCCCAGTTCACGGCCGTCGCGCCCGGCAACCGGTACAACGCGGCGGCACCGTGCAGCGGCTGGGCGGACTGCGGCGTGATCGTGCCGTGGACCGTGTGGCAGATGAGCGGGGACGCGACCATCATCGACCGCAGCTGGGAGGCGATGGTCCGCTACCTCGACTGGATCAAGCGGAAGGGCGGCGACACCTACGCCGGCCAGGGCGCGATCTTCGCCGACTGGCTGGCGTTCCAGAACACCGGCACCCAGCTGATGAGCGACGTCTACTACGCCTACAGCGTGCGGCTCATGGCCGAGATGGCGCGGGCGACCGGACGCACCGCCGAGGGCAAGGCGTACGACGACCTGTTCACGAGGATCCGGCGCGCCTTCATGACCAAGTACGTGGCGGTCGACGGCGACACCATCACGGTCAGGTCCAGCATCGGCGGCAAGCCCCCCATGGGCGGTGACCCCGAGGACAACAGCCAGTCCGCGCTGCTCTGGGTCCTCAAGCTCGGCTTCTACGACACGCAGGCGCAACGCCGCGCGCTGGTCGCCCTGCTGGCGGACAACATCGGCAACGACGCCGCGTACAAGGCCGCCCATCCGGACAGCGCCCGCGTCCAGTACGCGGAGAACACGCTCTCCGTCGGCTTCCTCGGCGTGAACGTCCTCGCGCCCGTCCTGACCGACGAGGGCCGCGCCGACCTCGCGTACGCGCTGCTGCACCAGAACGCGATGCCGTCCTGGCTGTACTCGGTGGAGAACGGCGCGACGACCGTGTGGGAGCGCTGGAACTCGTACTCCGAGGAGGACGGCTTCGGGCCCGTCGAGATGAACTCCTTCAACCACTACTCCTACGGCGCGATCGCGGAGTGGATGTACGCGTACATGGCGGGCATCGCGCGCGACCCCGAGCACCCCGGCTTCCAGCGCTTCGTACTGCGCCCGCACCTCGACCCGACCGGCTCGATCACCCGGATCACCGGGCGCCACGAGTCCCCGTACGGCGAGATCACCAGCGCGTGGTCCCTGGCGAAGGACGGGACACTGACGTACGAGGCGGTCGTGCCCGCCAACAGCGAGGCGACGCTGAGCCTGCCCGCCGTGTCGGCGTCCGCCGTACGGGAGGGGCGCACCCCGCTCGCGTCCGTGGACGGGGTGCGGTTCACCGGGTTCGCGGACGGCAGGGCCACGTACCGTCTGCCGGCGGGGCGGTACCGGGTGACCAGCACGGTGCGCTGAGCCCGTCGGTCAGAGAGACCTGCTCGATCCGCGTACCACCAGCTCGGGCCGCAGGACGACGTGCTGGTGTCGGTGGTCGGCTGCGCGTTCACCCGTCTCCTGGAGCAGCAGCTCCGCGGCGATGGTGCCGAGGGTGAGCGCCGGCCGGCGCACCGAGGTGAGCGGGACGGTGGCCGCCGCCGCGAACTCGATGTCGTCGTAGCCGACGATCGACATGTCGTCGGGGACCTTGACCCCGGCCGCGTACAGCGCCTGGAGGACGCCGAGGGCGAGCAGATCGTTCGCGCAGAAGACGGCGGTGGGGCGGTCGGCCAGGCCGAGGAGGCGGGCGCCCGCGTCGCGCCCGCGGCCACATCGAGGCGCTCGGTGGCAGCTCGCGGAGGATCCCGCCGTCCAGGCCCGCCTCGGCGAGCGCCTTGAGGGCCCCTCGCGGCGGTCCTGCACCTGCTTGAGGTGGGGCGGGCCGCTGACGTAGGCGAGGAGCGGTGCCCCCGGCGACGAGGTGGCGGACGGCGAGCGCGCCGCCCGACACGTCGTCGACGGAGACCGAGCACCCCGCCTCGTCCCCCGGCGACCCGGTCCACCACCACGTACGGGATGGAGTGGCGGCGGAAGTCGCGCAGGGTCGCGCCGCTCGGGTCGGCGGGGGTGATCAGCGCGCCGCGTACGCGTTGCTCGGCGAAGAGGGAGAGGTACTCGGCCTCCTCCGCCGGGTTCTGCGCGCTGTTGCAGACCATGACGCCGAGCCCGGCGTCGCGCGCGGCGCGCTCGGCGCCGCGTGCGACGTCGACGAAGAACGGGTTGCCCATGTCCAGGACGAGCAGCGCCATGATCCGGCTGTGTCCGGCGCGCAGCTGGCGCGCGTACTCGCTGCGGACGTAGCCGAGCCGGGCGATGACCTGCTGGACGTGGCGGCGGGTCGGCTCGGAGACCCGGTGGGGCTGGTTCAGGACGTTGGAGACGGTCCCGACGGAGACCCCGGCGACCCGCGCCACGTCCTTGATGCCGGCCGACCGACCCGCCGCGCGCTCACGCAAGGTGGAAGACCTCGGTGAGCGGGCGCATCGCGGCGTCCGGGGCCTGCCCGTCGAGCTCCTCGAAGAAGCCGGACATCTCCGCCTGCCAGCGGGCGTTGACGTCGGTGGCGTCCATGGCGGCGCGTGCCGCGTCGAAGTCCGCCGTCTCCAGATAGCCGACGAGCAGGCCGTCCTCGCGCAGGAAGAGCGAGTAGTTGTGCCAGCCGGCGGCGGTCAGCGCCTCCCTCATCTCCTGCCACACGTCGGCGTGGCGGGCGCGGTACTCGTCGATCCGGCCGGCTCTGACCTTGAGCAGAAAGCAGACGCGCTGCATGGACACTCTCCGTGCTTCGTGGACCGGTCAGAACTTGTACTGGTCGATGTTGGACTTGTCGAAGACGGTCGGCTTGCCGAGGGAGACGACTCCGTCCTTGCCGATGGTGAACTCGCCGAGGTCACCGGCCTTGTAGGTCTCGCCCTCCTTGCCGCTGATCTGCCCGGACTCCAGGGCGACGGCGGTGTGCGCGGCGAGCGCGCCGAGCTTCGCCGGGTCCCACAGCTCGAACGCCTCGACGGTGCCGTTCTTGACGTAGGCGCGCATGTCGTTGGGGGTGCCGAGGCCGGTCAGCTTGACCTTGCCCTTGTACTTCGAGCCCGACAGGTACTGGGCGGCGGCCTTGATGCCGACGGTGGTCGGGGAGATGATCCCCGCCAGCTTCGGGTGCTCCTGGAGCAGGCCTTGCGTCTGCTGGAACGACTTCTGCGCGTCGTCGTCGCCGTAGGCGGTGGTGACGAGCTTGATGTCCTTGTACTCGGGCTTCTTCAGCTCGTCCTTCATGAAGTCGATCCACGTGTTCTGGTTGGTGGCCGTCTGGGCCGCCGAGAGGATCGCGATCTCGCCCTTGTTGCCGATCTGCTTCGCCATCTGCTGCACCTGGGTGCGGCCGAGGTCCTCGGCGCTGGCCTGCGAGACGAACACGTTGCGGCAGTCGGCCTTGGTGTCGGAGTCGTACGTGACGATGCTGACGCCGTTCTTCATGGCCTGCTTCAGCGCGGTGCACAGGGCGCCCGGGTCCTGCGCGGAGACCGCGATGGCGTCGGCCTGCTGCTGTGTGAGCGTGTTGACGTAGGAGACCTGACCTGCGGTGTCGGTGCCGCTGCTGGTGCCGACCTCCTTGTACGTCGAGCCGAGTTCCTCGACGGCCTTCTTGCCGCCGTTGTCGGAGGTGGTGAAGTACGGGTTGTTGACCTGCTTGGGCAGGAAGGCGACCGTGAGCCCCTTCTTGGTGGCGGCGTTCGGGTCGGCCTTCCCGGCCGCGTTGGACCCCGCCGCCTCCTTGTTCGCGTCGTCCTTCGTCGTGCCGCCGCAGGCGGTGGCGGAGAGGACGAGCGCGGTGGTGACGGCGAGCGCGGCGGTGAGCCGGCGGGTTCTGGCGGTGACGGTCACGGTCCGGGACATGGCGGTTCCTTACGGGTGGTGGGCTGTACGGAGATGAGGGGGCGCGCGTCTTACGAGGTGACCGGCGTCGGCGGTGGCGCCGCGGCGGTCCTGCGGCGCGCCCTGGCCTGCGCGATCTGGCGGCCGACGCGCGGGGCGAGGACGGAGATGACCAGGAGGACGCCGGTGACGACGATCTGGGACTGCGCGGAGACGTTGAGCAGGCTCATGACGTTCTGGAGCGTGCCGAGCAGGAAGACACCGGCGACGGCGCCGCCGAGCGTGCCCTTTCCGCCGTCGAAGTCGATGCCGCCGAGGAGGACGGCCGCGATGACGGAGAGTTCGAGGCCGGTGGCGTTGTCGTAGCGGGCGCTGGCGTAGTGCAGGGCCCAGAAGACACCGGTCAGGGCGGAGAGCACGCCCGTCGTCACGAACATGGACAGCTTGAGCCGCTTGACGCGGACACCGGAGAACCGGGCGGCCTCCTCGCTGGCGCCGATCGCGAAGAGCGAGCGTCCGAGGCGGGTGGCGTGCAGGACGACGACGGCGATCGCGCACAGGACGATGAACGGCAGCGCGGCGTACGGCAGGAACGTGTCGCCGAAGCGGCCCGCGCCGAAGTCCAGGTACTGCGCGGGGAAGTCGGTGACGGAGTCCGAGCCGAGGACGATCTGCGCGATGCCCCGGTAGGCGGCCATGGTGCCGATGGTGACGGCGAGGGACGGCAGGCCGAGCCGGGTCACGAGCAGCCCGTTGATCAGGCCGCAGACGAGGCCGAGGACGAGGCAGAGCGGGATGATCGTCTCGATGGCCATGCCCTGGTTCCACAGGGCGCCCATGACGGCCCCGGAGAGTCCGGCCGTCGAGCCGACGGACAGGTCGACCTCGCCGGAGATCACCAGCATCGTCATCGGCAGCGCGATCAGGGCGATGGGCAGCGTGTTGCCGATCAGGAACGACAGGTTGAGCGCGTTGCCGAAGTTGTCGACGAACGAGAAGGAGCAGAGCAGCAGCACGATGAGCAGGGCGCCGACGGCGGTGTCCCAGCGCACGGCGTTCTTGAGGTTCTCAGGCATGGCGGGCGCTCCTCATCTGTGCGGCCTGCTTGCGCAGCACTGCGGCGACCCGCAGGGCCAGGATCCGGTCGACGGCGATGGCGAGCAGCAGCAGGATGCCGTTGATGGCGGTGACCCAGACGGAGCTGACGCCGATGGCGGGCAGGACGCTGTTGATGGAGGTCAGGAGCAGGGCGCCGAGGGCCGCGCCGTAGACGGTGCCGGAGCCGCCGGTGAAGGCGACACCGCCGACGACGACGGCGCTGACGACGGTGAGTTCGTAGCCGTTGCCGGTGCCGGAGTCGACGTTGCCGAAGCGGGCCAGGTAGAGGGCGCCGGCCAGTCCGGCGAGGGCACCGCACAGGACGTACGCGGTCATGATGCGCTTGCGGACCGGGATGCCGGCGAGCGAGGCGGCCTCGGGGCTGGAGCCGAGCGCGTACATGTCGCGGCCGCTGCGGTAGCTGCGCAGGTAGTAGCCGACGCAGAGCAGGACGGCGGCGGCGAGGATGGCCAGGTAGGGGACGATCCACAGGCCGTCGTGGCCGAAGTCGACGAACGCGTCGGGCAGGTCGGCGGCGACGATCTGCTGCGAGCCGACCCAGATGGAGTCGATGCCGCGCACGATGTACAGGGTGCCGAGGGTGACGACGAGCGCGGGCACCTTGCCGAGGCTGACGAGGGCGCCGTTGAGCACTCCGAACACGGCGCCGATGGCGACCGCGTAGAGCACGGCGACGATCGAGCTGCCGCCCCCTTGCAGGTAGTCGCCCGCGGCGAACGCGGAGATGCCGAGGACGGATCCGACGGACAGGTCGACATTGCGGGTGATGACGACGACGGCCTGCCCGGTCGCCACGAGGACGAGGATGGTGGCGTTCAGGAGAAGGTCCTTCACCCCCTGCTCGGACAGGAACTCGCTGTTGGAGACCTGGGTGGCGAGCAGCATGAGCACGAGAACCCCGGCGACGGCGATCTCGCGCGCCTTGAAGACTTTGTCGATGAGCCGCCGCCCGGCGGTGGGCTCGGGCACGGCGTCCTCACGAACGGGTTCAACGGTCATGGTCACGTTACGTCCAACCCCTCCAGTGGCGCGGGGAACTGCGCGAGCAACCACACAGGGCCCGCACACGCCCACGACCGGTCAACCATCAACGGCGAGTTGGCGCACATCAGGCAGCCCTCCCCGTGGCCGCGGCCATCACGGACTCCTCAGACGCAGCGGAGCGACTCAGCTCAGCGGTGAGCCGCCCCTCATGCATGACAAGCACCCGGTCGGCCATGCCCAGGATCTCCGGAAGGTCGGAGGAGATCATCAGGACGGCAACCCCTTCGGCGGCCAGCGACGACAGCAACCGGTGCACCTCCGCCTTCGTGCCGACGTCGATGCCGCGCGTCGGCTCGTCGACGATGAGCACTTGCGGCCCGGTGGCGAGCCACTTGGCGAGGACGACCTTCTGCTGGTTGCCGCCGGACAGGGTGCCGACGACGTCGGCGAGGCGCGCGTACTTCACTTGCAGCTTGACGGACCAGTCGAGGGAGCGGCTGCGCTCGGCCTTGCGGTTCATGAGTCCGGCGCGGCTGGTGTCGGCGAAACCGGTGAGGCCGATGTTGCGCTCGATGGACATGTCCATCACCAGGCCCTGGGCGCGGCGGTCCTCGGGGACGAGCGCGAGTCCGGCGTGCATGGCGAGGCTCGGGGCGCCCGGCTTGAGCTTCTGGCCGAGCACCTCGACCTCGCCGCCGTCGAACCGGTCGACGCCGAAGACGGCGCGGGCCACTTCGCTGCGTCCGGCGCCGACGAGCCCGGCGAGGCCGACGATCTCGCCGCGCCGCACCTCGAAGGAGACGTCGGTGAAGACGCCCTCGCGGGTGAGGCGGCGCACGCTGAGCGCGACGTCGCCGATCTCGGTGTCCTGCTTGGGGTAGAGCTCGTCGAGGTCGCGGCCGACCATGCGGCGCACGAGGTCGTCCTCGGTCAGCCCTTCGAGGGGTTCGCTGGCGACCCAGGCGCCGTCGCGCAGCGTCGTGACGCGCTGGCAGAGCCCGAAGATCTCCTCCAGGCGGTGCGAGATGAAGAGGACGGCGGCGCCCTGTTCGCGCAGGGTGCGGACGACGCCGAAGAGGCGGGCGACCTCGCTGCCGGTGAGCGCGGCGGTCGGCTCGTCCATGATCAGGACGCGGGCGTCGAAGGAGAGCGCCTTGGCGATCTCGACGAGCTGCTGGTCGGCGATGGACAGGCCGCGCGCGGGCTGGTCCGGGTCGAGCGCGACCCCGAGCCGGGCGAAGAGGTCGGCCGTGGCGCGCTTGACGGCGCGGTGGTCGACGCGGCCGAGCGAGCGGCGCGGCTGGCGCCCCATGAAGATGTTCTCGGCGATCGACAGGTCGGGGAAGAGCGTCGGCTCCTGGTAGATGACGGCGACTCCGGCGTCCCGGGCGTCGGCGGGGCCGTGGAACTCCACCGGGGCGCCGTCGAGCAGGACCGTGCCGGTGTCCGGCCGGTGCACCCCGGCGAGGGTCTTGATCAGGGTCGACTTGCCGGCGCCGTTCTCGCCGGCGAGGGCGTGCGCCTCTCCGGCGTACAGGCGCAGGCCGACGCCGCGCAGGGCGCGCACCGCGCCGAAGGACTTGCTCACCCCCTCCAGCGCGAGCACCGGAGTCGTCTCCGGTTCAGGATGCGTCATTGCATGTCTCCGTGGGTGACGCCGGACGGATGGATCCCCGGCGGTGAAATGTTTCAGTGAAGTTGCCCGGAAGCTAGCCCCGCCCCTCCCGGGAGGTCAAGAGGCGAGCGCCGGAAGAACGAGAAAAAGCGGCTGCAACGCGGTGCACGTCGATGAACTGCACAATCACCCGCCGCACTTGACCCCGTGCCCGACCCCTTGACGCGCTCGGCACCCGGGGTTAACTTCCCAGCGAAGTGAATCGATTCACGAATTCAGAGGTGGACATGCCTGACATCGCTGCCGTGAAGGCCGCACTCGCCGGCCAGCGGATCGAGACGCCGTCCTGGGGCTACGGCAACTCCGGCACCCGGTTCAAGGTGTTCGCCCAGGCCGGCGTGCCCCGCACCCCGCGGGAGAAGCTCGACGACGCGGCGAAGGTGCACGAGTTCACCGGCATCGCGCCCAAGGTGGCGCTGCACATCCCGTGGGACACCGTCGACGACTACGCGGCGCTCGCCGCCTACGCCAAGGAGCGCGGTGTCGAACTCGGCACCATCAACTCCAACACCTTCCAGGACGACGACTACAAGCTCGGCAGCGTCTGCCACCCGGATCCGAAGGTGCGCCGCAAGGCTGTCGGCCACCTCCTGGACTGCGTCGACATCATGGACGCCACCGGCTCCAAGGATCTGAAGCTGTGGCTCGCCGACGGCACCAACTACCCGGGCCAGGACGACATCGTGGCCCGTCAGGACCGCCTCGCGGAGTCGCTGGCCGCGGTCTACGAGCGCCTCGGCGACGACCAGCGCCTGCTCCTGGAGTACAAGCTCTTCGAGCCCGCCTTCTACACGACGGACGTGCCGGACTGGGGCACCTCCTACGTGCAGTGCCTGAAGCTGGGCGAGCGCGCCCAGGTCGTCGTCGACACCGGCCACCACGCGCCGGGCACCAACATCGAGTTCATCGTCGCGCTGCTCCTGCGCGAGGGCCGGCTCGGCGGCTTCGACTTCAACTCCCGCTTCTACGCCGACGACGACCTGATGGTCGGCTCGGCCGACCCCTTCCAGCTCTTCCGCATCCTGCACGAGGTCGCGGGGAACGGCGGCTTCGACGCGGAGACGAACGTGGCGTTCATGCTCGACCAGTGCCACAACATCGAGGCGAAGATCCCGGCCGTCATCCGCTCCGTCCTCAACGTCCAGGAGGCGACGGCCAAGGCCCTCCTCGTCGACCGCGACGCCCTGACCGCCGCCCAGCGCGCGGGCGACGTCCTCACCGCCAACGCGGTCCTGATGGACGCCTACAACACCGATGTCCGCCCGCTCCTCCGCGACCTGCGCGAGGAGCAGGGCCTGCACCCGGACCCGGTCGCGGCGTACCACGCGAGCGGCTGGCAGGAGCGGATCGTGGCCGAGCGGGTGGGCGGCGAGCAGGCCGGCTGGGGCGCCTGACGGCGCCCGCCCCGCCCCGTCCCCCTCCCTCTCACTTCTCCCTACCGAAGGAACCCGCATGTCCTCCGCCACCCCTCCCGAAGTCGCCGCGCTCCTGGCCCGCTCCCACCGGCTCGGCGCCGACCCCCGCAACACCAACTACGCGGGCGGCAACACCTCCGCCAAGGCCACCGCCACCGACCCCGTCACCGGTACGGGCGTCGAGCTGCTGTGGGTCAAGGGCTCCGGCGGCGACCTGGGCACCCTCACCGAGGCCGGCCTCGCCGCCCTCCGCCTGGACCGCCTGCGCGCGCTCACCGAGGTGTACCCGGGGGTGGAGCGCGAGGACGAGATGGTCGCCGCGTTCGACTACTGCCTGCACGGCAAGGGCGGTGCCGCGCCGTCCATCGACACCGCGATGCACGGCCTCGTCGACGCCGCCCACGTCGACCACCTCCACCCCGACTCCGGCATCGCCCTGGCCTGCGCCGCCGACGGCGAGAAGCTCACCGCCGAGTGCTTCGGCTCCAAGGTGGCCTGGGTCCCGTGGCGCCGCCCCGGCTTCCAGCTCGGCCTGGACATCGCCGCACTGAAGGCCGCCCACCCCGAGGCGATCGGCTGCGTCCTCGGCGGCCACGGCATCACGGCGTGGGGGCGACACGGCGGAGGAGTGCGAGGCGAACTCCCTCTTCATCATCCGCACGGCGGAGACGTTCCTCGCGGAGCGCGGCAAGCCGGAGCCGTTCGGTGCGGTCCGCGAAGGGTACGAGGCGCTGGGCGCGGCGGAGCGCCGGGCCCGCGCGGCCGAACTGGCGCCCCTCATCCGGGGCCTGGCCTCGCTCGACCGCCCCCAGGTGGGCCACTTCGACGACTCCGAGACGGTCCTCGACTTCCTGGCGCGCACGGAACACCCGCGCCTCGCCGCGCTCGGCACGTCCTGCCCCGACCACTTCCTGCGGACGAAGGTGCGCCCGCTGGTCCTGGACCTGCCGCCGACGGCGGAGCTGGACGCGGTGGTCGCGCGCCTGAAGGAGCTCCACACCGAGTACCGCGAGGAGTACGCGGCCTACTACGCACGGCACGCCGTGGCGGACTCCCCCGCGATGCGCGGCGCCGACCCGGCGATCGTGCTCGTG
>NZ_JAOCNE010000013.1:19866-105292 GCF_056172735.1 Streptomyces sp. R818
GTGTTCGCGGGCCCGAACAATGTGGCCTACTCGGCGACGAAGGCGGACCAGGCGCACCAAGTACGCCTGCTGGCTGCGGAGTTGGGCGGGGACGGCATTCGCGTGAACGGTGTCAACCCCGACGGGGTCGTGCGCGGCTCCGGCATCTTCGCGGGCGGCTGGGGCGCGCAGCGTGCGGCGACGTACGGCATCGAGGAGGAGAAGCTCGGCGAGTTCTACGCCCAGCGCACCCTCCTCAAGCGCGAGGTCCTCCCGGAACACGTGGCCAACGCGGTCTTCGCCCTGACAGGCGGCGACCTGACCCACACGACGGGCCTGCACGTCCCGGTGGACGCGGGGGTGGCAGCGGCGTTCCTGAGGTGAGCCCGGGGCACCGGACGCCCCGTCAGGGGCGCGGGGAACTGCGCGACCAGCCACGACGGCGCCGCACGCGCAGGCGAAACAGCGACCGCCAACGGCGCCCGGCCCCGGACCTCCGCCCCGGCCCCTCTCCTCAACCGCCGGAGGAACGGCGCGCCCAGCCACGACGCACCTGAACCCGCCCCCCGACCGCCACACACCACGGCGCTCAGGGGCGCGGGGAACTGCGCGAGCAACCACAGCACACCCGCACCCGCGAACGATCCCTCACCCGCAACGGCGCGAAGGCGACGACCCCATGCCCACCACCCCCTACGCCGCAATAGACCTGGGCGCATCGAGCGGCCGAGTCATCACAGCCCAGGTCGCCCGCGACACCCTCACCCTGAACGAAGCGCACCGTTTCCCGAACACCCCCGTCCGCACAGGCCCGTCCCTCCACTGGAACATCCTCGGCCTCTACACAGGCATCCTTGACGGCCTCCGCAAGACGGGCCAGGTCCGCTCCCTGGGCATAGACAGCTGGGCCGTCGACTACGGCCTCCTGGACGCGACCGGCGCCCTCCTCGGCAACCCGTACCACTACAGGGACCCCCGCACGGACCACATCGCGGAGCAGCTCCGGACCCACGTACCCCCAGCGGAGCTCTACGCGGCGACGGGCCTCCAGTACGCCCCCTTCAACACCCTCTACCAGCTCGCAGCCGCCCGGGACACCCCCCAACTCGCCGCAGCCCGCACCCTGTTGCTGATCCCCGACCTCCTCACCCACTGGCTCACAGGAGAACGCGGCACCGAGCTGACCAACGCCTCCACCACCCAGCTCATCGACCCGCGCACCCGCGACTGGGCGCACGACATAGCCAGGCGCACCGGCACGGACCTGACGCTCTTCCCCCCGCTGCGCCACCCGGGCGACCCGGCCGGCAACCTGCTCCCCCACGTCCTCGACGCAACGGGCCTGACCGGCCCCGTCCCGGTGACTACCGTCGCGTCCCACGACACCGCGTCGGCCGTAGCGGCCGTACCGGCGACCGAGGGCACGCACTTCGCCTACATCTGCACCGGCACCTGGTCCCTGGCGGGCCTGGAACTGGACGCCCCCGTCCTGACCGAGGAGAGCCGCGCGGCGAACTTCACCAACGAGCTGGGCATCGACGGCACGGTCCGCTACCTCCGCAACATCATGGGTCTGTGGCTGCTCCAGGAGTGCCAGCGCGCCTGGGGCGACCCGGACCTGGCGGGCCTCCTCGACGGGGCCGCGCGGGCACCCGCCCTGCGCTCGGTCATCGACGCCGGCGACCCGACGTTCCTGGCCCCCGGCGCCATGCCGTCCCGTATCGCCGCCGCCTGCCGCGCCACGGACCAGCCCGAACCCCGTACCCCCGCCGAGACCACCCGCTGCATCCTCGACTCGCTCGCCCTCGCCCACCGCAGGGCGATCGCGCAGGCGGCGCGGCTCGCCGACCGTCCGGTGGACGTCGTGCACATCGTCGGCGGCGGCGCCCGCAACGCGCTGCTGTGCCAGCTCACCGCGGACGCCTGCGGCCTGCCGGTGGTGGCGGGCCCGGCGGAGGCGGCGGCGCTCGGCAACGTCCTCGTCCAGGCCCGCGCCGACGGCACCCTCGGCGACCGGGCGGCGGCGCGCGAGCTGGTCGCCGCCACGCAGCCGCTGACGCGCTACACACCGCGCGGCTCGGCCGCCCAGTGGGCGGCGGCGGAGGCCCGTGTCGCCGCCTCGTGACCGGGTACGGCACACGACGTACGCTGCACCCGTCCGATGACCGCCCCCTGCAGAACCTCAGCCAGACCCGACCCAACCGCACCGAACCGAAGGGGCCACGATGCGTGTCGCGCTCTTCCTGACCTGTGTCAACGACACGCTCTACCCCGACACGGGCCGTGCCGTGGTGAAACTCCTGACCAGACTGGGTGTGGAGGTGGACTTCCCGGCGGCCCAGACATGTTGCGGGCAGGCCCACTACAACACCGGCTACCGTCACGAGGCCGAACCGCTGGCCCGCCACTACTCCGATGTCTTCGGCCCGGGTCTCGCCTCGGGCGCGTACGACGCGGTCGTCACGCCGTCCGGTTCGTGCGCGGCGATGGTGCGCGAGCTGTACCCGCGCATGGGTGAACGGGCCCGCGCGGAGGGCCGCGGCGGCGGTCTCGCCACGACCCTCGCGCCGGTGGTCCCGAAGACGTACGAGCTGACGGAGTTCCTGGTCGACGTGTTGAAGGTGACGGACGTCGGCGCGTACTACCCGCACAAGGTGACCTACCACCCCACCTGCCACGGCCTGCGCTCCCTCGGCCTCGGCGACCGCCCCGCCCGGCTCCTCCGCGCCGTCAAGGGCCTGGAACTTGTCGAACTGCCGGGCGCGCAGGAGTGCTGCGGTTTCGGCGGCACGTTCGCCGTGAAGAACGCGGACGTCTCGGCGGCGATGGGCGCCGACAAGGTGCGCAACGCCGAGTCGACGGGCGCGGACGTGCTCTGCGCCGCCGACAACTCCTGCCTGATGCACATCGGCGGCACGATGAGCCGCCTGCGCACGGAGCTGCGGCCGGTCCACATCGCGGAGATCCTGGCGAGCACGGAAGAGGAGCCCCTGGTATGAGCGGCACGAGCGGCACCTATCTCGGCATGCCCGCCTTCCCCTCCTTCCCGAAGGCCGCGCACGACGCCGTACGGAACACCACCCTGCGCGCCAACCTGACCCACGCCACCCACACCATCCGCGACAAGCGCGCCCGCGCCGTCGCCGAGCTGGACGACTGGGCGCGGCTGCGCGAGGCGGGCAAGCAGATCAAGGACCACACGCTCCGCCACCTCGACCACTACCTCCTCCAGCTGGAGAAGTCGGTGACGGCGGCGGGCGGCACCGTGCACTGGGCCGCCGACGCCGACGAGGCCAACCGGATCGTGACCCGGCTCGTCAAGGAGACGGGCGAGTCGGAGGTCGTCAAGGTCAAGTCGATGGCCACGCAGGAGATCGGCCTCAACGAAGCCCTGGAAGCCGCCGGGATCGCCGCGTACGAGACCGACCTCGCCGAACTCATCGTGCAGCTCGGCAAGGACCGCCCCTCGCACATCCTCGTCCCCGCCATCCACCGCAACCGGGGCGAGATCCGCACCATCTTCGAGAAGGAGATGGGCGCGTGGGGCCGCCCGGCACCGGAAGGGCTCACCGACACGCCCGCCGAGCTCGCCGAGGCCGCCCGTCTCCACCTGCGCGAGAAGTTCCTGCGCGCCAAGGTCGGTGTCTCCGGCGCGAACTTCATGGTCGCCGAGACCGGCACCCTCGTCGTCGTCGAGTCCGAGGGCAACGGCCGCATGTGCCTGACGCTGCCCGAGACGCTGATCTCGGTCGTGGGCATCGAGAAGATCGTGCCGAGCTGGCGGGACCTGGAGGTCTTCCTCCAGACGCTGCCGCGCTCCTCCACCGCCGAGCGCATGAACCCGTACACCTCGACCTGGACCGGCACCACCAACTCCGACGGGCCGCGCACCTTCCACCTGGTCCTGCTCGACAACGGCCGCACCGACACCCTCGCCGACGAGGTGGGCCGCCAGGCGCTGCGCTGCATCCGCTGCTCGGCCTGCCTGAACGTCTGCCCGGTGTACGAGCGGGCCGGCGGCCACGCCTACGGCTCGGTCTACCCGGGCCCGATCGGCGCCATCCTCAGCCCGCAACTCCGGGGCACGCAGAGCGAGATCGACGCCTCCCTCCCGTACGCCTCCTCGCTCTGCGGCGCCTGCTACGAGGTGTGCCCCCCGGTCGCCATCGACATCCCCGAGGTCCTCGTGCACCTGCGGGAACGGGTCGTGCAGGGCGGTGAGGCGGTCCGGCGCGGCGCGAAAGTGACGCTGAAACCGGCCAAGGGGCACGCGGCGGAGCGCGCCGCGATGCGCGCCGCCCGCTGGGCGTTCACCCACCCGGCGGCGCTCGGCACCGGCCAGCGCCTCGCCTCGCGCACCCGCCGCTTCCACCCGCGTACGGTGCCGGGCCCCGGCCGCGCGTGGACGGCGGCCCGGGATCTGCCGAAGGTGCCCGCGGAACCGTTCCGCGACTGGTGGCAGCGGACGCACGGCGGAAAGGACGACGCGAAGTGAGCAGCAGGGACGTGATCCTGGGCCGGGTGCGACGCGCGCTCGACGACGGCGGGCAAGGCGGGGCCCCGACCACGTACGCCACGGACATCGACCGGGACTATCTGCGGGAGCACGGCGACCGGAGTGTCGCGGAGACGGTCGAGCTGCTCGCCGAGAACCTGGCGGACTACCGGGCGCTCGTGCACCGGTGCTCCGCCGGGGAGCTGGCCGCCACCGTGGCCCGGCTGCTCGCCGCGCACGGCACACGCTCCGTGGTGACGCCTGCCGGGCTCCCCGGCGACTGGCTGGCGGACACCGACGCCGTCCGGGTGACCGACGACGCCGCGCACACCCCCGCCGAACTCGACGAGGTCGACAGCGTCGTCACCGCCTGCGCCGTCGCCGTCGCCGAGACCGGCACGCTCGTCCTGGACGGCTCGCCCGACCAGGGCCGCCGCCGCATCACCCTCGTGCCCGACCATCACATCTGCGTGGTGCGCGTGCCCGGTCAGGTCGTCTCGGCCGTCCCGCAGGCCCTCGAACGGCTCGACCCGGCGCGTCCGCTGACCTGGATCTCGGGCCCGTCCGCGACCAGCGACATCGAACTCGACCGGGTCGAGGGGGTGCACGGTCCGCGCACCCTGGAGGTGATCCTGGTGAGCGGGGAGTGACGGGCGCGGTTAGCGTGATTCCATGATCCGGTTCGATCAGGTCACCAAGCGGTACGCGGACGGCACGACGGCGGTGGACGGCCTCTCCTTCGAGGTCGCCGAGGGCGAACTGGTCACGCTCGTCGGCCCGTCCGGCTGCGGCAAGACCACGACGATGATGATGGTCAACCGGCTCATCGAGCCGACGTCGGGCCGCATCCACGTCGACGGCGAGGACATCGCCACCCTCGACCCGGTGAAGCTGCGCCGCCGGATCGGTTACGTCATCCAGCAGGTCGGCCTCTTCCCGCACCGCACGGTGCTCGACAACACGGCGACCGTGCCCGCGCTGATCGGCTGGAAGAAGGCGAAGGCGCGGGCCCGCGCCGCCGAGCTGCTCGATCTGGTGGGCCTGGACCCGAAGACGTTCGGGGCCCGCTACCCGGAGCAGCTCTCGGGCGGGCAGCGCCAGCGGGTCGGCGTGGCGCGGGCGCTGGCCGCGGATCCGCCCGTGCTGCTGATGGACGAGCCGTTCGGCGCGGTCGACCCGGTGGTGCGCGAGCAGTTGCAGGACGAGTTCCTGCGAATGCAGGCGGCTGTGCGCAAGACGGTGCTGCTCGTCACCCACGACATCGAGGAGGCGGTCCGGCTCGGCGACCGGATCGCGGTGTACGGGCAGGGCCGCATCGAGCAGTTCGACACGCCGGGCGCGGTCCTCGGCACGCCCGCGACGCCGTACGTCGCCGAGTTCGTCGGCGCGGACCGTGGCCTGAAGCGGCTGTCGGTGACCGCGATCGAGCCGGACGACCTGGAGCAGCCGACGGTCGTGCGGCTCGACGACGGCGCCGGGCGGGCCGCGGCCCGGATGCGTGCGGAGGCGGCGCGCTGGGCGGTGGTCCTGGACGGGAGCGGTGATCTGCACGGCTGGATCGGCGTCGACGAGGCGGCCCTCGCCGGTCCCGACGGGCGGGTCGGCGATCTCGCGCACCGGATGAACGCCTGGGTCCCCGTCGGCGCGCCGCTCAAGCAGGCGTTCGGGGTGATGCTCCAGCACGACGCGGGCTGGGTCGCGGTCCTCGACGGCGCCCGCTTCCTCGGCGTCCTCACCCCGGCGAAACTGCACGAGGCGCTGCGCCGCTCGGTCGACGCGGATGCGCAGGGCGTGGGGCGGGACGAGGTCGAGTTCGACTCGGTCGCCGACGCCTAACGGGCTCCTTGCGGCCGTCGCCCCTGACGCTGCCGCTGCCCCTGACGCTCCCGCCGGCCGTTCATCGCGCGCAGGTTCTCGTCCTGTACGGAGTCGTCGAGGGGCCGGTCGGGGCGGTACGGGGCCAGTGCGGCGACGGGCCGCCCGGTGACGATCTCGTGCGCGGCGAGCCGGCCCAGGACCGGGGCCAACGTGACCGCGCTGTGCGAGACGAGGTGGTAGAGCCCGGGCGCCGCCCCGACCGCGCCCACCAGCGGCAGCCCGTCGAAGGGAATGGGCCGCACACCGACCCTGACGTCGTCGATCCGGGCACGGGCCAGTCCGGGCAGGATGGTACTCGCACGGCGGTGCAGTTCACGGGGCAGGCCGTCGAGGGCGGCGGCGGGATCGAGATGTGCGTCGATCTCCCAGGACAGGGCCAGGACGCCGCCCTCCGGTGTGGGCCGCAGGTCGACGTCCGGGGTGACGACCATCGCGGTGAGTGCCGGTCCTGGCAAGGGCGCGCTCTCGGCGAGCAGTCCTGGCACCTGCCGCATGGGCAGCCGCTGCCCGGCGAGGGCGGCGATCCGGTCGGCCGCCGGGCCCGCGCAGTTCACGACGGTGTCGGCGCTCCAGGCGCGGGCCCCGGCCGTGACGCCGGTGATCCGCCCGTCGCCGGTCCGCGTCAGGCCGGTGACGGCGACTCCGCAGTGCGTCTCGGCACCGTGCCGCACGGCCGCGTCGAGCAGGGCGTGCACGAAGCGCGGCGCGTCGAACCAGGCGGCGGAGCCGTATACCGCGACCTCGTCGGCGGCGCAGACGGCGGGGTCGACGGCGGGCGCGAGGTCGCGCAGCACGGACGGCGGGGCGAGGCGGCAGTCGTGGCCCCAGCCCCGGGCGCGCAGGACGCGTTCGCGCAGCGCCCGGTGGGCCGTGTCGCCGTCGGCCCACTGGACGAGGGGCACGGGGTGGCGCCAGGCCGGTCCGCCCAGCGTCCCGGAGAGCAGGCGGTGCTCGTCGGCGCCCTGCCGGTTGAGCCGGTAGTAGGCGTACGGGGTCTTCACGTGGGTGACGTCCGCGGAGAACGTGGCGCCGGAGGTGCCGGACGCGGGGCGCGGGGCCGCCTCCAGGACGACGACCCTGACGCCCTGGCGGGCGAGGTGGTAGCCGACGCTCGCGCCGAGCACGCCCGCGCCGACGACGACGGCCGAGCGGGCCGGAGCCGTGGCGGACGCCGGGGCGGTCGGGGCAGCTGAGTCCATGGCTGATCCTGTTCGGTGGGTCCGCCGGAGGCGCTCCACCTTCCCGCCCTTCGGCCGCGGCACACCCTCCCGTACCGGCCTACTTCAGAAGCCCCTTGTCGCGCAGATAGGTGCGCGCGACGTCCTCGGGGAGCCGCCGCCAGCTGTCGACCTGCTGGTTCATGGCGGCCAGATCCGCGGTGGTGAGGACGGGGCCGAGCGCGCCCAGCGCCTCGGCGACCTTCTCGCTGCCCGCCTGCGACCGGTTCACGACGGGCACGATGTAGTCGGCGTTCTGGAGCTTCTTGTCGTCGGCGAGCAGGACGAGCCCGAAGTCGGCGAGCGTGGCGTCGGTGGTCGTGGTGAGCACCATCTGGTCCTGCCCGTTCTGCACGGCCTTCTTGGACTGGGTGGTGCCGACGCCCTTCGGGTCGACGCCGGTGACGTCGATCCCGTAGACCTTCTTCAACCCCGGTTCGCAGTACGGGCGTTGCACGCATTCGTCCCCGGCGGCGAGCCGCACCTTCAGACCGGAGGCGCCGAGGTCGCTGAGGGTCTTCAGCCGGTGCTCGGCGGCGTAGGACCGGGCGACGGCGAAGGCGTTCTGGTCGACTGCCCTGCCCGGGTCGAGGACGACGAGGCCGCGCGGCCGGGCGAGGGTGCGCAGCGCCTTGACGGTGGCGTCGAGGTCGGGTGAGCCGACGGGGTCGGCGTCGGCGCCGTGGGTCTTGGCGCCCAGCCAGTCGGCGAAGGTGGCGGCGTACTCCGGGACGACGTCGATCTGCCCGGACTCCAGGGCGGGTTCGTACAGCTCACGGTTGGCGACGGACAGGATCTCGGTGCCGTACCCGGCGTTCTCCAGCAACAGCGCGTAGATGTTCGCGAGCAGGTCGCTCTCGGTGAACCCGGCGGACCCGATGACGAGGTGCTTGCTGTCGCCGGGCGGCGCGGTCACCTCGCCCTGGTTCTCCAGGGACGGCCCGGTGGCACACCCGGCGAGCAGGAGCCCGGCCCCGAGGAGCGCCGCGCGAAGGCGGCTCCGCGCGCTCACCCGGCGGCCCTTCCCCGCGCCCAGGACGGCGCGCACCGCTCGGCGATCTCGAAGAGCCCCTCGACGAGCAGCGCGAAGACGGCGACGAGCACGGCGCCCGCGACGACCTGCGGGGTGCTGGCGAGGTTGAACCCGGCGGTGATGATCCGGCCGAGCCCGCCGCCGCCCGCGAGCGCGGCGATGGTGGCGGTCGCGACGAGCTGCACGGCGGCGATCCGCACCCCGTTGAAGATCATCGGCAGCGCGAGCGGCGCCTCCACCCGCAGCAGCATCTGCCGCCCGGTCATGCCCATCCCGCGCGCCGCGCGGACGACTTCCCGGTCGACGCCGCGCATCCCCACGTACGCGTTGGTGAGCAGGGGCGGCACGGCGAACAGGACGAGCGCGACGACGGTCGGTCCCTCGCCGTACTGCCCGAGCGGTGTGAGGAGCAGCAGGACGAGGACGGCGAAGGTGGGCACGGCCCGCCCCACGTTGGAGATGTTGACGGCGAGCGCGCCGCCCTTGCCGAGGTGCCCGAGCACGAGAGCGACGGGCAGGGCGATCAGACAGCTGATGACGAGACAGACGAGGGTGAGGACGAGGTGCTGGGCCAGCCGGTGCCAGATGCCGTCGTCGCCGGACCAGTGCGCGGAGTCGGCGAGCCAGTTCCAGGCGTCGGTGAGGGTCTTCACGCGCGGCTCGCTCTCGTCCAGGGGGTGAGGAGGCGCCCCACGCCGAGCAGCACCAGATCGGCGACGACGGCGATGACCACGCACAGCACGGAGGCGGTCAGCACCTGCGCCTTGAAGTACGTGTTCATCCCCGCGTAGATCAGGTTGCCGAGCCCGCCGTGGCCGACGATGGCGCCGATCGTCACCAGGGACACGGCGGACACGGTCGCGATGCGCAGCCCCGCCATGGCGGCGGGCAGCGCGAGGGGCAGCTCGACGGCGAGCAGCAGCCGGACCGGCCCGTACCCCATGCCGCGCGCGGCCTGCCGGGTCTCCTCGGGCACGGCGCGCAGCCCGGCGAGGATGTTCCGCACGAGCAGGGTCAGCGAGTACAGCACGAGCCCGGCGGCGACGAGCGTGGCGGAGAGCCCGTAGGCGGGCAGCAGCAGCGAGAACATGGCGAGGGACGGGATCGTGTAGAGCACGGTGGTCAGCGCGAGCACGGGCCCGGCCGCCCATCCCCACCGGCGCGCGACGACGGCCAGCGGCACGGCGATGACGAGCGCGATCGCCACGGCGGCGAGGGTGATCTGCAGATGCTGCACGACGGCGTCGAACAGGATGTGCCTGCGCGTGCTCAGATACGCGCCGCAGATCCAGTCGTTGCGGGCGAGGCAGTCGTCCGGCGGCGGAGTGGGCACGCGTCCATTTCAGCGGCGGGGGCGGCGCGGGGCGCGTCGGGTGATCCGTATGGGCGAGACGAGCTCCCGCCGAGGACACATCGAAACCAAGCGAAACTTCGCCGAAACTTTCGCGCGACCGTAACGCCGCAGGCCCGCACAACGGGGTCGATCGGCTCGCGTCAGAAGCCGTACGAGTACCGGCTGAACCGCTCATTCTGTGTTTCGCAATGTTTACCGAAACTCTTGACAGTTGGCAGGGCCAGATCAAAGCTGTCGCCGTCACGAGCGAGAGCACGAGTTGGACGAGGAGGCACGCTCATGCACGACACCCCCCTACACCGGTTCAGGCTGCTGATCAGCGCTGTCTGTGCCGCGCTGCTGGTCGCCGTCGCCGCGCTGGCCCTGCCCGGCACCGCGCACGCCGACACGACCGTCACCACGAACCAGACCGGCACGAACAACGGCTACTACTACTCGTTCTGGACCGACGCCCCCGGCACGGTCTCCATGAACCTGGGCTCCGGCGGCGGTTACAGCACCTCCTGGAGCAACACCGGGAACTTCGTCGCCGGCAAGGGCTGGGCCAACGGCGGGCGCAGGAGCGTGACGTACTCGGGGACGTTCAACCCGTCCGGCAACGCCTATCTGGCGCTGTACGGCTGGACGTCGAACCCGCTCGTCGAGTACTACATCGTCGACAACTGGGGCACGTACCGGCCCACGGGCACGTACAAGGGAACCGTCACGAGCGACGGCGGCACCTACGACATCTACAAGACGACGCGGTACAACGCGCCGTCCGTCGAGGGCACCAAGACCTTCGACCAGTACTGGAGCGTCCGGCAGTCGAAGCGGACGGGCGGCACCATCACCACCGGCAACCACTTCGACGCGTGGGCCCGCGCGGGGATGCCGCTCGGCAGCTTCAACTACTACATGATCATGGCGACCGAGGGCTACCAGAGCAGCGGCAATTCCAACATCACCCTGGGCGGCACCGGTTCGGGTGGTGGCGGAGGCGGGGGCGGGGGCGGCGCGTGCAGCGCCACCCTCTCCGCCGGGCAGTCCTGGAGCGACCGCTACAACCTCAACGTCGCCGTCTCCGGGTCCAGCAACTGGATCGTCACCATGAACGTCCCCTCCCCCGCCAAGATCCTCTCCACCTGGAACATCGCCGCCAGCTACCCCAACGCACAGACCCTGACCGCGAAACCCAACGGCAGCGGCAACAATTTCGGCGTCACCATCCAGCACAACGGCAACACGACCTGGCCCTCCGTCTCCTGCACCGCGAGCTGACCCCCGTCCCCTCGATGGCGAAGGAGCACCCCCCATGCACATCTCCGTACGGACCCCCGTGCGCATCCCCACGCGTGCACGTTCCCTGCTCGCGAGATCGGCGGTCGTCGCCATGGCCGCCGCCGCCACGCTCACCGTCCACCCTGCCGCGCCCGCGCAGGCCGCCGCCGCCTGCACCGGGTATGTCGGCCTCACCTTCGACGACGGCCCGTCCGGCACCACCCCGGCCCTGCTCAACGCGCTGAAGCAGAACGGGCTGCGGGCCACCATGTTCAACGAGGGCCAGTACGCCGCCGCCAACCCGGCCCAGGTGCGGGCGCAGGTCAGCGCCGGGATGTGGGTCGCCAACCACAGCTACACGCACCCGCACCTGACCACGCTCGGGCAGGCGCAGATCGACTCGGAGATCTCCCGCACCCAGCAGGCCATCGCGAACGCGGGCGGCGGTACGCCGAAGCTGTTCCGGCCGCCGTACGGCGAGACCAACGCGACGGTGCGGGCGGTCGAGGCCAAGTACGGCCTGAAGGAGATCATCTGGGACGTCGACTCGCAGGACTGGAACAACGCCAGTACCGACGCGATCGTCGCGGCGGCGGGCCGGCTCACCAACGGCCAGGTCATCCTGATGCACGACTGGCCCGCCAACACGCTCGCCGCGATCCCGCGCATCGCGCAGGGCCTGGCCGCCCGCGGCCTGTGCGCCGGAATGATCTCGCCGAGCACCGGCCGCGCCGTCGCCCCCGACGGCGGATCGGACGGAGGCGGAGGCGGCGGGGGCGGCTCCTGCACGGCCACCCTCTCCGCAGGACAGTCCTGGAACGACCGCTACAACCTCAACGTCGCCGTCACCGGATCGAACAACTGGACCGTCACCATGAACGTCCCCTCCCCCGCCAAGATCCTCTCCACCTGGAACATCGCCGCCAGCTACCCCAACGCACAGACCCTGACCGCGAAACCCAACGGCAACGGCAACACCTTCGGCGTCACCATCCAGCACAACGGCAACACCACCTGGCCGTCCGTCTCCTGCGCCACGGGCTGAGCCTCGGCACGGCCGCGGCGCGGGCTACAGGCCCACGTCGCGGCTGCGGAGGTCCGCCGGTGACTCGCGGCGGACGAGGAGGCGGGCGTCGCCGTCGCGCACGGCCACCACCGGCGGGCGGCCGACCATGTTGTAGCCGGAGGCCATCGACAGGTGGTAGGCGCCCGCCACAGGGACGGCCAGCAGATCGCCCGCCCGGACGTCGGCGGGCAGTTCGACGTCCGCGGCGACCACGTCCCCTGCCTCGCAGTGCCGGCCGACGACCGTGACCGGGGCCAGGCCCGCCCCTCTCGTGTTCCGGCCGATCAGGCGGGGCGCGTAGCGCACCCCGTACAGCGCGGGCCTGGGGTTGTCGCTCATGCCGCCGTCGACGGCGACGAAGGTGCGGTCGCCGGTGTGCTTGATGGCCACGACGCGGTACAGCGCGATCCCGGCGGGTCCGGCGATGGCCCGGCCCGGCTCGATGATCAGGCGCGGCACGGGAAGCCCCGCCGCGCCGCACGCCGCCTTCAGTTCGGCGCGGACGGTGCGCGCCAGCCGGGCGAGATCCATGGCGGGCTCACCGGGGCGGTAGGCCACGCCGTGGCCCCCGCCCAGGTCCAACTCCCGCAGAGATACTCCGTGTTGGTCGCGCAGCCGGGCCATCAGACCCACCATGCGGCGCACGGCGCTCACGTACGGCTTGACGTCCGTGATCTGCGAGCCGAGGTGGCAGTGGAGGCCCGTCAGGTCGAGCCGGGGCTGGCCGAGGACGCGGGCGATGGCGTGCTGCGCGTAGCCGTCGGAGAGGGAGAGGCCGAACTTCTGGTCCTCGGTGCCGGTACGGATCTTCTCGTGGCCGCCCGCGCTGACGCCGGGCACCACCCGCACCATCACCTTCTGCCGGCTGTCCGGGCCGACGGCCGCCGCGATGCGGGCGATCTCGGAGGGGCTGTCGATGACGACGCGGCCGACGCCGTGCTCCAGCGCCGTATGCAGGTCGTGCGGCGTTTTCACATTGCCGTGCAGGACGATGCGCCCTGCGGGGAAACCGGCGGCGACGGCCAGTTCCAGTTCTCCGGCGGAGCAGACGTCCAGGCCGAGCCCCTCCTCCGCCGCCCAGTGCGCCATGGCCCGGCACAGGAACGCCTTGGCGGCGTAGTGGATCTCCGCCTCCGGGAAGGCGTCCCGGTAGGCGCGGCAGCGGCGGCGGACCTCGCCCTCGTCGAGGACGTAGGCGGGGGTGCCGTACCGGCCCGCGATCTCGGCGAGGGCCACCCCGCCGACGGTCACCTCGCCGGGCCGGTGCTCGGCGGCCGACTCGGGCCACACCGCCAGGCCGTCTGCCGCGAGCGGCGTTTCGCGCACGGTCGTCATCGCGCCACCGGCCTTGCACGGCAGGTCAGGTACGTCAGCGCCGGGGTGCGGATGGCCGCCGGGGCCGGGGCGGTGAGCTGGGGGTCGACGGTGATGGTGGCCACGCCGAGCGGCCCGGTCATGGCGCGCAGGGCGGGTGCGGCGAGCCGGATCCACGGCTGGCCGGGGCCGAGCGTCGCGGCGAGCGCCCGCTCGGAGGTGAAGCCGACCGCCGTGCGGCCGCCGAGCGGGTCGCGGAACAGGCGGGCGGCGTGCCCGAAGGGGCCCGGCCGGACAGGGACGTACAACAGCCCGGCCGGGACGCGTTCGAGGGGTTCCGGTTCCTCGCCGCCCTCGCCTTCCTTGTCGCCCTTGTCGCCTTTGTCGCACGGGAGTGGTGCCATGGGATGCCTCCTACGGGATCCGGGGTGGTGCGGCGGTGCCGGGGCCCGGCCGCGGGACGTGCGGCCGGGCCCTCGCCGAGGACGCTATGCCCGCCCTCCCCGGTGCCCGGAGCCCTCCTGACGCGATGCTGACGTGCGCCGCCGCACCCCTGACGCGATCGTGACGCGTCGGCCCGCCGGGCCGACGCCGTCAGCCGAGCAGCCGCAGCGCCGCGAGGAGGCGGTCCACGTCCTCCTCGCTGGTGTAGGGGCGAACCCGACGCGTACGCCGCCCTCGGTGCCGAGGCCGAGGTCCTCCGACGCGTGCACGGCGTAGAAGGAACCGGCCGGGGCGTCGACGCCGTGGGCGGCGAGGTGGCGGGCGACCTCGGCCGGGCGGTGGCCCGCCACCGTGAACAGGACGATCGGGGTCGGGGCGGCGGGGCGGCCGTGCACGGTGATGCCGGCCAGCTCCGCGAGGCCGTCCGCGAGGCGCTTGGAGAGCGCGTGCTCGTGCTCTGCGAGCGCGGCGAACGAGGCGGTCAGCCGTGCGCGGCGGCTGCCCCGCGCGTCCGGGTCGAGGCCCGCGAGGAAGTCCACCGCGGCGTGCGCCCCGGCCAGCAACTCGTAGGGCAGCGTCCCCAGTTCGAAGCGTTCGGGCACCTGGTCGCTGGACGGGAGCAGCTTGTCGGGGCGCAGGGACTCCAGGAGGTCGGCGCGGCCGGTCAGCACGCCCAGGTGCGGGCCGAGGAACTTGTACGGCGAGCAGACGAGCGTGTCGGCGCCCATCGCCGTCAGGTCCACGAGGGCGTGCGAGGCGTAGCCCACGGCGTCGACGTGGAACAGGGCGCCCGTGCCGTGCGCGAGGGCGGCGATCGCGGGCAGGTCGGGGCGCGACCCGGTGAGGTTCGACGCGGCGGTGACGGCGACGAGCCGGGTCCGTGCGGACACCTGCGCCTCGATGTGCTCGGGGCGCAGCTCGCTCGTCGCCGGGTCGAAGCCCGCCCACTTCACGACCGCGCCGGCCGCCTCGGCGGCCTGCACCCAGGGCCGGATGTTGGAGTCGTGGTCGAGCCGGGTGACCACGACCTCGTCGCCCGGCTCCCAGGTCTTGGCGAGCGTCCGCGCCAGGTCGTAGGTGAGCTGCGTGGCGCTGCGCCCGAACACCACGGTGCCGGGCGCGGTGCCGAGCAGGTCGCCGAGGGCGGCGCGCGCCCCGGCCACGATGCGCTCCGCGTTGTGCTCGCCCTCCGTGGTGCTGCCCCGGTTCGCCGTGGGCCCGGTCAGCGCGGCGACGACGGCGTCGATGACGGGCTGCGGCGGCTGGGTGCCGCCCGGCGCGTCGAACCGGGCGGAGCCGGAGGCGAGCGCGGGGATCTTGGCGCGGATCGCGGCTATGTCGAAGGGCATGCGTCAACTCCAGGGGGTGGCGGGTACGCCGTACGGCTGCGACGTACCCCGAGTCTCCCCCACACCCCGGTCACCGCGTCCCGGTGGGCCGCCGCGCAAGCCGCCCCGCCTCCCCCACGTCCGTGATCGGCCGCAGCCGGTACGTGTACGCGTAGTCCCGGTCCGCGAACAGCTTGTACGCGTCATGGGTGTGCGCACCCCAGCTGTTGTCGCCTCCGACCCCCATCTGCCGATGGTTGACGCGCAGGATCACCTCCTCGCGCGGGGTGAGCTGGTAGTCGTGGCGGACGCCGACCGACAGGTCCTCCGGGGTGAAGTGGGAGGCGTTGACCTCCAGGAGGCCGTCGCCCCACACGAGGAGGCCGTGGCCGCGCCGGTCGGTGAGCGCCGCCCAGCGCACGTCCGTCTTGTTGCCGTTCTCCTGGGGCCGGATGTACGGGGTCCACTGGTCGCGCACGGTGGAGGACCAGCGGCCCACGTCGGTGCCGTCCTTGCGGTCCCAGTGGTTCTCCTCCGGGCCGCGGCCGTAGTAGTCGAGGCGCTCGAAGGCCGCGGGCAGGTGCAGGATCGTGCCGACCTCGGGCAGGTAGGGGAGGTTCGCGGCACCCGGGTGCAAAGTGTTGTCGACCTTGATCTCGCCGTTGCCGAAGACGGTGTAGGTCGTGCTGTACGCCGACTCCGTCGTGGTCGGCAGGGTGCCCTCGACGGTGACGGCGACCGCGCGTCCGCCGTCGAGCGGGCGCACCGTCACCTCCCGGACCTCGCGCCGGGCGCCCGCGTCCCGCCAGGTCTGGTTGCGGGTGTGCTGGCCGTTGCCCTGGTCGTTGTCCGTCGGCGCGCGCCAGAAGTTCGGGACCGCGCCGGTGAGCAGCAGCTTCGTGCCGCCCGCCGCGAACGTCGTGAGGAGTCCGGTCGACTTGTCGATGACGACCTCGAGTCCTCCGCGGCCGGTGACGGTGACCTGCCCGGCCCCGTCCTCGTACGCCAGCTTCGGCACGTCGGCCAGCGGTACGGGGGTGACCTCGGGGCTGCCCGCGTCGAGCGGCAGTTGTACGCGGGCCACCTCGAAGCCCTCCTCCGCCCACGGGGTGCGCTCCTTGGTGGTGAAGGAGAGCTGGAGGAAGTACTCGGCGCCGGGCGCCGGATCGTCCGGCAGCCGTACCGGGATCGTGATGTCCTTGCTGCTCAGCGGGTCCACGTCGAGCTGGGCGCGGGTGAGTGTGCCGCGCCGGACCACCTGCCCGTCGCAGGCCAGCTCCCAGCTTCCGTGCCAGGCGCGGAGGTTGGTGAACAGGTTCTCGTTGTGGAGGGTGACCTCGCCGGCCGCGCCGCCTTCCTTCAGGGTCGCTCCGATCGTCTGATAGATCCGTTTGACCTCGGCGGCCTTTCCGGTGTGGCGGCGGTCGGGCAGGACGATGCCGTCGCCGCTGAAGGCGCCGTCGTTGGGGTTGTCGCCCCAGTCGCCGCCGTACGCGGGGAACGTCTTGTCCCGCGCCTTCTCCGTCTCGTGGCCGACGGTGCGGGCGTCGAACCAGAAGCGCACGCCTTCGCCGTCCGGGGTGCGCCCGTCGTCGGCGAGTTCGGCGGCGCTCAGCGCGCGGGCGTACACGCGGGCCCGGCGGACCGTGCCGCTCAGTTCCCGCGTGGGGTTCTCGACCTCACCCGCGAGGGAGAGAGGCGCCGTGGAGCCGGACGGCTTGCGGGTGGTGGTCCTCGTCGCCTTGACCGCCCCGTCCACATACAGGGTAAGTGTGCCCCGGTCCGCGTCGAAGACGCCCGCGACGTGGTGCTCGGCGCCCGTCCAGCCGTCGTCGGGTGTCTGCCAGGACGCCGCGATCCACTGGCCGTCGGCGTAGAGGAAGAACTCCAGGGTCTTCCCGGACTGCTTGAGGGCGTAGTGGGTGTCGCCCTTGGCGAGGATCGGCTGGTCGTAGCCGCGCACGTGCGGGGTAGTCCACGCTTCGAGGGTCAGCGAGCCGCGCAGGTCGAGGCGGTCGTCGCGGGCGAAGACGGTCGCGCCTGAGACGCCCTTGTCCCGACTGAACGAGCCCGACGGGTTGACGATCTGGCCCTTGAGGCGCGCGGGTCCCTCCTCGGTGAACAGGGTACGCGCCGGGGTCGGCCAGTTCAGCGCCTGGTCGACGAAGTCCCAGATCCAGCCGCCCTGGAGGACGTCGTAGCGGCGTACGACGTCCCAGTACTCCTTGAAGTTGCCGGTCGAGTTCCCCATCGAGTGGGCGTACTCGACCATCACGTACGGGCGGGTGTCGGAGGTGTCCTTCGCGCGGGCCTCCACGCGGCTCGGCGACTCGTACATCTTGGAGCGGATGTCGCTGACGCCCGGCCGGTCGTCGCCCTCGTAGTGGATGACGCGGGTCGGGTCGTAGCCGTGGATCCAGTCGTGCATGGCCTTGAAGGCGGAGCCGCCGCCCGCCTCGTTGCCGAGCGACCAGATAACGGCGGAGGCATGGTTCTTGTCGCGGTGCACCATATTCCGCGCGCGGTCGACGCACACGGTGGTCCAGTCGGCGCGGTCGCCCGGGTAGGAGCTGTTGATGCCGTGGGTCTCCAGGTTGGTCTCGCCGACGAGGTAGAGGCCGTACGCGTCGGCGAGTTCGAGCCACAGCGGGTTGTTGGGGTAGTGCGAGGTGCGCACGGAGTTGATGTTCAGCCGCTTGATGATCCGGATGTCGCGGACCATGTCGGCGCGGCTCAGGGCGGAGCCGCGGTCCGGGTGCATCTCGTGGCGGTTGGTGCCGCGCAGCGAGACGGGCTGCCCGTTGATCCGCATGAGGCCGTCCTTCAGCGCGAACTCGCGCAGGCCGACGCGGTGCGACAGCGTCTCGACGACCTTTCCGCGCGGATCGCGCAGGCGCAGGACGGCGGTGTAGAGGTAGGGGTTCTCGGCGGACCACAGGCGCGGTGAGGGGACGGACTTCGCGCCCTTCACGGTCACCTCCGCCGAGGTCAGGGCGGCGGAACCGGTGAGCGGCCGGGCCCAGACGGCGTGCCCGCCGGCGTCGTAGAGCTGGGTCTCGACCGTGTACGCGGCCCCGTCGGCGTCGCCCGCGTAGTCGCGTACGTGGGCCGTGACCGACAGCTCGGCCGACCTGTACCCGTCGCCGAGCGGCGTCTCGATCTTGAAGTCGCGCAGGTGCACCGTGGGCGTCGAGTACAGGTACACGGAGCGGAAGATGCCGCTGAGCCGGATCATGTCCTGGTCCTGCAGCCAGTCGCCGTCCGAGTAGCGGTAGACCTCGACGGCGACGTGGTTGGTGCCGTCCTTCAGGTGCGGCGTGATGTCGTACTCGGCGGGTGTGTACGAGTCCTCGTGGTATCCGGCGAGCTGCCCGTTGACCCACACGTAGTGCGCCGCCTTGACGCCCTCGAAGTGCAGGAAGGTCCGTCGCCCGCGCCAGCCCCCCGGCACGGTGAACGTGCGCCGGTACTGGCCCACCGGGTTGTACCGGGTCGGCGCGGCGGGCGGCTGGGCGTCCTCGCCGAGCCCGTTGGCGCCCCACCACGGGTAGGTGATGTTGACGTAGATCGGGGTGTCGTACCCGTGCATCTGCCAGGCGGACGGGACGGGGATCGTCTCCCAGCCGGAGTCGTCGAGGTCGGGGCGGTGGAACTCGTCGAGCTTGTCGGCGGGCCGCTCCACGTGACGGAACTTCCAGTCCCCGTCGAGGCTCTGGCGGTACGGGGATCTCGTGCGGTCCGCCGCGAGCGCCTGCCGCACGCTCTCGTACGGCATGAGGGTGGTGTGGGCGGGCTCGGTGCCGAGGCGGAAGACGTCGATGTGCCCGTTCCACTCGTCGCCGCCCGCCTTGACCTCTCCTCCAGCGCCGAACGCCTGCCCGACAGGCAGCACTTGGGGCAGTGCTGCCGCGCCTAGCACGGCCGCCCCCGCTTCGAGGAGACGTCGGCGGCTTACGTACATGCGGGACGGGTGCGGCATGGCTGTGCCCTTCCGGCCGGGAGCGGTTGCGGAACCGCGCCCACCCTAGGAAGGGAACACAACCGAGACAATATCGACGTCAGATTCTGTCGCTTTCTGAGTGGCGGCCCCGCCCCGCGTCGATGTGCACGAAGACGCCGGTCACCACGGCGGTTCGCCCGAGCACCCCGGCGCCGGTTCCCCGCCCTGCCCGCTCCATGATCACGGCGTAGTCTTCGACCGGCGTTTCGGGTCGGTGACGACGGTGTACGGGGGACACGCGATGACGGACACACAGACGGACAAGGGGGCGGCGGCGCCCTGGGACTCGGTGCTCACGGCGGTGGTGGTGCACGCGCGGGGCGCCGTGTGCGTGCGGCGCGCCCGGGGCACCGTCACGGCGGCCGACGGCCGGGTACGGATCGGCGGCCTGCCGCTCTCGCTCGACCCGGGGTCACTGCGGGCCTCGGTCGTGGACGCGCCGGGCGTACGGGTCGCCGAGGCCCGGGTCGCCGTCGAGGCCGCACCCGCCGCGCCCGACGCGCACGAGGAGCTGCGCCGCGAGGTGGAGCGGCTGAGCGAGGCGCGGCGGGCGGCCGAGGCGCGGCGGGACCGGCAGGTGCGGCGGATCGAGGAGGTCGCGGCGGTGCGGCCGGTGCAGCCGCCCCGCAGGCGCGACGACCCGCACCGCCGTACCCCCGTCGACGCGTGGCTCGGCCTCGCGGAGTTCGTGGACGAGCGGCTCACCGCGCTCCACGCCGTGCTCGACGAGCGGGACGAGGAACTGCGCCGCGTGACGCACGAGGTGGACCTGGCCACCGAACGGCTGCGCCGCGCGCCCACGGGTGCGGCGTCGGACTCGGTCCGGACCTCGGTCTCGGCCGTGCTGACCCTGGAGGGCGCCGCGCGCGACGAGGTGACGGTCGAGGTCGAGTACCGCGTGCCGGGCGCCGTCTGGGTGCCGTCCTACCGGCTGACACACCGTCAGGAAGGGGGTGCCGGGCGCCTGGTGCTCCGCGCCTCGGTCGCCCAGCACACCGGCGAGGACTGGACCGGCGTCCGCATCGGCCTGTCCACCGCCGACCTGCTCCGCCCCACCGGGGTCCCGAAGCTCCGCTCGACCCGCATCGGCCGCCGCCAGCCCGCACCCGCGCCGTCCGGCTGGCGCGAACCCCCGGCGGGTCTCGCCGACCTCTTCACCGGGTACGACGGGGCGGGGCCGAGGCCGGTCCCGCGGGCGGTCGGCGGCGCCGTGCTCCACGCCGATGCCGCGGAGGAGTCCTCGGCCGACCTCGCGCCCCCGCAGGGCTACGGCGCCCCGATGGCAGCCGGTGCCGCCGAGGACGCTCCGGTGTACGGCGCGCCCCCGCCTCCGCCCGCACCCGTCGCGCCCGGGGCCGCCCGGCCGCGTTCGGTCGGCAAGGCGAGGGCGGCCCGCGCGCCGATGGCCGCGGGCGCCCCGGCGTTCGCCGACGCCCCGATGGCGTCCGGCGCCGCTCCGACCCCGGCTCCCCCGGCTCCGCCCCGGTTCGGGCCGCCGCGCCCCAGCGCCGCCGAGCTCGACTACGGGGACCTCGTCCTGTCCGGCGCCGACGCGCCCGACGGGCGGCGCGGGCTGCTCACGCCGGGGGCGGCCCCTGACCGTACGGCCACGGAGGTGCGGGGACGCGCCGAGGCCGTGCAGTTCCTGCCGCTGCCGGGAGACGCCGTGCGGCCCCGCGAGTCGGCCGGCTCCTTCACCTACCGCTACGACGCCGAGGGCCCCGCCGACATCCCCTCCGACGGCGCCTGGCACACCGTCACCGTCACCGAACTGCCCGTCGGCCTGCGCACCGAGTACGTGTGCGTGCCGTCCGTCGAGGAGACCGTGTACGCGACGCTGGTGCTCACCAACGCCACCGACCGGGCCCTGCTCGCGGGCCCGCTCGACCTCACCTCCGACGGCGACCAGCTGCCCGCCACGGCCCTGCCGACCATCGCCCCGGGCGGCACGGGACGCATCGGGCTCGGCCCGGCCGAGGCGGTCCGGGTCAGCCGCCGCACGGAGCTGCGTGAATCGACCGCGGGGCTGCGCAACACCACGACCGTGCTCGACCACCGCGTCCACGTGGAGCTGGCCAACCGGCTGCCCCGCACGGTCACCGTCGAGGTCCGCGAGCGCGTGCCCACCGCCGCCGAGGGCGACATCCGCATCGAGGAACGGGGCGGATGGACGGCCCCGCCGGACGGCGGCGAGGGGCCCGAACGGCCCGTGCCCGGCACGCGTCTGTGGCGGGTGGACGTCCCCGCGGGCGGCACCGCCGTGCTCGACGGCGGCCACGAGATCCGCATCCCGGCCGCCAAGGCCCTCGTCGGCGGCAACCGGAGGAGCTGAACCCATGACCACGTCCCCCGAGACCGGGGCCGAGGCCGGGACCCCGGCCACCGCCCTGATCCCGCTGCCCGTCACCGCCGTGACCTGCCTGGAGGACCGCGCCCACGTCGAGCGCACGGCCGCCCTCGCGCTGCGCCCCGGCGTCCAGCGGCTGCTCCTGGGACCGGTCGGCGCGCTCGCCGTCGACCGCAGCCTGCACGCCGCCCTGACCGGCGGCGCCACCAACGCCGCCGACGCCACGGTCCTGGACGTCCGCCTGGTCCGGGCCTGGACGCCGCGCTCGCCCGAGCCGCCCGGCGACGAGGACTCCGCGCTGCGCCGGCACACGTACGCCCTCAAGGAGGAGGAGCGGGCGCTGCGGCAGCGCCGCGACCGGCTGCGGGCCCGCCTCGACCTCCTGGCGCGGCTCGCCGCCGACCTGCTGCGCGAGTTCGGCGAGGGCGCGGGGTACGGCGAGAGCGAACCGGAGCGCTGGACCCGCGAGTTGGAGCGCGCGTACGCCGAGCGCGACAGTCACGAGGACGAGCTCGGCACCGTGGAGGCGCGGTTGCGGGCGCTCGGTACGGAACTGGGCACCGCCCTGGGCGCGTTGCAGGCCGCCGAGGAGGAGCCGCCGGAGCTGACCGCGCACGTGGAGCTGACCGTGCGGGCGGCGGCAGCGGGCGAGGCCGAGCTGCGGCTGAGCCACCTCACCCCGTGCGCGCTGTGGCGCCCCGCCTACCGCGCCACGCTCGACGCGGGCCGGCTGGCCCTGCGGACCGACGCGATGGTGTGGCAGCGCACCGGCGAGGACTGGTCGGGGGTCCGTCTGACGCTGTCGACGGCCCGGTCCGGCCTGGCGACCGCGCCGCCACGGCTCGTCGAGGACCGGCTCACGCTGCGGGACCGGTCCGCCGTCGAACGCCGGACCGTCGACATCGAGGTGCGCGAGGAGGAGATCACCGATGTGGGCCCGGCACCCGTCCCCGGGCTGCCGGGCGTGGACGACGGCGGCGAGGTCCGCGTCCTGCGCGCCCCCGCGCCGGCCTCCGTGCCGAGCGACGGACGCGCGCACCGCGTGCCGCTGACGGAGGCCACCAGCGCGGCGCACAGCGAGTACGTGTGCGCGCCCGAACTCTCGCCGCTGGTCACGCAGGTGGTGCGGTTCCCGAACGCGAGCGGGCACGCGCTGCTCGCCGGGCCCGTGGAACTGGTCCGCGACAGCGGCTTCACCGGCCGCTCCGCCCTGGACTTCACCGCACCGGGCGCCACCGCCGAGCTGGCGTTCGGCAGCTCCGACAGCCACCGGGTGCTCCGGGAGACCGAGGAGGCCCGCGACACCACGGGCCTGACCCACCGGACCGTCGTCACCCGCACGGTCCGGCTGCACGTGTCGCGGTTCTCCGGGCCGGACGACACCGAGGACCGCACCATCACGCTCCGTGAGCGGATCCCGGTCTCCGAGGTCGCGGACGTCGTGGTGCGGCTGCGCGAGGAAGCCTGCTCGCCCGCCCCCGACGCGCTCGACGCCGAGGGCATCGCCCGCTGGGACGTCTCCCTGCCGCCCGGCGGCCGGCGCACCGTGACGCTGGTCTACGAGGTGTCGGCGAGCGGCAAGGTCAACGGGCTGTAGTCGGCGCTCTGTCCGGGACAGCGCGATCCTGTCCCGGACAGCCCTGACCCTTGCCGGACAGGGTCCCACCTGGCAGTTTCTTGTCCGGCGCCGGCCGCGAGGGGAAGCTCGGGGGACCCTCGCGGCCGCGCCGCGCAAGGGGAGGGCTCAGCCGGCGGCCGGGGTGGCCGTGCCCGCGGTGGTTCGGCGGATCACGAAACGCTGGCCCGTCGAACCGTCGCAGGGCCGCACCACCGCCTCCACACCGTCGACGGGCCGCTCGTCCCGCGCTCCGGCCGTCACGCACTGCGCGTCGGTGACTTTGAGTACGTAGGTGGAGGTGGTGTCCCGTACGCGTTCCACCCGCAGGGGGGTGCCCTGGCGGCACTCGCTGAACGGTTCGAGGAACCCCTTGGGCGGGCCTTCCTTCCGGACCACGAGGCAGCCGGGGCCGTGCTCGGGGTGGTACCAGTGGATGCGGTGGCGGCCGTCGTCCGTCGCGCGCAGTTCGGTGACGGGCGGGGAGGCCGTCGCACACGCCCGGAACACGGCGACGAGGCTGTCGTAGCGGCCCTCGCGGTCCTTGCCGTCGCTGATGCAGAGGTCGGGTCCCTCCACCGGCCGTACGGTCACCGCTCCGGCGGGCACGTCGGCCCCGCCCTGCGCGCCGCCGCCGTCGTCGAGGGCCTGCAACGCCACGATCAGCAGCGCGGCGCACACCACGACGCCGCCGACGAGGAGCAGGACGCGGCGGCGCGCCCGCACCAGCCGTTTCCCGCCACGCCGCAGCTGTCCGCCGGCGCCGGCGCCGCGCGGGCCGTCGGTTCCGGGGCCCGGTCCGGCGGCGTCGGCCGCCCCACCGGCTTCGGCGGCGTCGATGCCGTCCGGGGTGTGCGCGGGGTCCGCGTCGCCCTCGAGGTCACCGCCCGCCGCCAGCCGCTCGCGGGCCGCCTCCCACTCCGCGACCTCCTCCTCGCCGACCCCGCAGGCCCGGACGAAGGCGGTGAGCAGATCCGCCTTCGGGAGCGCTTCGCGGGAGAGGGCGCCCGCGAGGGTGGAGCGGGCCAGGACGTCGCCGTTCTTCGCGGCGCGCAGCTCCAATTGGCGGTAGGTGAGGCCGGAGGCGTCCTTGCGGTGGCGCATCAGCGCCACGAACTCCCGCACCGTCCGTACCCCGCCCGGCCCGCCCACCACCTCGTGCGTTCCGCCGCCCCGCGTCAGGTCGTCCACCGCCGCTCGTCCCCCGCCCGCCCAGTCGCCCCGTCGAACCGGATCAAGTGTCACCACTGCCCGCACCCGCCACAAGGGCCGATCGCGTCAGTCCCGGCCCTCCGCCCCCGCCCGGCGCGCTCGCCGCTGCCGACCGTGCCGAAAGGGTGTTTCCTGAGGTCAGCGGGGAACCCGGCACGCCGCGGGCCCCGCTGTCCCGCGATATCCCCCACCGAGGAGCAGAGCCATGAGCGACACCACTCCGTCCCAGGCCGAGGGCGACTCCGACGACGACTCCCGGGCCGGCGACGGCCCGTCCACGCAGCGGGAGGAGCACCCGGAGGTGCCGCGCTCCACGCCGTCCCAGGCCGAGGGCGAGGCGGACGACGGCCTCGAAGGGGCCGACGGGCCCGAGGGCTGACCTCCGCCGACGGGCCGCCCGGCGCCCGGGTGCGGGTCAGGTCCTGCGCCAGGCGTCGGCGGCCCTGTCGTGCACCGCGAGCCCTTCCGCCTCGAACGCGCGGAGCCAGCCCTCCATCGGCCAGCTGCCCCAACGGCGTTTGTAGAGCGCCCCGTTGCGGAGGATGTCGTCGATGTGCTGGACGGGCGGATGGTGCGTCGGGTGGTACTGGTGGTAGGCGGGCGCGCCGCCGACCCACCACAGGTCGACGCCCCGGTGGGCCGCGGTGGCGGCGAAGTCGGTGTCCTCGCCGCCGTACCCGGTGTAGTCCTCGCAGAAGCCGCCGATCCGCCGCCACGTGCGGGCGGTGAGCGCGAAGGAGAGCGACCAGAACAGACGCGGGTCGCCCCCGCGCTCCACGTGCCCGGCGGGCGGAGCGGGCCTGGCGGGGTGCGGTGGGGCGAGGCCCTCCAGATCGTCGAGGCGGTAGCCCGTGCCCGGTGGGGGCGGCAGGTAGGCGACCGTGCCGCACAGCAGCGCCCCGTCCTCGGCGGCGCGGGCATAGCCGTCCAGGAGCGTGGGGCCCGGTACGCAGTCCACGTCGAGGAAGACGAGGAGGTCGGCGCCGCCCGCGAGGGCCCGCGCGGCACCTTCGTTGCGGGCCGCGGCGAGGGGCAGCCGTCCGTCGGCCAGGGGCACGGTGACGACCTGTGCGGCCGGACGCCGGTCGGCGAGCGCGTCCGCGATCCCGGGGTCGGCCATGGAGACGACCACGTACTGGTCGGGGGTGCGCACGCCGCGCGCGAGCCCGTCCTGTTGCAGCCGCAGGTGCGCGTGGCGCCCGGCCGCGAGGGTGATCACCGCGCTACGCATACGGGCTGCCTCGGTGAGCGGGAGGCCAGGTCGGTGAGGAGGCGTGCGGCGCGTGCCGCTCCGTCGCCGTGGGACCAGCGGGACCAGCGGTTCGGGCGGGCCGCGGTCTCCTCGAGCAGGGCCGGCCATTCCCGCGCGGACGGCCAGCTGTCCCGTACGGTCGCCAGGTCCGCCGCCCGCAACGCCCGTGCTGTGGCGTGCTGTTCGCCGTGCGGGCGGTCCTGCGGGAGGACCAGGGCCCGGGCACCGGCGGCGGCGCACTCGGCGATCGCGTTCTGCCCGGCATGGGTGACGACGACGCGGGCGCGGCACAGCGCGGGCCAGGGGTCCTCGGTCCAGGCGGCCCCCTCGCCGCCCAGGACGGTCCAGGTCCAGTCGGGGGTGGCGCGCCGGGCCTCGGCGAGCGCGGACTGGGTGAACGCGGTGCCGCCCGCGCCGAACAGCACGAGCACCTCGTTGCCGGGTGGTCGCGTGCCGGCGGGCCGCGGGCGTCCGTCGAAGCGCGAGATGCTCCCCGTGTGCAGGGTCTTCTCGTACCAGGCGGCGGGCCAGCCCGGCTCGGGCAGGGACCGCGGCCAGGGGGCGAGGAGCGCGTCCGCGAGGTCGAGGCCGAGGCGGTGCGCGGCGTCGGCGCGGTCGCCGCGCATGGCCGTCACCACGACGGGGACGCCCATGAGACGGGCCAGGGCGGTGACTTCCACGGAGACGTCCGTGACGAAGAGGGCGGGCTCCTCCTGCCTGATCCACTCGGCGATGACGCCCATCCGCTCGCGGTGTCCCGGGTGGTGGAGCGGTGCCCAGTGCAGCCGTCCCCGGGCGGTGGGGTCGAGCGGGTCGTCCGTGGTGTCGGGCGGCAGCGCCACCCAGGGGCTCGTCCAGGTGGCGGGCCTGGGCAGCGAGGACAGGAGCGTGACCGGGCCCGGCACGTGCGGGGCCACGCACTGGGCGCGGTGCAGGTGGCCGCGCCCCTGGTGGTGCACGTAGTAGCCGATGGGGCCGGTCGTCACCCGGACACCTCCTCGTAGAGGGCGGTATAGGCGTCGGCCGTGCGGTCCAGTGCGCAGAACTCCTCGGCGCGGGCGCGGGCGGCCTTCCGGTCGAGCCGCATGACACGCGGGATGAGCGCGGCGAGGGCGTCCACGTCGCCCGGGGGCGCGAGGAGTCCGCACTCCGGGGTGAGGATCTCCGCGAGGGCGCCCCGGTCGAAGCCGCAGACCGGGGTGGCGCAGGCCAGCGCCTCGGCGACGACGAGCCCGTACGGCTCGTCCCAGCTCGGCGTGACCAGCGCCGCCGCGGAGGACCGCAGCAGTTCGGCGAGGCCCCGCCGGTCGATGTGGCCGACGTACTCGGCGCCGTCGCCGAGCAGCGGCGCCACCTCCTCGGCGAAGTAGCGCCGGTCCGAGACGGGCCCGGCGAGCCGCAGGGGCACCCCGGCCGCGCGCGCCGCCCGGATCGCCAGGTGGGGGCCCTTCTCGGGGACGAGGCGGCCCGACCAGAGCAGGCCGTCGCCGCCGGGCCCCGGCTGCCAGAAGCCGGTGTCGACGCCGTTGCGCACGACGCGCGCGGCCGGGACCAGCGGCTGCCAGGCGGAGGCCGTGAACTCGCTGACGGCGGTGAACGCGACCGGGCAGGCGTCCGGGGTCTGGATCGCGGACTCCAGCCAGGGCGTGGGAGGGGTGTGCAGCGTCGTGATCACCGGGACGCGCAGCGTCGACGCCATCGCGACGGGGAGGTGGTGCAGGCTGTTGTTGTGGACGACGTCGAACCGCCGGTCCCCGTCGCGTGCCAGCTCCAGCATCAGCATCAGGTACGCGTGGTGCTCCTCCATCCAGGCGAGGCTCGGCATGCTGGCGTCCGACCGGGCCGCCGCGCTCAACTCGATCCTGTGCACCGGGAGTTCACGGGCGCCGAGCGCCGGGTCGGAGCCGGGCGCCGCGAACAGCTCCACGTGGTGGCCGCGCCGGATCAGCGCGTGCGCGAGGTTCCAGGTGTGCGCTTCGAGACCGCCCGCGAAGGGTTCGCTGATGGGGTGGCGCGCTGACGCGATGAGCGCCACCCTCTTGGCGGTCATCGGCCCGCGTCCGCTTGGACGGCCCGCTGGAGCACGTCCGCGTAGAGGGCGCGGTGCGCGGCGGCGATCTCGTCGCGTTCGCGGGCCCGCTCCCGTGCGGTCGCCTTCGGCGCGGGACGCTCCTGGTATGCCGAGAGCACCGCTTTGCGCAGTGATTCCTCGTCGAGCCCGCCCTCCTGTGTGTGTCCGTAGGTGTGGCAGGGGCGCTGCTGGGCGTAGAAACCGCAGTCCGGGGCGGCGACAGCGGTGCCCAGGTCGTGGCAGGCCTCCAGCCAGCCGGAGTGGGTGCCGAACGCGTAGGGCAGCACGGACAGGTCGAGGGATTCCAGGTATCCCCACAGCTGGCCGTCGTCGAAGTAGTCGTGCACGGCGAGCTCAAGGCGGTCCTGTGCGGCGAGATCGTTCACCTCGGCCATGAGGCGCGGCTCGTGGCCGGGCGAGCCGGGTTCGGCGACGTCGCGGTGGACGTTCACCTGGAGGCGGGCGCCGGGCAGTTCGGCGACCGTGGCCGCGAGGGTGCGCACGACGGGGAGGACGGCCATGTTGAGCCGCAGGCTCTTGGCGTGCACGCCCACCCGGAAGCCCTCGTGCACCGGCCTGGCCACGTCGAGGCGTTCGAGCCCGACGACGTGCGGGTGGGGCAGGACCGTGGCCGTCCGGCCCCAGCGCTCCTGAATGACCTGGGCCGCCCCGGCGGTGAGGGTGATCAGGCGGTCGGCGGCCGGGACGAGGACATCGAGCGCGGCGTCGTGGAGCGCGGGGTCCGGCTGATGCGGGTTGCGCAGGTCATGGACCGTGTACACCAGGGGTTTGCGGTGCCGGCGCAGGGTCTCGACGAGCGCGGCCAGCTGGTCGGGGCTCTGGGCGTCGAAGCCGAAGTGCAGATGGAACAGGTCGAACTCCCGGTGGTGGGCGGCGACCCAGTCCGGGTCGAGCATCACCGGCGGCCACCACCGCTGGGAGGTGCTGGGCGCGCCGTTCGGGCGGGGGTCCGCCAGCCGTGCGACACCGTCCGGCCGAGGGGCGGAGCAGTGCCGTACGTACACATGTCCTGCGGGTACCGAGGCGACACGTATCTCGCCGTTGGACCGGGTGGGCGATGACATGTGTGCGCTCAAGACAGCTCCTAGGTCCGGGGATCTGTGTGGACCAGTGTGCGGAGGTGTGCGCCATCGCGCACCTTGAGTCACATGTCGTCACACGCGTAGCCATGCTCCCGCGTGGGAGGAGATGCCCGACGGGCTCAGCGGGAGCCGGGTCCGCCCGCCGCCCCGGTGACGCGGGCGACCAGGTCGGTCCAGCCCGCTTCCAGGCGTTCGAGCGGCATGTCGCACCGCTTCGTCAGGTAGTGGATCAGGGCCGGGTCGAGGTAGCCCATCAGCGCCTGCGCCTGGAGCGCGCAGTCGGCCTCGGGGACGAGTTCGCGCAGCAGGATCGTGACGTGGGTGGCGAGGACCCGGTGCGAGGGGTGGGCGATGCGGCGCGCGGGTTCCGGCTGCGCAGCCAGGTGCAGTTCGAGCTGGGCGACGGACCAGCGGAGGACGGCCGTGCCGAACGCGCGCAGCCGCTCGTCGGCGGGGGCGCCGGGGCCGAGCGGTGGCGGCCCGCTCATCAGGTCGGCCTGGAGCTGTTTCGTGGTGTGGTCGAGCAGTGCGGTCAGCAGGCCGGTGCGGTCGCCGAAGCGGCGGAAGACCGTGCCCTTCCCCACCTGCGCGGCGGCGGCGACGGCCTCCATGGTGACGCCCGCCGGACCGTGCTCCGCGACGAGGCGGGCCGCCGCTTCGAGGAGCCGGGCGCGGTTGCGGGCGGCGTCGGCGCGCAGGCACGGCTCGTCGTCCGCGGCGAGGCCGATCTCCAGCAAAGCGGGCTCGCCCACGGGGTCGGGCGACGCCGGGAGGTGGGGCGGGCTTGGGGACATGAACACAGCGTAAAGCATTCCCGGCCGAACTGGACCGCGGTCCGCTTAGGGTGCTAGAACTGTAAACGGACCTCGGTCCGGATTGTTCTCCGGATCGTCTCCGGACCGTAGAGAGTCTTTTTCGCAGCCCCTTGGAGTCCTCATGTCTGTTCGTATCCTTGCGCTCGTCGGCAGCCTGCGCGCCGGTTCGCACAACCGCCAGCTCGCCGAGGCGGCCGTCAAGCTCGCGCCCGAGGGCGCCGAGGTCGAGCTGTTCGAGGGTCTGGCCGAGATCCCCTATTACAACGAGGACATCGACGTCGAGGGCAACGTGCCCGCCGTCGCCGCCAAGCTCCGTGAGGCCGCGCAGAACGCCGACGCGTTCCTGGTCTTCACCCCCGAGTACAACGGCACCATCCCGGCCGTCCTGAAGAACGCCATCGACTGGCTGTCCCGCCCCTACGGCGCCGGTGCCTTCGGCGGCAAGCCCGTCGTCGTCGGCGGCACCGCCTTCGGCCAGTACGGCGGCGTGTGGGCGCAGGACGAGGTCCGCAAGTCCGTGGGCATCGCGGGCGGCCGGGTGATCGAGGACCTCAAGATCTCCATCCCGTCCTCCCTGACCCGCTTCGCCGAGACGCACCCGGTCGACGACGCCGAGGTCGCCGAGCAGCTCACCGAGCTCCTCGCCCGCCTGCACGGCCACGCCGGCGAGACCGTCGCCGCCTGATCCGCGCACCGGCACACCGAGCGGCCCGAGCCTTCCGGCTCGGGCCGTTCCGCGTACGCGTGACATCAAGGCCCGGCCGGCTCCCGCAGCCTGGGCAGCAGTTGTCCGCCCACCCGGGCCGTCTCCTCCCGGTACGGGGTGTCGGACAGGACGAAGTGCGTGACGCCCAGGTCGCGGTAGCGGCGCAGCGCCCCGGCCACGTCGTCCGCCGAGCCGACCAGCCACGTGGTCCCCGCTCCCCCGCCGCCGGCCTTGCCCGGCGCGGTGTAGAGGCAGGTGTCGAGCACCTCGCCGCGCTCGGTGAGGTCCAGGAGGCGCCGCTGGCCGACGGCGGCCCGCTGCTGCGCCGCCCACGTCGGCTCGGTCTCCGCCCGCGCCATCCGCGCGACCTTCTCCTCGGCCGCGCGCCACGCCTCCTCGGTCGTGTCACGCACGAGCGTGGTGATCCGCAGCCCGAACTCCAGCGGCCGGTGGCGCCGCTCCACCTCGGCGCTCAGCTTCCGTAACCGCTCGACGCGTTCGGCGATCCCGTCCAGCGGTTCGCCCCAGAAGAGCTGCACGTCCGCCTCGGCCGCCGCCACCCGTTCGGCGGCCTGGGACGCGCCGCCGAAGTAGAGCACGGGGTGCGCCCGGCCCTCGGTGGCGAAGGGGCGCGGCTGCACCGTGGACTCCGTCACCCGGAAGTGCTCGCTGTGGAAGGTGACCCGCTCCTCGGTCCACAGCCGCCGCACCAGGTGCAGGAACTCCCGGGTGCGGGCGTAGCGCAGGGCCGGCTCCACCGTGGTGTCGCCGTACGCGGCCGGGCTGTCCAGGCCGCTGACGATGTTGACCAGGACCCGGCCGCGGCTGAGCTGGTCGAGGGTGGCGGCAGCGCTCGCGAACTGCGCGGGCTGCCAGTATCCGGGCCGGACCGCGACGAGCGGTTTGAACGTCGTGGTGCGGGCGACGAGGGCGGTGGCGACGGTGAACGCGTCGGGGCGGCCCCATCCGGTGCCGAGCAGGGCGCCGCCCCAGCCGTGCTTCTCCGCCGCGAGGGCGAGTTCGGTCGAGTGCTCGACCGAGCCCCAACCTGCCGTCGTGTCGTCCCCGCGGTGCCCCGGCTCGACGGTGTTGGGGATGTACCAGAGGAACTCCTGGCTCATGGCTGTCCTCCTGGGCTGGGTGGGTGGCCTACTGGTCGAGGCCCAGGTGGTGGCGGAGGGTCGGGCCCTCGTACTCGGTACGGAAGACCCCGCGCTCCTGGAGGAGCGGGACGACCTGGTCGGCGAAGGCGTCGAGGCCGCCAGGGGTGAGGTGCGGGACGAGGATGAAGCCGTCGCTGGCGTCGGCCTGCACGAGGTCGTTGATGGCGGTGGCGACGGTGGCCGGGGTGCCGACGAAGCTCTGCCGGTTGCCGGTGTTGATGACCAGGTCGCGGATGGACCAGTGGTGGGCGGCGGCCAGTTCGCGCCACTCGCGGGCGGTGGCGAGCGGGTCGCGGTACATCCGCACCTGCGCGCGGCCCTCGGCGATGTGGTGCTCGCTGACGTCCGGGTCGACATCGGGTAGCGGCCCCTCGGGGTCGTACCCGCTAAGGTCCCGGTTCCAGACGAACTCCAGGTGCTTGAGCGCCGTGGCGCCGCTGACCTGGCGGCGGCGCACGTCGCGGGCCTTCTCCTCCGCGTCGGCGTCGGTGTCGCCGAGGACGAAGGTCGCGGCGGGCAGGATCTTCAGCTGCTCGGGGCGGCGCCCGTACGCGGCGAGGCGGCGCTTGACGTCCGCGTAGAACGCCTGGCCCTCCGTGAGCGTGGCGTACCGGCTGAAGATGGCGTCGGCGCTGGACGCCGCGAACTCGCGGCCCTCCTCGGAGTCACCGGCCTGGAAGATCACGGGGCGGCCCTGCGGCGAGCGCGGGACGTTGAACTGGCCCTGGATGTCGAAGTGCTGCCCGGTGTGGACGAAGGAACCGGCTTTGGCGTCGTTCAGGAAGGTGCCGGTGGCCTGGTCGGCGAGGATCTCATCCCCGTGCCAGGAGTCGAAGAGTTCGTTCGCGGTGGTCAGGAACTCCTTGGCCCGCGAGTACCGCTCCTCCTTCGGCAGGAAGCCGCCGCGGCGGAAGTTCTCCCCGGTGAAGGCGTCCCAGGAGGTGACGACGTTCCAGGCGGCGCGCCCGCCCGAGAGGTGGTCGAGGCTGGCGAACTGCCGGGCCACCTCGTAGGGCTCGTTGAACGTGGAGTTGATGGTGCCGGTCAGGCCGAGCCGGTCGGTGACGGCGGCGAGCGCGGCGAGGACGGTGAAGGTGTCGGGGCGGCCGACGACGTCCAGGTCGTATATCCGCCCGCCCTGCTCCCGGAGCCGCAGCCCCTCGGCGAGGAAGAGGAAGTCGAACTTGGCGCGCTCGGCGGTCCGCGCGAAGTGGGCGAACGAGCTGAACTCGATGTGGCTGCCGGCCTCCGGGTCGCTCCACACGGTGGTGTTGTTGACGCCGGGGAAGTGGGCGGCCAGGTGGATCTGCTTCAGCGGCTTGCTCATGTCGTTCTTCTCCGTCCGGCTCAGACCGTGGCAGGTGCGGTCGTGGTGGCCGCGTAGCGGTTCGCGGGCCGGGCGAGCCCGAGCAGACCGCGCAGGGTGTCGGCCTCGTACGCGCGCCGGAAGGCGCCCCGGCGCTGGAGTTCGGGGACGAGGCCGCGGGTGATCGCGGGCAGGTCGTGCGCGAGGACGGCGGGCCGCAGCCGGAACCCGGCGAGGCCGGCGGCCTGCAACTCCTGGAGCAGATCGGCCAGTTGCGAGGGTGTCCCGGCGAAGATCCGGGCGTCCCCGGTGTACGGCTCGCCCGCGGCGGCGTCGAGGCGGGCGCGGCGCGCCCGCGCGGCGTCCGGGTCGTCGTCGAGGAAGACGACGAGGTCGCCGAAGACGTGCAGCGGCTCCCCGGCGCGCCCCGCCGTCTCCTGCTCGGCGCGGATCTCGGCGACGATCGCGCGGGCCTCGTCGGCGTCGTGCGGGGTGACGTAGCCGACGTCGCCCTGGCGGGCCAGGAGCCGGTAGGGGACGGTCCGGTGGGCGAGGGCGCTGACGACCGGCTGGCCCTGCGGCGGGCGCGGGGTGATCGAGGGGCCCTTCACGCTGAAGTGGCGGCCCTCGAAGTCGATGTAGTGCAGCTTGTCCCGGTCGACGAAGCGGCCGGTGGCCTCGTCGCGGATCTCGGCGTCGTCCTCCCAGCTGTCCCAGAGGCGGCGGACGGCCTCCACGTAGTCGGCGGCCTCGTCGAAGAGGTCCGTCACCAACTCCTCTGCCTCGTCGAGGCGTTCCGCGTCGAGGTGCGGGATCGCGCGGCGGCCGAAGTGGGCGGCCTCATGGGCCCGCGCGGAGACCTGGACGCGCAGCCCGGCCCGGCCGTTGCTCACGTAGTCGAGGGTGGCGACGGCCTTGGAGAGGTGGAACGGCTCCGTGTGCGTGACGATCGCGGACGGCACCAGGCCGATGTGCCGGGTCAGCGGGGCGATCCGGGCCGCGGTCAGGACCGCGTCGAGGCGGCCGCGCACCTGGTCGGTGCGGCCGTCGGGCTCGAAGGGGTGCGAGGACTGGAGGCCGAGCCCGTCCTCGAAGGTGACGAAGTCGAGCAGCCCGCGCTCGGCCTCGGCGACCAGGTCCGCCCAGTACGCGGCGGTGAACAGCTCGCGCGGCCGGGCCGCCGGTTCGCGCCAGGAGGCCGGGTGCCAGCCGGTGCCGTCGAGGGCGACGGCGAGGTGCAGCGCAGGGGCAGGAGTGGATGCTGAGGACACAGCTGTGCCTCCCGGAAAGGGTCGCGGCAGGTTCGTAGCTGTATGTCTAACAGGGAGACGGCCGAAAGATCGTTGCAGATGCATGAAATCTGCCCCGGCGGGCCCGGCCCGCTCATGACGGCGCCCTCCGCCGGCGGGGAACCGGGGAGGGCGCACGATGACCGAGCCGGCCGTCTACTCCAGGGGCGTGGCACGGATCGCGGAGATGTCGAACTGGAGCCGCACCTTCTCGCTCACCATCGTGCCGCCCGCTTCGAGGCGCTGGTTGTAGACCAGGCCCCAGTCGGTGCGGTCGATGGTGGTGGTGCCGTCGAACCCGGACCGCTCGAAGCCGAACGGGTCCAGGACCGAGCCCAGGTAGTCGAGTTGCAGCTCGACGGGCCGGGTGACGCCCTTGATGGTGAGGTCACCGGTCATCCGGAACGTCTCGCCGCCCACGTGGGCCGTGGACGTGGAGCGGAACACCATCTCCGGGTGGCGCCCCGCGTCGAAGAAGTCCTTGCCGATCAGGTGGGCGTCCCGCTGCTCGACGCCCGTGTCGACGCTGGCGACGCGGATGACGATCTCGGCCCGCGACTTCTCGGGCCGCGCGCCGTCGAAGTAGAGGGTGCTGTCGTAGTCGGCGAAGGCACCGCGCACGGTCGTCACCATCGCGTGCCGCACGGAGAACCCGACCCGGCTGTGCGGGCGGTCGATCGTCCACTCTCCGGTCAGCGCGCGCAGCGTCGGGTCGAGGGCGACACCGGACGCGGCGGACGCCGGGAAGGGCGTGCCGGGGCCGACGTCGTCCGTCGGCTCGAGGGTCGCGGTCGGGCGACGGCTGAAGATACCCATGAGGTCGTCGTCTCCTTCGAGTCTGATCGCTCCGTGCTATCACGCGGCCCGCGCCCGTCCCCGGCGAGATGGGAGGCCTCGTCCGGGTTCCATGGAGCTGCCCGCAAAGATGCACAGGATCAGCACGAATGAGGATGCACGGACAGCTGACCCGGCGTCACGCAGGGTCAGCGACCGGAAGGCGACGTGAAGTAGTGCCCCGCATCGAGGTCTTCAAGCAGTCCGGGCCGCGTCGGTTCCCAGCCGAGGAGCGTGCGGGTGCGCTCGGCGGAGGCCGGGCTGTCCAGGTTCAGGAAGTTCGCCAGCCAGGTGAAGTGCGCGGGCGCCTCCTCGGGTGTGATCGAGGCGACCGGCACGCCGAGGTGGCGCCCGATCACCTCGGCGACGGAGCGGATCGGCACGCCCTCGTCGCCGACGGCGTGCAGCACGGAGCCCGCGGGCGCGTCCTCCAGGGCGAGCCGGAAGAGCCGGGCCGCGTCCGCGCGGTGCACGGCGGGCCAGCGCGCGGCGCCGTCACCGATGTAGCCGGAAACCTTCTTCTCGCGGGCGGTGGCGATCACGGCGGGCACGAAGCCCTGGTCGCCGTCGCCGTGCACGGTCGGGGGCAGCCGGACGACGGACGAGCGCACGCCCCGGTCGGCGAGGGCGACGACCGCCCGCGCGTTGGCCATCCGCTGGGCGGGACCGCCCGCGTGGCCCTCCTGTGCGGGCGGCGCGGAACCGTCCTCCTCGGTGGCGACCCGGCCGGGCGTGAGGCCGAGGAGGCCTGAGGCGATGACGAACGGGCGGCCAGTGCCCGCCAGTGCGGCGCCGAAGGTGTCGATGGCACGCCGGTCGGCGTCGGCGGCCTGCTCGAAGCCACCGCTGAAGGCGATGTCGTGCTTGAAGGCGAGGTGCAGGACGCCGTCGGAGCCGGACGCCGCGTCGCGCAGCGTTCCGAGGTCGTCGAGGGAGCCGCGGACCACCTCGGCGCCCGCGTTGGTGAGGGCGGCGGCCGAGGCGTCCGAGCGGGCGAGTCCGAGCACCTCGTGGCCCGCGCCGACGAGTTCGGGTACGACGGCGGAGCCGATCCAGCCGGACGCGCCGGTGACGAAGACACGCATGAGGAGACCTCCATGAGGCAGTGAGGCAGTGAAGTAATGACACGAGCAGCGATGTCAGTAACTGTCATCGCTCTCTCGACGGTAGCACTGATGTCAGTCACCGTCATCACATAAGATCGGGGCATGAGCCGATGGGAACCGAACGCGCGCGGCCGCCTGGAGCGTGCGGCGCTCGACCTGTACCGCGAGCGCGGGTTCGAGCAGACCACCGCCGCGCAGATCGCCGAGCGCGCCGGCCTCACCGAGCGGACGTTCTTCCGGCACTACGCGGACAAGCGCGAAGTCCTCTTCGGGGGCGCGTCGCACATGGAGACGTTCTTCGTGGAGACCCTGACCGGGGCGCCGGAGACCGCCGGGCCCCTGGACGCGGTCGCCGCGACGCTGGACGCGGCCGGTGCGCTTTTCGAGGACCGCCACGCGTTCGCCCGGCAGCGCCACGAAGTCATCATGGCCAGCCCCGAGCTGCGCGAGCGCGAGCTGAACAAGCTGGCGTCGCTGTCCCGGGCGGTGGCCGGCACGCTGGAGCGGCGGGGCGCATCCGCCGACGCCGCGCACCTGGCGGCGGAAGTGGGCGTCGCCGTGTTCAAGGTGGGCTTCGAGCGCTGGATCGGCTCGGACGGCACCCGGCCGCTGGAGGAGTTCCTGGGGGAATCGCTGCGTGAACTGAGGGAGATGGCCGCGGGCCGCTGAACGCGGCCCGGGCCACCTCTCCGCGCGGGCCGCCGACCGGCCCGGAGTCATCCGTCCCGCGAGGACTGCCTACTTGGCCTGAAGCACCTCGTCCATGTGGTCCGCGCGCCAGCCGCGCAGCAGTTCGTGGAAGGCGACGGCCCCGTGCGGATAGGCGAGCGGCCCGTTCGGACGGCCGCGGCCCTCCCGGTTGTAGTAGCCCGGTGTGCACTCGGCGTGGAACCACGCGTGGTCCGGGGCGCCCTGCGCGCAGACGCCGGTCCAGGCGTCCTCGGCCTCGGGGGTCGGCTCCAGGACGGCGTCCTTGTCGTGCGCGGCGGCGATCAGCGCGGCGGCGTGCACGGCCTGTTCGTCGAGGATGTGCGTGAAGTTGACGCTGCTGGCGTTCTGCAGCGAGCCCATCTGGATCAGGTTCGGGAAGCCGTTGCTGAGGAAGCCGTGCAGGGAGCGCGGGCCGCGCCGGACCCGCTCGTCCAGGAGCTGGATCCCGCCGCGCCCGGTCACGGGCAGCTTGCCCGAGGTGACGCCGGAGACGCCCACGGAGAACCCGGTGGCGAAGATCAGGCAGTCGACCTCGTACTCGGTGCCGCCGACGACGACGCCGCGCTCGGTCATCCGCTCGATGCCGTGGGTGTCGGCGGTGTCCACGAGCGTCACGTCGTCCCGGTTGAAGACCGGCAGGTAGAGGTCGGAGAACGTGGGCCGTTTGCAGGCGTACCGGTACCAGGGCTGGAGGGCCGCCGCCGTGGCCGGGTCGGTGACCTCGGCGCTCACCCGGTCCCTGATCCGGTTCATGGTGGCGTGGTCGGCTGTCTCGTACGCGGTCTCGAAGTCCGGTTCGCCGTCGCGGCGGAAGCTCGGGAGGAGCTTCTCCAGGAGCGCGGCGGAGGCGGTCCAGCCGTCGGCGACCAGGTCCGTCGCGGCGTCCTCGCCGGAGACGATCCGCAGGAAGTTCTCGCGCCGCTCGGCCGCCCAGCCCGGCCGGTCGGCGCCGACCTGCTCGGGTGACGTGCGCTGCTGGCACCGTACGTCGACGGCGGAGGGCGTGCGCTGGAAGACGTACAGGTGGGCGGCGTCCTCGGCGAGCTTCGGGATGACCTGGACGCCGGTGGCGCCGGTGCCGACGACGCCGACCCGCTTGCCCGCGAGGCCCGTCATACCGCCCTCGGGGCCGCCGCCCGTGTACCCGTAGTCCCAGCGCGAGGTGTGGAAGGTGTGGCCCCTGTAGTCCTCGATGCCGGGGATGCCGGGGAGTTTGGGCTCGGTCAGGGTGCCGGTGGCGGTGACGACAAAGGCGGCCCGGAATGCGTCGCCGCGGTCGGTGGAGACCAGCCATTGGCGGGCGGCGTCGTCCCAGGTCAGTGCGGTGACGGAGGTCGAGAACAGGGCGTCCTCGTAGAGCCCCGACTGCTCGGCGATGCGGACCGCGTGGCGCCGGATCTCCTCGCCCGGGGTGTACTTCCACTCGGGCACGTAGCCGGTCTCGTCGAGCATCGGCAGGTAGACGTGCGACTCGATGTCGCAGTGGACGCCCGGGTAGCGGTTCCAGTACCACGTGCCGCCGAAGTCGCCGCCCTGCTCGACGACGCGTATCCGCAAGCCCGTTCCGGTCCGCGCACGCAGGCGCGCACCCGCCAGGATCCCGCCGAAGCCGCCGCCGACGACCGCGACGTCGACGATGTCGTGGACCGGCGCCCGCTCCCCGGTCCCCTCGATGTAGGGGTCCGCGGCGAAGTAGCCGAACTCGGCGGTGGTGGACCGGTACTGGCCGGGGCCTTCGGGCCGGACGCGGCGCTCCCGCTCCGCGCGGTAGCGCTCGCGCAGCGCGGCCGCCTCCTGCGGGGTGGGCGGGTTGTCGCAGTGCGGCAGGGTCATCGGGCCGGTTCCTCTCGTGTGGGGACGAGTACGGGGCGGGCGCGGCGCGGCGCGGACAGGGGTGGGCGGTGCCCGGTCTGGGCGTGCCGCGCGGCCTTCGGTACCGTAACCCAGCAACCGGACACCGTTGTCCGGTAGTGGCGGGATCACGCCCCCCGAGCACACCCGGGCGCCTTCGAGCGCCCCCGAGCGTGCCCGGGTGGGCCCGCCACGCAAGCGTTCAGCCGGACACGAAAGGCCCGCGATGTCGGATCTCACCCCCGCCTCCCCGCTGCGCGACTGGCTGGCGGACCCCGCCGCAGGACGGGTCCTGCGCGGCATGCTCGCCGCCCAGGGCCAGAGCGAGGAGGCCCTCTCCCCCGCCCTCGGCCTGTCCTTGGAGCAGCTCGTGCAGATGTCGGGCGGGACGTTCCCGCCCGAGCTGGTGGACGCCCTGGTCACCGCCGCCGGGACCGGGCTCGTCCCCGAGGACCTGCCCGCCGCCCCCGTGGCGCAGCCCGACACGGGCGTCGAACTCGGCACCCCCGAGCCGTGGACCGAGCAGGTCACGCCGGGCCGCTTCGACGGCCAGTCGGTCGTCGTCACCGGCGCCGCCTCCGGCATCGGCCGGGCCGTCGCCGCCCGGATCGTGCGCGAGGGCGGCCGGGTGGTCGCCGTCGACCTGTCCGACGGTGTCAAGGCGCTCGCCGCCGACCTCGGCGAGGCGGTCGTCCCCGTCACCGTCGACATCACCGGGCCCGGCGCGGCCGAGTCCGTCCTGGACGCGGCGGGCGGGCGCGTGGACGGCCTGGCCAACGTCGCGGGCGTCATGGACGACGACGCCGCCGTGCACGAGGTCGACGACACGATCTGGGAGCGCGTCATGCGCGTCAACGTCGACGGTCCGATGCGGCTGATGCGCGCCGTCGTGCCCGGGATGCTCGCCGCGGGCGGCGGCCGCGTCGTCAACGTCGTCTCCGAGGCGGCCCTGCGCGGTTCGGCGGCGGGCGCCGCCTACACGGCGTCCAAGCACGCCCTCGTCGGCCTGACGAAGTCCTCGGCCTACCAGTACGCGGGCACGGGCGTACTGGTCAACGCGGTCGCCCCGGGCGCCGTCGCCACCGGCATCAAGGTGCCGGCGCCCGCCCCGTACGGCTCGTCCCGCACGGCGAAGATGCGCGTCGCGATCCCGAGCCTGGCGACGGCCGAGGAGCTGGCGGCCTCGATCACGTTCCTGCTCAGCAAGGACGCGGTGAACATCAATGGCGCGATAGTGCCCTCCGACGGCGGCTGGTCGGCGGCGTGATCCCCTCCACCGGAGCAGATGAAGGAGCTCACCCCGCATGAGGACACCGCGCATGAGGACACCGCGCACACTGCTGACCCTGACGGCCACCGCCGCCCTCCTCGCGCTGACCGGCTGCGGCACGGAGCAGGCCACGGGGCCCGGAGCCGGGACTCCGGCAACGCCCGGCGAGGGCAAGCGCATCGGCGCCACCCGGGTCGCGCACGTGACCGACGTGCACGAGGCCACCGGCATGACGCTCCTGGAGGGCCCGGTCCTGGACGAGCGCGGGCGCCGGCTCACGCTCGTGGACGTCACCGCGCCACCCGGCGAGCCCAAGGTCCTCTCCGTCGACGTGGCGACCGGCAACCACAAAAGCCTCTACACCGACGCGACGGGCGCGTACACCTCCGCGCAGGTCAGCCCGTACGACGGCCGGCTCTACCTGAGCGACTTCGCCACGGGCGCCGTCGTCAGCGTCGAGCGGGACGGCTCGGACCCGCGCACCTTCTTCTCCGGTGAGGTCGACGGGTCCCGGATGACCCCGGACGACATCGCCTTCGACGACGCGGGCCACCTGTACATCAGCGACGCGCAGGGCACGGAGCCGGACGAGTCCGACGGCCGGATCGTGCGCGTCGACCGCGACGGGAAGAGGACGATCGTCCTGGCCGACGGGCTCGCCCAGCCGAACGGGATCATGTTCGACCCCGAGCGGCGCGGTCTGTGGATCAGCGAACTGGAGAAGGACACCGTCTCCTACCTCCTCCTGGACGCCGGAAAGACCGCGGTCACCTCGCGCCACGAAGCGATCCATGTCGACGGCGGCCTGGCCCAGACCGACTCGATCGCCGTGGACGCCGACGGCAATCTCTACCAGGGGCTGCACGGCCGCGCGGCCGTCGCCGTCCACAGCAAGTACGGCGCGCGCCTGGCCACCGTCGAGATCCCGGCGGGAGACGCCGAGGGCCTGAAGTCGGCCACGAACGTCGCGATCACTCCGGGCGGCAAGAAGGCGTACATGACCGTGAGCGGTCCCGACGGCGGATACGTTTACGGGTTCACCGCCCTCGGCAAGGGCATCCGCCAGTCGAACGGCGGCTGAGGCCCCTACGCGTCGCCTTCCTGTGCGTCGCCCGCCTGCGTGTCACCCACCTGCGTGTCACCCACCTGCGTGTCGGCCACCGCCTCCGGCTGTCGCAGCGGGCCCACCTCGACGCCGAGCAGCCGCCACGCCCGCAGGGCGACGCGCTCCCGCTCGGCGGGGGTGGGTCCCGCGACGGCCCCGGAGACCATCGCGACCGCCAGCATCAGGTCGTCGGCGGAGAGGCCGGGCCCGGCCGGGCCGAACCCGGCGAGGACGCTGTGGACGCGCCCGGCGAGGGCCCGCGCCTCCGCCCCGTCGCCGCGCACGCGCAAAAGGTCGACGAAGGCCGTGGACCGGGTCAGATGCCAAGTGACCACGCCCAGCACGCTGTTGAGACTCGCGTCCGGCGCGGTGGCGGCCTGTTCGATCTGCCGCACGTTCTCGTCGAGGACGGCGGTGGCGAGGGCCACGCGGTCCGCGAAGTGCCGGTAGAGGCTGCCCTGGCCGACCCCCGCCCTGCGGGCGACGGCGGACAGCGGCGCGTTCAGCCCCTGCTCGGCGAAGACCTCCCGCGCGGCGGTGATGAGGGCGGCCCGGTTGCGTGCGGCGACCCGGCGCCCCTGATTGGCCGGGCGTTCTTGCTTCGTCACCAGGTCAGCGTAGTTCAGGGCGGTGCGGCGGTACGGCGGTACGGGCAGCGTACGGCGGTATGGGGCAGCGGCTCCCCTACGGGACGCTCGGGCCGCCCGGGTACGTGCCGTGCTCGTCGTACGGCCAGGCGTGGGCGCGGCAGCCCTTCGGCCCGTCGATCCGCTGCGTCATCGCGGGCGCGGGCCGGCGCACTGGGCCTCGCCCGCACGGTCGGGCGGGCCCATCAGGCCGATGCGGCGCGACACAGCGCTTCCGGTCCGGCGCCGGCGCGGTCCCGGAGGTGCGGGGCCAGGTCGAGGTCCGCGTCACCGGCGGGCAGCCGGGCGAGGCCGCCTGGCGGGTCACCGTGGCGGCCTAGGGGTGCCCTTCGTGAGCGGCACGACCGCGTCGGCCGCGCCGGACGCGCCGGACGACACGGGGGCCGCGGGCGCGCCCGCGCCCGGCCTCCGGCGTCGCCCGCGTCGCCGCACGATCGCCACAGTCGTCCCGACCCCCGCGATCAGCGCTCCGATGCCGCCGAAGATCAGCGGCAGCAGCCACAGCGACTGGAACCCGTTGATCTTCGCGTCCTCCGGGGAACCGGCCCGGTACAGCACCTCGACGCGCTCCCCCACGTCGTAGGCGGGCGGCTTCGAGCCCGTCGAGTCGGTGAACGTCGTGCGCTCACCGTCCGCAGGGACGAACTCGACCACCGGGTGCGCCACCGGCCCGCCGGAGGACGACCGGTGGCGCCGGGATCCGCTGCTGTGGTCCGCGCGCCAGTCGAGGCCGACGACTGTGCCCGGCGCGCGCTTCGCGTTCGCCACGTACGAGGCCGACACCCCCGCCAGGATCGCCCCGATGACCAGGAACAGCGCCCCGAACGCGATCACCGCGAAGGTGATCCACCACGCGGCACCGCGCCCTCCCGGACGTGTCCGCACGACGCCCCTCACCGGTCCAGCGCGCCCGCGACGACCGCGAACGCCTCGTCGAGGAGGGCGACCGGGTCCTGCGCCGCGTCGCTCGCGCTCCAGCGCTGCAGGACGACGTGGAACGCGTTGAGCGCGGTGCCCGTGGCGAGGCGCGGGTAGAGGTCGGTCTCCGGGTCGAGGCCGACGCGGGCCGCCAGCTCACCGGCGAGATCGTCGCGCCACTGCGCCTGGCGCTCCAGGAACCGGGCGTGCAGCGCCGGGGTACGCAGGATCAACTGGACGACGCGCAGCGCCCGTTCGGAGTCGGCGGCGCACGTGGTGACCGGTACGCGCACGGCGTGCAGCAGGGCCTCGGCGGGCGTCTCACCGGCCGGGCGCCCGGCGAGGGCGGCGCGCATGTCCGCGCCCATGTCGGCCAGGAACTGGACGACGACGTCCTCCTTGGACGCGAAGTACCGGAAGAAGGTCCGCTTGGAGACTCCGGCGGCCGCCACGATCTCGTCGACGGTGACCGTGTCGAAGCCCTTGAGCGCGAGCAGCTGCAGGGCCGCCTCGGTCAGTTCGTCCGCCACGAGCTGTCTCTTGCGCTGGGCCAGGCTCAGCTGGGGTCGCGTGCTCACCCGCCCACCCTACATCCGCGTTCTACACCCCATGCCCTCATTGGCACTCAGTATCTTCTTGACACCAAGTGCCACCAAGGTCAGGCTGTGCCACATGGACGCACACAGCGAAAGCGGAAGCGGAAGCGGGCGGGGCGGAGCGCGCGGGGAGCGGTGGGGCGCGGACCGCGTCCCCGACCAGAGCGGGCGGGTCGCGGTCGTCACGGGGGCGGCCGGTGGTCTCGGCCTGGCCGCCACCAGAGCCCTGGCGCGGCGGGGAGCGCAGGTGGTCCTCGCCGTGCGCGACCCGGACAGGGGGCGCGCCGCCGCCGCCACGGTCACCGCGCGGCAGCCGGACGCGCGGCTCGACGTGCGCCGCCTCGACCTCGCCGACCTCGACTCCGTACGGGCCTTCGCCGACGGGCTGCGCGCCGACCACCCCCGGATCGACCTCCTGCTCAACAACGCCGGGGTGATGGCGCCGCCCCGCACGCTCAGCGCCCAGGGCCACGAGATCCAGTTCGCGACGAACCACCTCGGGCACTTCGCGCTCACCGGGCTGCTGCTCGACGCGCTGCACCAAGCGCCGGAACCGCGTGTGGTGACGGTGAGCTCGCTCGAACACCGCAAGGGCCGCGTCGACTTCGACGACCTGACGGGTGAGCGCGGCTACGACCCGATGGGGTTCTACCGGCGGTCGAAGCTGGCCAACGCCCTGTTCGGCCTCGAACTGCACCGCCGCCTGGCCGCCGACGGCTCCCCGCTGCGCAGCGTGCTCGCGCACCCCGGGTACAGCGCGACCGGCCTCCAGACCAACGGCACGGTCCGGCTGCCGCGCCTGGTCTTCGGGTACCTGGCCAGGCCTTTGGCCCAGTCGGCCGAGCGTGGCGCGCTGCCGCTCCTGTACGCCGCCACCCAACCGGGCGTCCGGGGCGGCGAGTTCATCGGGCCCGACGGCCGGGGCGAGCTGCGCGGCACGCCGACCCGGGTCCGCCCGGCCCCGTCGGCGCTCGACACCGAGGCGGCGCGACGGCTGTGGGAGGTCTCGGAGGAGCTGACGAAGGTGCGCTTCACCCGGGGGCGCGCGGGCAGGCGTTAGAGCCGCCTCGTCGCCACGACCAGGCGACAGCGCGGCCGGGCGTCAGCGCTTGGTGGCCACGACCAGGCGGCAGCGCGGACTGCCGTCGGGCCGCTCCCCCAGCTCCGGCAGGCCCCGCAGCGCGATGTCGAACCCGGCCGCCGCCAACTCCCGGCGTACTTCGCCGAGTCGGAACGGCCGGTAGTACATGACGAACGGCGGGCGCCACACGGCGTTGCGCAGGCGCATCGCGCCGTCGAAGCCGAGCATCATCCAGTACGCGGGCGACCCCGGCCGCGCCGGAGCGGGCAGCGGGAACGCGAACTGCCCGCCGGGGCGCAGCACTTGACGCACCTGGGCGAAGAGGGCCGGGTACTGCCCGGGCAGGAAGTGGCCGAACGCGCCGAAGCTCACGACGAGGTCGAAGACGGCCCGGAACGGCAGCGCGAGGGCGTCCCCGCGCACGTACGAGGCGGCCGGCTCCTCCCCGCGCGCGACGTCCAGCATGCCCGCGCTGAAGTCGACGCCCACGGTCCGCCCGGCGCACACCTCGCGCAGCACGCCGAGCCCCGCCCCGGTCCCGCAGCACAGGTCGAGCCCGTCCCCGTACGGGCCGAAGTCGCTCAGCGCCCGCGCGACCGGGGTGAGGACGCTGTCCGGCGTGCGGAACGGGGTCTGGTCGAACTTCGGGGCGAGCAGGTCGTAGCCGCGCTCGACCGACGACAGCGCCTGAACGGCCAGCTCGCGGAGGGTGGGGCCGTGGGGTGTGAACATGGCCGCCCAGCATAGATCGGCGGGGCCGCGAAGTCCGCTGTTGCCGTCCGCCCGGATGTGAGTGCTACAGTGCGAGTGGCACGTGTGTACGCCCCTTCCGAGGCGCCGGTGCCGCATCCCTTCTCGCTTCGCAGCGATCCGCTTCTCAGCCATCCGCTTCGCAGCGATCTGTCTTTCCCAGCGCCTCAGCGCGCGCATCTCTTCCGGCCACGGGCTGTCCTGCCCGTCCCGCGGGGCGTGATGTTCCGCCCCGCCGCTCGCCGGTCCCCCCTTCCCTTCTGCACTCCGCGTACCACCAGCGTCCGCGAAAGGACCGTGAACCGATCATGACCACCACCACTCTGGAAGCACCGGACATTTCCGTACGGACGGCCACCGGCGTCCTCGACATCGGCCCGAACGGGGCGGGGCACCTGCGCGCCGCCACCTTGCTGCCGGCCTCCCACGACGTCCAGGTCCCCGCCGCGCTCGTCCGCCGACTCGGGCTGCGCAAGGGCGACTTGGTGGCCGGGCTGTGCGCCAGGCCGCACACGCTCACCCACGTCGAGACCGTCGACGGCGCACCCGTCGACGCCGTCCGAAGCCGCCCCCGCTTCGGCGACCTCACCCCGCTGCACCCGTCCGAGCGGCTGCGCATGGAGAGCCCGGCGAGCGGCCTCGGGGGCCGCGTCGTCGACCTCTTCGCGCCGGTCGGCAAGGGCCAGCGCGGACTGCTCGTCGCGCCGCCGAAGACCGGCAAGACCGTCCTGCTGCAACAGCTCGCCGCCGCCGTCGCCGCCAACCACCCCGAGGCGCATCTCATGGTGGTGCTCGTCGACGAACGCCCCGAGGAGGTCACCGACATGCGGCGCTCCGTGCGCGGCGACGTGTACGCCTCCACCTTCGACCAGCCCGCCAAGGCGCACATCGCGCTCGCCGAACTCGCCGTCGAGCGCGCGAAGCGCCTGGTCGAGCGGGGCCGCGACGTCGTCGTCCTGCTCGACTCCCTCACCCGGCTGTGCCGCGCCCACAACAACGCGGCCTCCTCGGGCGGCCGGACCCTGTCCGGCGGTGTCGACGCCGCCGCGCTGCTCGGCCCGAAGCGGCTGTTCGGGGCCGCCCGCAACACCGAGGAGGCCGGCTCTCTGACGATCCTCGCCACCGCCCTCGTCGACACCGGCTCCCGCGCCGACGACTACTTCTTCGAGGAGCTCAAGAGCACCGGCAACATGGAGCTGCGCCTGGACCGCTCGCTCGCCGACCGCCGCGTCCACCCGGCCGTCGATCTCGCCCCTTCCGGCACGCGCCGCGAAGAACTCCTGCTTTCCGCGACGGAGTTGACGGCCGAGCGCGGACTGCGCCGGGCGCTGCGGGACCGGGACGGCCACTCCTCCTACGAGGCGCTGCTCGACAGGCTGCGCCACACCCCCGACAACGCCGCGTTCCTGCGCCAGGTCCAAGCGACCGTGCCCACGGGCTGACCGCCGATTGCCGGGTCCGCGATCAGATACGTAATACTCGACGCATGACATCGAGCATTACGCGGCGTGGCGGTGACCCCGCCGTCACGGTGCGCCGGGCCACCGCGCGCGACGCCAGACGGCTGACCCGGCTCGTCCGCGGCTCCCGCGCCTACGAGGGCCCGTACGCGCCGATGGTCGCGGACTACCGGGTGGGCCCCGACTACATCGAGGCACACCGGGTCTTCGTCGCGGCCTCGCTCGCCGACGACCGCGTGCTCGGCTTCTACTCCCTGCTCCTCGCCCCGCCGGAGCTGGACCTGATGTTCGTCGCGAACGACGCGCAGGGAATGGGCATCGGGCGCCTGCTCGTCGCGCACATGCGGGACGAGGCGCACACCGCGGGCCTGGACCACGTACGCGTCGTCGCGCACCCGCCGGCGGAGGGCTTCTACCGCAGCGTCGGGGCGCACCGCACGGGCACGGCCGTCGCACGGCCCCCGGCCGTCGCATGGGACCGGCCGGAACTCGTCTTCCCCATCGGCCCCTCCGGCCGGGGGCTGTCCTAGGGCCTGTCGAAGGGCTTCCGCCCCCGGCCCGCGCGGCGCACACTCGGTGGCAATTCGAGCGGGCGGCAATGGGGCAAGGAGGCCACATTGGGCGGCAGCGAGACGCGCGGCGACGCGTTCGACGTGATCGTGGAGATCCCGCAGGGCTCCCGGAACAAGTACGAGATGGACCACGAACTCGGGCGGATCCGGCTCGACCGGATGCTGTTCACCTCGACCCAGTACCCCGCGGACTACGGCTACGTACAAGGCACCCTCGGCGGCGACGGCGACCCGCTGGACGCGCTGGTGCTGACCGGCGACGCGACGTTCCCCGGCTGCGTCATCGAGTGCCGGGCCATCGGCATGTTCGTGATGAGCGACGAGAAGGGCCCGGACGAGAAGATCCTGTGCGTGCCCGCGCACGACCCGCGCCACGCGGAGACCCAGGACATCGACGACCTCCCCGAGTTCGACCGCCTGGAGATCACCCACTTCTTCGAGGTCTACAAGGACCTGGAGCCCGGCAAGTCCGTCGAGGGCTCGCACTGGGAGGGCCGGGAGAAGGCGTACGAGGAGATCGGGCGGGCGCGCGAGCGCCGCGAGGGGTAGCCGCCCGGAGCAGCGCGCGGCCCGTCCTCTAAGGTGGGCGGGCCGTGGTGCTCGGGAAGACCGGTGACGGCCCTTCGGGGCCAAGTCCGGAGCGGCCCTCGCCACTGTGATCGGGTTCCGTGCCGTCCCGCTTCCGGGTCGGTGCGGAGCACGCCGTTCCACCGCGCCACTGGCCGCCTCCGGGCGGCTGGGAAGGCAGGAGCGGCGCGCCATGCCCGTAAGCCAGGAGACCGGCCACGGCATCTCACGAAGTGATCCACGAGGTGCTGGAGCGTGATCAAGGCATGACCCTGCCCGGAACCCCCGCGACTTTCCGCTGGCGCCGTGAGGACACCGTCCGTACGGCGGGTCTCCTCGCGGTGATCGCGGCGCTGCACGTCGTCGCGTTCGGCGTGCTGTTCCTTCTCGTCGTCCCCGAGCACTACGAGGTCGGCGACAAGGCGTTCGGCATCGGACTCGGCATCACCGCGTACACGCTCGGGATGCGGCACGCGTTCGACGCCGACCACATCGCGGCGATCGACAACACCACCCGCAAGCTGATGGCGGACGGCAAGCGGCCCGTGTCGGTCGGGTTCTGGTTCGCGCTCGGGCACTCCAGCGTGGTCGTCGCGATGGCGGCGCTCGTGGCGGGCGGCGCGGCGCTCGCCGGTGTGCTCCTGAACGACGAGTCCACCACGCACCAGGTCCTGGGCGTGGTGGGCACGACGGTGTCGGGCACGTTCCTGTACCTGATCGCGGCGCTCAATCTGGTGGCGCTCCTCGGCATCCTGAAGGTGTTCCGGGCGATGCGCGAAGGCTCGTACGACGAGCGGGAGCTGGAGGAACACCTGGACTCGCGGGGCTTCATGAACCGCATCCTCGGCCGCTTCACCAGGTCGATCACCCGCCCCGGCCAGATGTACCCGCTCGGCTTCCTCTTCGGCCTCGGCTTCGACACGGCGACCGAGGTGACCCTGATGGTGATGGCGGGCAGCGGGGCCGCGGCCGGGCTGCCCTGGTACGCGATCCTCTGCCTGCCCCTGCTCTTCGCGGCGGGCATGAGTCTGTTCGACACGCTGGACGGGACGTTCATGAACTTCGCGTACCAGTGGGCGTTCTCCAACCCGGTGCGCAAGGTGTTCTACAACCTCACGATCACCGGTCTGTCGATCGCGGTCGCGTTCTTCATCGGCACGATCGAGCTGGTCGGTGTCCTGCGCGAGAAACTCGCCCTCACGGACGCGGTGACCGGCTGGATCGCCGGGCTCGACCTCGACAACGTGGGGTACGTCATCGTCGGCCTGTTCGTCGCGGTGTGGGCGGCGGCGCTCGCCTACTGGCGTCTGGCCAAGGTCGAGCAGCGCTGGTCGGCACGGGTCGCCGAGGGCGGTTGAGGCGGGGCCGGAGTCGGGCTCCGGGGCGCGTGTGTCCGGCGGGGCGCGCGAATGCGGGCCGTTCGGCCCAGTGAGGAGGGTCACATGGCCCGATTGCCCCGGCCCGCGCCTTGGGGATACTGCTCAGCAGAGCCTCCCGTGCCCTCGCTCTCCCGCCGCGGCGCACGGTCGAGGCCCGGGCCCGCCGGTCGCAGTGGGGGGAGCTGCAATCGGCGGGCCCGGCACCTTTTCGCTCTTCGCTGGGCTCGGGGTGAGTTCTCCCGGGGCGGCCCGGCCAGGGCGGGCCTCACCCGGTCGGAGGTGCCCGGGGCGATAAGGTATCGGGTCGAACCGCCCGCGCCCGAGCACTCAGGAGCACCTACGTGACCGTAGCCATCGACTCGTCCGAGGCCCCCGTCCCGTCCGGCGAGAACAACGGGGAGGCGCCCGGCGCGGACGTACCGGCAGCCCGGCACGCGGGCACGGACGAGAAGACGGCCGGCCCGCTGGACACACCGGCCACATGGACTCCGCCCGGCGACGAGGCCGACGCCCCCGGGACAACGGTCCGGACCGACTCCGCCACGTCGGCAGAACTGACCGGGGCGCCCCCGGCGCCCGCCCCCTCCGGCCCGGACGAAGACGGCGCGTCCGAGAACTTCTGGCAGCCCGCCGGCGCGGACGACTCCGTGCCTGAGGTGCCGGAGGCCATTGCTCGGGATGCCCGTGAGTTCGGGGTGTACGCCCGTACCGGCGGGTGGACGTTCGCTCTGAAGGTGGCCAGGAGTGTGCGCCCCGGGGGACAGCCCGCCGGTGAATCGCCGAAGGTCTCCGCCCGGAGGTTCGCCGAGCTGGCGGAGTGCTCCCCCGAGCGTGTCATGCGGTTCTACAAGGCGTGGGACAGGGCCGCCGACGACGGCGTGGTCCCGCAGTTCGAGGCGCTGACCCCGGGCGCCGAGATCGAGTTGCCGGACGCCGATCTGTGGCTGCAGTACTACGTCTCGCGCTCCAGCGCGACCAGTGTGCGCGGCCAGGCCATCACCGAGGCCGCGGAGGCGGAGGGCATCCGGCCCACCAAGGCCCTGGAGGTCGCCGAGAACCCGACGGCGCTGCGGGCCGCGATCCTCGCCGACCCGGGCACCGCGGAAGCGGCCCGCAAGGCGCTGCTCGACCGCCTCGACGAGGACCCGCTGCTCCGCTCGGACCTGGCCCGCGACATCGTCCGCACGGACGACCTGAAGAAGGCCGTCGCGGAGGAATCGAAGACCGGCGACCGGCTCGAGTACGTCCGGAAGATCGCCGAGGAGGGGCAGGTCAAGACCGCCGCGGGCCAGAAGATCGAGGCCCCGCGGGAACTCCGCGAGGAGGCCGAGCGCCACCTTTCCCTCATCGACGAGCTCGACGAGGACGAGGAGGCGGGCGAATGGACCCGCGAGGCGTACGACTCGGTGCGCACGCTGATCGCGGAGACCGTCGAGGCCGACCCCGAACTGCGCGTGCAGGAGCGGCGCGCGAAGTTCTACAGCAGCCTGCAGAAGGCGACGAAGGCGTTCGAGGAGCTGACCTTCGACGACATCCAGGAGATCGACGACATCTACGAGGACGACATGGTCCGCCGCCTGGAGGAGCTGCAGACGGCCATCTCGGCGTGCATCAACGCCTTGCAGACCGCCCAGCAGAAGGGCTGACCCGCCGCCTCCACCCGACCACCCCCCGATGCCCGGCCTCCCCTCAGGGGAGCGCCGGGCATCGGCGTTCCGGTGCGTGTCGCGCAGGTCACGTCCCACTCGCCCAGCGAAACGTTGCCGTTTCGCTTACGAAGTCGTACGCTCGTCGAGGCGGTGAACGAAACCGTTTCGTTTCCTTACCGCATCCTCTCGTCCCTGGACTCTCATCCCCGGAGTGGCCTTCTCATGTCCCAGTCGACAGTGGCCGACACGACCAGCGTGGCGATCCCGCCGGACCCCAAGGTCGCGGCCAGGCGCTGGTGGATCCTCGGCATCATCGGCATCGCGCAGCTCATGGTCGTCCTCGACGCGACGATCGTGAACATCGCGCTCCCCTCCGCACAGCAGGACCTCGGCTTCACCGACGGCAACCGCCAGTGGATCGTCACCGCGTACGCGCTGGCCTTCGCCTCCCTGCTCCTGCTCGGCGGCCGCATAGCCGACCTGTTCGGCCGCAAGCCCGCCTTCCTGATCGGCGTCGCGGGCTTCGCGGGCGCCTCCGTCCTCGGCGGCGCGTCCACCAGCTTCGGCATGCTGGTGACGGCACGCGCCCTGCAAGGCGTCTTCGGCGCCCTGCTCGCCCCGGCCGCCCTGTCCCTGCTCAACACGACCTTCACCGACGCCAAGGAGCGCGCCAAGGCGTTCAGCGTCTACGGCGCGATCGCGGGCGCGGGCGGCGCCGTCGGGCTGCTGCTCGGCGGCGTCCTGACCGACACGCTCGACTGGCGCTGGACGCTGTACGTGAACCTCGTCTTCGCCGTCGCCGCGTTCATCGGCGGCTGGCTGCTCCTGGGCAACCACCGCGACGCCGCCGGCGCCAAGCTCGACCTGCCCGGCACGGTCCTCGTCTCCGCCGGACTCTTCTCCCTGGTCTACGGGTTCTCCAACGCCGAGACGCACGACTGGAACTCCCCGCTGACCTGGGGCTTCCTCGCCTCCGGCGCGGTGCTGCTCGCCGCCTTCGCCTGGTGGCAGACCAAGGCGACCCACCCGCTGCTCCCGATGCGGGTCCTGCTCGACCGGGACCGGGCCGCCTCGTTCATCACGGTCCTGATCACGGGCGCGGGCATGTTCGGCGTCTTCCTCTTCCTCACCTACTACCTGCAGCTCAACCTCGGATTCAGCCCGACCAGGACGGGTGTCGCGTTCCTGCCGATGATGGCCACCCTGATGGTCATGGCGCAGATCTCCACGACGGTCCTGGTGCCGCGCATCGGCCCGAAGGTCGTCATCCCCGCCGGGTTCGCCGTCGCCGCCGTCGGCATGGCGTGGCTGACCGGCATCGGTCTCGACTCCGGGTTCACCACCCACGTACTGCCGCAGCTGCTGCTCATCGGCGCGGGCCTGGGTGCCGTGATGCCGCCCGCGATGGCCCTGGCCACCAGCGGCATCGCCGCCGAGGACGCGGGCGTCGCCTCCGCGACCGTCAACACCATGCAGCAGGTGGGCGGTTCGATCGGCACCGCCCTGCTGAACACGCTCGCGGCGAGCGCCGCCACCAGCTACCTCTCGGGCCGCAACCCGGCGGACAAGCTGACGCGGGCGCAGGCCACGATCGAGAGCTACACGACCCCGTTCTGGTGGTCGGCGGGCTTCTTCGCCGCCGGCGCGGTCATCGCCTTCCTGCTGTACCGGCGCGGGGCCGTGACGCAGGATGCGGAAGCGGCACCGGTCGTCCACATGTGACGGTCCGCGTGTGTCCGCACACGTGTGACCGTCCGCAGGTGACACCACCGTCGCATCCACCCGCAGGGGCCGCCGTTCGCAGGGAGACGGCGGCCCCTGCGCACGTCCCGGGGCGGGCAGTGGCATCGTGGAAGACGATCATCACACTCAGCCCGCACCCAGCCCAGGAGGAATGACCGTGGCGGACACCCCCGACACCCCCCGCTCCACCGGCCGTCCGGCCCACCAGAACGTGACGTTCGACAGCAACGGCACCCCCGCCCACGGCTATCTGGCCCTGCCGCCCACGGGCAGCGGCCCCGGCGTCATCGTCATCCAGGAGTGGTGGGGCCTGACCGACCACATCGCCGACGTGACCAACCGCCTCGCGGGCGAGGGTTTCGTGGCGCTCGCGCCGGACCTCTACGGCGGCAACGTGGCGCACGACTCCGGAGAGGCACTGCGCATGATGCAGGACCTGCCCGTCGAGCGCGGCGTCGAACTGCTCTCCGGCGCCGTCGACCACCTGCTCTCGCTGCCCGAGGTGACCTCCGACTCCGTCGGCGCGGTCGGCTTCTGCATGGGCGGCGGCTTCGTCCTCGACCTTGCGGCGAAGGACCCGCGGGTCGGCGCGGCCGTCCCGTTCTACGGCGTCATCCAGGGCGAGGTCCCGGACTTCTCCCAGCTCAAGGCCCAGATCCTCGGCCACTACGGCGAGCAGGACGAGTCGATCCCCGTCCCCACGCTCGACGGCCTGCGCCGCACCATCAAGGACCAGTCCGGCATCGACGCGGACCTGCGCCTCTACCCGGCGGGCCACGCCTTCTTCAACGACGGCCGCCCGGAGGCGTACGACCCGGAGGCGTCGGCGAAGGCGTGGGCGTCGACGCTGGAGTTCCTCCGATCCAGCCTCTCCGGCGATTGAGGAGCGGGGTCCGGGGCGGAGCCCCGTGACGGCGGGCCCGGGAGGCACCAACCTCCCGGCCCCGCCTCACACCGACTACCAGATCCGCACCCGGTCAGCCGGATCAAGCCACAACCCGTCCCCCACGGCAGTGCCGAACGCCGAGTGGAACTCATCCAGGTTCCGCACGATGTTCGCCCGGAACTCCGGCGGCGAATGCGGATCGATCGTCAGGTACTGCTGCTCCTGCTCCTTGCGCCGCTTGGTGCGCCAGCAGAACGCCCAGTTCAGGAACAGCCGCTGCGACCCCGTCAGCCCGTCCTCGCCGACCGGCACCTCCGCCCCGTCGAGCGAGATGAGATACGCGGTGTGCCCGATGGTGAGGCCGCCGAGGTCGCCGATGTTCTCCCCGACGGTCAGCGAGCCGTTGACGTACTCACCGGGCAGGTTGCGCGGCGAGAACCCGTCGTACTGCTTGATGAGCGCCTTGGACTTGCCCTCGAAGGCGGCCTTGTCGTCGGCGGTCCACCAGTCGTTGAGGTTGCCCTGGCCGTCGTACTGGGCGCCCTGGTCGTCGAAGCCGTGGCCGATCTCGTGGCCGATGACGGCGCCGATGCCGCCGTAGTTCTCGGCCGCGTCCGCGTCCGGCGAGAAGAACGGCTTCTGCAGGATGCCGGCCGGGAAGCAGATCTCGTTGGTGCCCGGGTTGTAGTAGGCGTTGACGGTCTGCGGCAGCATGAACCACTCGTCGCGGTCGACCGGCGCGCCGATCTTCGCCATCTGCCGGTCGTGCTCGAAGGCGTCGGCGGCGTGCGCGTTGGCCACCAGGTCGTCGGCGACGACGGTGAGCGCCGAGTAGTCGCGGAACCGGTCCGGGTAGCCGATCTTCGGGCGGAACGTGGCGAGCTTCTCGTACGCCCGCTCCTTCGTCTCGTCCGTCATCCAGTCCAGGGCGGCGATGGACTGCCGGTACGCCGCGAGGAGGTTGGCGACCAGGTCGTCCATGAGCGCCTTGGAGTGCGGCGGGAAGTGCCGGGCCACGTACTCCTTGCCGACGGCCTCGCCCATGGCGCCCTCGACGAAGCCGACGGCGCGCTTCCAGCGGGCGCGCAGTTCGGGGGTGCCGTTGAGGGTGCGCCCGTAGAATTCGAAGTTGTTGCGGACGAACGCGGAGGACAGGTACGGGGCCGCGTTGCGCACCACGCGCACCGTCAGCCAGTCGCGCCACTGCTCGATGGGCGTCTCGGCGAGGACGGTGGAGAGGTGGGCGAGGTAGGAGGGCTGGCGGACGCAGGACTGGGCGAGCGTGTCGTCGTTGCCGCCGAGCCCGGTGACGTAGCCGCGCCAGTCGAACTCCGGGGCGAGCGCGGTGAGTTCGTCGAAGGTCGTGAGGTTGTACGTCTTCTGCACGTCGCGCGTCTCGGCGCGCTCCCAGTGGCCTGCGGCGAGCCGGGTCTCCAGGGCGAGGACGGTGCGCGCGGCGGCGGCCGGGTCGGCGTGCTCGGCGAGCGTGAGCAGCTCGGTGAGGTAGCCCTCGTACTTCTCGCGGGTCTCGGCGAACTTCTCGTCGCGGTAGTACGACTCGTCGGGCAGGCCGAGGCCGCCCTGGAGGATGTTGTAGAGGTAGCGGTCGGAGTCGCGGTCGTCGGTGTCGATGTAGGCGCCGAAGAGGCCGGAGCCGCCGATGCGCTCGAAGCGGCCGATGAAGGCGGCGAGCTGGCGTACGTCACCCAGTCCGGCCACCTCCGCGAGCAGCGGGCGCACCGGGTCGAGGCCGCGGGCCTCGGCGGCGTCCTCGTCCATGAACGACGCGTAGAGGTCGGCGATCTTGCGGGCCTCATCCGGTGCGAGGCCGGTCTCGCCGCCCGCCGCGGTCTCCTGAATGATCTCCTTGACCTGCTGCTCGGCGACGTCGACGAGCTGCACGAAGGGGCCCCAGCTGGAGCGGTCGTCGGGGATCGGCTCCGTCGCGAGCCAGCGGCCGTTCACGTGGCCGAAGAGGTCGTCCTGCGGTCGGATCTCCGGGTCCATGCCCGGACGTGCGTCATCCAGAGTGCTCATCGCCGCAGCCTACCCAGGTCAGCGGCGTCATACAGCAGCGGATAAGCCGCACTGCCCCACAGGCGCGGAGCCTGCGGGGCAGTGCGGGTCAAACCCGTATCAAAGAACGGGTGCTCAGGCGAGGGTCGCCAGCGCCTCGTTCAGCGTCTGCGAGGGACGCATCACGGACGCGGCCTTCGCCGGGTCGGGCTGGAAGTAGCCGCCGATGTCGGCCGGGCTGCCCTGAACGGCGAGCAGCTCGTCGACGATCTTCTGCTCGTTCGCTGAGAGCTTCTCGGCGAGCGCGGCGAAGGCCTTGGCCAGCTCCGCGTCGTCGGTCTGCTGCGCCAGCTCCTGGGCCCAGTACAGGGCCAGGTAGAAGTGGCTGCCGCGGTTGTCGATGCCGCCGACGCGGCGGGTCGGCGACTTGTCCTCGTTGAGGAAGGTGCCGGTGGCGCGGTCAAGGGTCTCGCCGAGGACCTTGGCGTGCTTGTTGCCGGTGGTGGTGGCGAGGTGCTCGAAGGAGACGGCCAGGGCGAGGAACTCACCGAGGGAGTCCCAGCGCAGGTAGTTCTCCTTGACCAGCTGCTGGACGTGCTTCGGGGCGGAGCCGCCGGCGCCCGTCTCGAAGAGGCCGCCGCCGTTCATCAGCGGGACGACGGAGAGCATCTTGGCGCTGGTGCCCAGCTCCAGGATGGGGAAGAGGTCGGTCAGGTAGTCGCGGAGCACGTTGCCGGTGACCGAGATGGTGTTGAGGCCCTGGCGGATGCGCTCGACGGAGAGCTTGGTGGCGTCCTCGGGCGAGAGGATGCGGATGTCCAGGCCCTCGGTGTCGAACTCCGGGAGGTACTGCTCGACCTTCTTGATCAGCTGGGCGTCGTGGGCGCGGCCCTCGTCCAGCCAGAAGACGGCCGGGTCGCCGGTGGCGCGGGCGCGCGTGACGGCGAGCTTGACCCAGTCCTTGATCGGGGCGTCCTTGGTCTGGCAGGCGCGGAAGATGTCGCCCTCGGAGACAGTCTGCTCCAGGACGACGTCGCCGGCCTTGTTGACCAGGCGGACGGTGCCGGTCGTCGGGATCTCGAAGGTCTTGTCGTGCGAGCCGTACTCCTCGGCCTTCTGCGCCATGAGGCCGACGTTCGGCACGGAGCCCATGGTCGAGGGGTCGAAGGCGCCGTTGGCGCGGCAGTCGTCGATGACGACCTGGTAGACGCCCGCGTAGGAGGAGTCCGGGATGACGGCGAGGGTGTCGGCCTCGGCGCCGTTCGCGTCCCACATGTGGCCCGAGGTGCGGATCATCGCCGGCATGGAGGCGTCGATGATGACGTCGGAGGGGACGTGCAGGTTGGTGATGCCGCGGTCGGAGTCGACCATGGCCAGGTCCGGGCCCGCGGCCAGCTCGGCCTCGAAGGACGCCTTGATGTCGGCGCCGTTCGACAGGGACTCCAGGCCCTTGTAGATGCCGCCGAGACCGTCGTTCGGGGAGAGACCGGCGGCGGCCAGGTCGGCGCCGAAGCGGGCGAACGTCTCCGGGAAGAAGGCGCGGACGACGTGACCGAAGATGATCGGGTCGGAGACCTTCATCATGGTGGCCTTCAGGTGCGCGGAGAAGAGGACGCCCTCTTCCTTGGCGCGGGCGACCTGGGCGGTGAGGAACTCGCGCAGGGCGGCGACGCGCAGCACGGAGGCGTCGACGACCTCACCGGCGAGGACGGGTACGGACTCGCGCAGGACGGTGGTGGTGCCGTTGTCGGCGACCAGCTCGATGCGCAGGGCGTCGTCGGCGGCGATGACGGTGGACTTCTCGGTCGAGCGGAAGTCGTTGACGCCCATGGTGGCGACGTTCGTCTTGGAGTCGGCGGACCAGGCGCCCATGCGGTGCGGGTGGGCCTTGGCGTAGTTCTTGACCGAGGCGGGGGCGCGGCGGTCGGAGTTGCCCTCACGCAGGACGGGGTTCACGGCGGAACCCTTGACCTTGTCGTAGCGGGCGCGGATCTCGCGCTCCTCGTCCGTCTTCGGCTCGTCGGGGTACGCGGGCAGCGCGTAGCCCTGCTCCTGCAGCTCGGCGACGGCGGCCTTGAGCTGCGGGATGGACGCCGAGATGTTCGGCAGCTTGATGATGTTGGCCTGCGGCGTCTTCGCCAGCTCGCCCAGCTCGGCGAGGGCGTCGGGGATGCGCTGGCCCTCCTCCAGGTACTCCGGGAACACGGCGAGGATACGGCCGGCCAGGGAGATGTCACGGGTCTCGACGCGCACACCGGCGGTGGACGCGTAGGCCTCGATGACCGGCAGGAAGGAATACGTCGCGAGGGCCGGGGCCTCGTCAGTGTGCGTGTAAATAATGGTCGAGTCAGTCACCGGGGGCTCCGCTCCACGTCTTCCATCGTCGGTCTGCTGTCGTGCGCATATTGCTCGACATCAAGATATCTCGTGCCGGGCCCATCTTCGAAGGGGCCCCGCCCCCGCCTTGCCGGTGGGGGCCGCACGCACACCCGCGGGCCGAACTATGGGTGTCCACCACATGTGCGCTCGATCGGCGCGTTCCTACGGTGTGGCGACACGAACCCGTCCCCGTCCCCGTGACCCGCCCGGAAGTGGTGACCCATGGCCGCCTCTGCATCCGCTCCGCCGACGCCCGCCAGCCTCAAGCGCATCGTCGCGGCGAGCCTCATCGGCACCACCATCGAGTGGTACGACCACTCACACGACCGAGCGTGTCTCCCCTTTTGGTGCAGCCGATCATCTCGCCCGTTCCAGCGGGTTGGCCGATTGGGCCTTCTTCCAGTTCCGGGGAGAGTCCGCACGCCGTCTCTTCGAGCACCCGTGCATGCCTGCTCTCCGAATCGACGTGGGCGCGGGCGAAAAGCTGGAACAGGTCGCCGAGGTTCTCGGGGATTTCGGGGGCGCCGCCGATTCGCGCGTCGTACAGACCATTGAGCAGGCAGGTGCACGCCGCCGGTCCCGGCGGCGGCCACACAGGCCGGGCGGCCGGACGTCCGTTGAATCCGCGTATCCACACAGGCCAGGGCGGCATCCTCCTCGCGCCGTAGTGCACGAACCGCAGCTGCGGGTGGGTGCGCAGCGCCTCGAAGAAGGCGCGGCCGGGCGGCCGTGCTGCTAGACGGCGCGAAGATCTTCACCGCCGTGGCCCGCCGACGCGACGCATGTGCACCTGCCGCCGCGCATCACCACTGCACGGGCGACCGCGAAGGCTGCCCCGTCCACGGCGCTCCCACCGGTCAGATGAGGTCGAGGGCAAGGGCAAGATCGCTGCGTGGTCCTCGGGACGGGACCTGTGCCTGGTGATCGTCCTAGAGTCCCAGCGGTGACACTGCGGCCGAATTTCACCATGGCCGAAGGCGCGGCCCGTCACTAGCGTGTGCGACCCGGACACCTCCGGGGGGCCTTCATGAGCGAGGCGCAAGCGCGGCTGACGCATCCTCAGCCAGTCATCGTGGTGGGCGCGGGTCCGGTCGGTGCGACCGTCGCCCTGCTGCTGGCGGACTTCGCGATCCCCGTCACACTGCTCGAACGCCACCGCCGGTCGAGCCCGTTGCCGCGTGCGGTCCACCTCGACGACGAGGTGGTCCGGACACTGTGTCGGGCTGGTGTCGGCGACGCTTTCCTGGCGCGGTCACGGGCGGGCAGCGGGCTGCGCCTGCTTGACGCCCGGCATCGGGTGATGGCCGAGTTCCGCCGCGCCCTGCGGCCCGGCGTGAACGGTTTCCCGCAGGCCAACATGTTCCATCAGCCCGACCTCGACGAACTTCTCCTCCGCCGGGTCCGCAAGCACCCACTGATCAGCTTTTTCCCCGGCACCGAGGTCCACGGCCTCGGTGCCGGGCCGTGGACCTCTTCCCGGGTTCAGGTGCGCGCGGATCTGCTGCCGGACGAGCGGACGCGCACCTTCACGGGGTCCGTGGTCCTCGGCTGTGACGGTGCGGACAGCACCATCCGGAGACTGGCCGGGATCCCCATGGAGGACATGCGGTTCACCGAACGCTGGCTGGTCGTGGACGTCCGGGCCCCCGCGGGCCTCGACAACTGGGGCGGCGCCGAACAGGTCTGTGACCCTTCGCGGGCGGTGACGTTCATGCACGTCACAGGCGAGCTCTACCGCTGGGAGTTCCAGCTGCACGACGACGAGGCCGAAGCCGACCTGACCAACCCGCGCGCCCTCGGCGTGCTGCTGCGGCCATGGACCGGGCGGGACGACCTGGCGGGGCTGGAGATCATCCGCAGTACCGATTACACCTTCCGCGCCGCCGTGGCCGCCCGGTTCCGGGCCGGGCGGGTCTTCCTTCTGGGCGACGCGGCCCACCTCGCCCCGCCGTTCAGCGGCCAGGGCCTGGGCCTGGGCCTCCGCGACGCCGACAACCTCGCCTGGAAGATCGCGCATCTGTTGACCGGGCGGGCCGGGGAGGAACTGCTCGCCACCTACGACGTCGAGCGCCGCCCCCATGCCAAGTCCCTGGTGCGCAAGTCCGTCCTGGTCGGCTGGGCGATCACCGGCGGTCAGGACCGGGCTGCCGCCGTCCGCCGCCTGGCCCTGACCGCCGCCGTCCGCAGCACACGGCTGCGTGCCGCCATCGGCGCCACCACCACGCCGCGGCTGAAGACCGGGGCCCTGCAACCGGTTCCCCGTCGGCTTCTGCCGTATCGCGGGCCCGCGATACGCGTCGGCAGCCTGATTCCGAACCCGCTGGTGGCGGTCGGCAATGTACTGACACGGCTGGATACGGTACTGGCCGGACGCACCGCCCTGTTGACCGCGCGTCGGCCGGAAACCGCTCTGGCCGTCCTGTGCCGCCGCCACTGCCTGCTCCTGATCCGGCTCCGGACAGGCAGCGCGCCGGGGCTGAACGCAAGCGGGCGACCTGCAACACCGCTGGTCGGCACATGGATCGAGGTACGTGTCGCCGATACCGGACCACCCGTCGCCGCACTGCGGGTTCTTGTCGCAGACCCGGCGCTGTCCCTGGTCGTCCGGCCCGACCGGGTGATCGCCGCGTGGGCCGTCGGCCCGGACCTGCCCCGCCTGCCCTGGCGTCCGCCGGAGGACAGCACTGTAGAGGAGCATGAGGAGCGGAGGGAAGTCTGGGCCGAATAGGAATGGTCATTTCGCATTCGGTCGGCCCACCCGGAATAATCTCTTCGCGGATCGCAGCGTTCAACGGATTCAGATTCGGTCTCAATTATCCTCTTGCCATCCCAGGGGGCGTGTGTAATCGTCATCGGCGACGTGATGGACCGGCGGCCCTCCGGGGAACAGGAACAGGATCACGGGGGCAGCCCAAAGACCGGTAAGTCCCGCCCCGTGAGGAGGCAGCATGCCGCTTTCGGAATTCGCAGAGCAGAAGGCGATCCGCATCTTCCAGGTATTCGACACGGATGGCGACGGAATCGCCGGGCGGGACGAGATCGACCTCGCCGGCCGCCGCGCCGCCGACGAATTCGGCCAGCCGCCCGGATCACCGGCGGTGAAGGCGCTGACGCAGGCCAACGCGGACCTGTGGGAGCTCCTCGCCGAGGCCGACACCGACAATGACGGCCGTATCACCCTGGCCGAGTACAAGGCCATGGTCCCGAGCCTGGCAGCGAACCCGGCCTTCAAGACAGCACTCAACGCGCTCTACGACGCGATCGTGCAGATCGCCGACACCGACGGCGACGGAAAGCTCACCCTTGAGGAGTACACCCGCCTGTTCACGGTCCGCGCGGGGGTCTCGCGGAGCGACGCCGCCGACGCGTTCCGCCGCCTGGACGCCAACGGCGACGGCTTCGTCACCGGCGAGGAGATCAAGGCAGTCATCCGCGAATTCCACCTGAATGACGACCCCGGCTCGGCCGGGAGCTGGCTCCTCGGCTGACGCCCTTGCACAGGCGCTCCCGCGACCCGGTACCGCACGGGCATCCCGTTCCCTTCCAGCAATTCGGGTCGCGGGACACACCTGGATCTCCAGAAACGAACACATCTCCAATAGGGCGGCAGGCGCATGCTTTCTCGTCCTGTGATAACCGGCAGCGCGCACGCCGTGCCGGGTGACGGAATCAGCCAGCAGGACCTCTGGAGCAACTTCTACGAGAAGCATTTCGAGAACGCTCCCGACGCCGGACGAATATTCGCCCATTCCGCCATCAGCAAGCGCCACCTGCTGATCGATCCCCGCATCGAAAGCGACATCCCGGCCTGGGGGACCGAACGGCGGATGGAGCGCTACATCGCTGATGCGGTGCCGCTCGGGAAAGAGGCGGTGGCCGGGGCGCTGGAGTCGGCGGGTCTCGGACCGCGGAACGTGGGGCTGCTCGCCGTCGCCTCCTGCACCGGGTACGCCACCCCGGGCCTCGACCTGAAGATCGCCGAACAGCTCGGCATGAACGACACGGTGGAACGGCTGCTGATCGGTCATATGGGCTGCTACGCGGCCCTGCCCGGACTGGGCGCGGTGTCGGACTTCACCGCGGCTCGTGGCCGTCCGGCCGTACTGCTGTGCCTGGAACTGTGCTCGCTGCACGTCCAGCCCGCCACCACGGATCTGCGGCAGGTGGTGGCGCACGCCCTGTTCGCCGACGCCGCCGCCGCGCTGGTCGTCGAGCCGGGCCCCGCGGCCGGATACGCGGTCATGGACATGGCCGCTGCCGCCGATCACAGCACCGCCGACCAGATGACGTGGGACATCACCGACCACGGGTTCAAGCTGAGCCTGTCCTCCAAGGTGCCCGCGTCCCTGGCCGAGCGCGTCGGCTCGGTGATCAGCGAGCAGTTGCTTGCCCCGCACGGCCTGCGGACCGAGGACATCACCGGCTGGGCGGTGCACCCGGGAGGCCGGGCCATCGTGGATGTGGTGGCGGAGCACCTGTCTCTGCCCACAGTGGCGCTCCAGTCGTCGTACGACGTGCTCGACACGTACGGCAACTGCTCGTCCGCCACAGTCCTCCTGGTCCTCGAGCGCCTTCGCGGTCTTCAGCAGCGGCGCGGCCCGGTCATCGCCATGGCCTTCGGCCCCGGCCTCACGCTCTACGCGAGTCTTCTGCACCACCAGTGGTGATCGATCTCCAGGGCCGGGGCCTCCATGCCGACCGCGCCCTTGCCCGCAGAGCCGAGTGGGTTTCTCGATGACGCCGCCCCGCGCCCGCATTTGGGGCCGCCGGGGCCACACACCGGTCATCCGGGTCCGCGGCCGCTCCTGGCGACGCCTGTCGATCGCCGCGATGTGCTGCTACAAGCCCGGCGAACCAGCCCGGCTGATCTGGCGGCCGAAGCACTACAGACGGCACTACTCAGGCTGTGGGCGTGATGTCGTGAGGGTGAGTCCGGTTGCGGCGAGGCAGCCGTCGATGAGGTCGGGGCGGTACTGAATCTCACGGAGGCTGCGCCGCAGGGTCCGGATCAGGTGGTCCGGGTTAGTGAACGCGGTGTTGCACTGCGCCGAGCGCCGGACCAGTAACCAGATGCTTTCCACAGGATTCAGGTCGGGCGCATACGAGGGCAGCTGGAAGGAGGTAATCCAGTCCTGGGCGTCGATAAAGGCCCGCAGGCGGGCGTCCCGATGCACGTTGAGGTTGTCCCAGACGAGTACCAGTGGGGCGCCGAGCTGCTGGTGGGTGGCGGCCAACAGGTCGCGGTAATCGGTCCAGGTGAAGCTGCGCCGGCCACCACGCTTGTGATCGACATGTTGTTTGGGGCGGAAGATCAGACGAGTCCGTTCACCGGTCTTGTAGCAGGCCAGGGCGGCGATAGAGAAGCGGCGCTGGGAGCGGCCCCGCACCCGGACCACGGGCGTGTGCCCCCGCCTGGACCAAGTGCGCGAGGTAGGCGGCGTCATCGAGAACCCCGCCTCGTCTTCAAAGACGATGAAGGCACCGAGCGCCGCCGCGGTGCTTCCACCTGCGGCCACGTGTCCTTCACCCAGCCGGTCACCTTCTCCTCGTCACGCTCCAGGGCCCGCTTCACCGGGACCTGGTGGCTCCAGCCGTGGCGCCGCAGCATCTGCGCGATGGTCGACAGGGTGATGGTCTTGTGGAACCGGCGCCCGATCAGCACCTTGATCCGCTCCAGGGTCCAGGTCTGGTCCGGCCAGCCGTGCGCGACCGGTCCCTTGGCGAGTTCGTCCTCCAGCGCCGCGAACAGCTTCTCGCTGAGCTTGGACCGGGCCGCTGAGCCCTTCGACCGCAGGACGTCGTCCCCACCGTCCTGCCAGGCACTGCGCCAGCGTTGCACCGAACGCGCACTGACCCGAAGGCGCTTCGCCACCACCGAGTTGTCGTCACCCGCGGCGAACATGTCGGCCGCTTGCAGGCGAATCCCCTCGCGAAAAGACCGCCGTTCGGCCGTCAGGCCGCCGCCTTGCGGATACCTCATGGTTCCGGCGTACCGCGACCGACACCACCTGTCAGCCCCTCCGACATCACGCCCACAAAGTCAGTAACAACCCCTAACAAAGCCGTTGCACGTGACGGTGGGTGATCACGCAGACGGCGAGACCGAGGAACGCTTCATGGATGTCGTCGCGTCTCTCCCAGCGGATGCGCAGGCGTCGGAAGCCGTGGAGCCAGGCGATGGTGCGCTCAACGACGTAGCGGAAGACGCCCAGGCCGGTGCCGTGCGGCTCGCCCCGTCTTGCGATCACGGGCCGGATGCCGCGCTGCCAGAGTTGGCGCCGGTAGATGTCATGGTCATAGCCGCGGTCGGCCAGCAGCGCTTTTGGGCGCCGACGCGGTCTGCCGACCCGGCCCGCAACCGGCGGCATCTTGTCGAGCAGGGGCAGCAGCTGGGTGACGTCGCCTGCGGTTGCCGCCGGTCAGTGACACCGCGAGCGGGATGCCCTGGCCATCGACGACGAGGTGGTGCTTGCTGCCCGGCCGGGCGCGGTCGACCGGGCTGGGCCCGCTTTTGGGCCCCGGCGGGCAGCCCGCACATGCGAGGAATCGATCACCGCCCGCTCCCAGTCCAGCTGGTTCTTCGAGCGCAGCTTGTTCAGCAGCAGCACGTGCAGCTGGTTCCATACGCCGGCCTCGTTCCAGGCCGCCAGGCGCCGCCAGCACGTTATGCCCGAGCCGAAGCCCAGCTCCTGGGGCAGGTACTCCCACTGGATGCCGGTGTGCAGGACGAACAGGATGCCGCACAACGCCTGCCGGTCCGGCACCCGCGGTCTGCCCTCGACCAGCTTCGGACCCGGCACGGGCAACAACGGCTCGATCAACGCCCACAGTTCATCGGAGACGATCCATGGCCGCGACTCACGCTTTCCCATACCCAGACCTACGGACAGAACCGCCGACAGACTCATGATCAACAGCTTTTGTTAGAGCCAGTTACAGCGACCTACGCGTGCTCGATGCGCTTGCCCAGCTCCCGGTACTCCCCACGCTTGGCGTAGACCATTCTCCGGGATGTACCGCATCACGCAGTCCAGCCTGGACGTGGCATCGCTTCGGCCAGTTCCTTGTGCGGACGCCCCCAGCATCGGCAGGGACTACCGCCGTCAGCCAGCGCCCGTCGTCGGGGCGGATCACCCCTGCACCGGCGGAAAGCACACCGTGAGCGATAAGGACGGGCCGTCCCCGGACGTGGTCCCCGCCGACGCGGGGTGATCCGTAACGGGGTCTGTAAGCGTCTCTGAGGAACGAGTGGCCCCCCCAAACGGGGGATGATCTCCGACCGATCTTTCACCGCCGAGTTGGGCGTTGCACCAAAGGTCTGAAGAGGGCGCCGGCGTGCGCATCACCGCATCCGCGACGAACCGGCGCGCAGCGGCCATCAGCCGATCATTGAGCCATCGCTGGCACTATCCGCAGGCTACGGCGTACTCTGTTTACGGGTTTCATGCGGGTAGTCCGCGCTAGAGCGTGAAGGACGGCGCTTAGGGACCCGCCTCATAGGGAGGTTCCACGTGCTGCTCAGCTTCCGAGTGGCCAATCACCGGTCGATCCGGGACGAACAAGAGCTGTCATTGGTGGCCAGTGAGTTCAACGACGGGTCCGGCCGCGACGCCCATGTACGCGTCGCGGGCAAGGCCGTCTCGGTGCTCCCGGCCATCGGCATCTTCGGTGCCAATGCCTCCGGTAAATCCAATGCCCTGGCAGCGCTCCGCTTCATGCGCAATGCCGTGCTGGAATCCTTCGCCGACTGGGGCAAGCACCCCGAGACCGTACCCCGTGAACCGTTCACACTGGACCCCGCAGCACGCGAGGAGACCAGCTTCTTCGAGGTCGACCTGTTACTCGGTCGGCCTGACCAGAAGACTCGCTACACCTATGGCTTCGAGCTCTCCGACGAGCGCGTCGAGGCCGAATGGCTGCATGCCTACCCCAACGGATCGCATCGTCAGGTCTGGTTCGACCGGGAAGCCGACCGGCCGGAGGACGAAGGGGGAGAGTTCCGGTTCCCTGGTTCCGGGCTGGGTGGACGTAAGGACGAGATCAAGGCTCTGACCAGGCCAAACGCCCTGTTTCTCACCGTAGGTGCGACCTTGAATCACACCAAGCTGGCCGCTGTGCACCGCTGGTTCCTCAACAACCTTTGGCTGGTGACCTCTCAGCACGACGTCCGGAACCGTACTGAATGGACCAGGGAACGTCTCACCGTCGAGAACGCCGGTGCCGAATTCCGCGAGCGGTTGATCCAGTTGCTCGCCGGTGCGGACCTCGGCATCACCGGACTGACCACCGATCCCGACACTGGCGAGGTGCAACTGCTGCACCGCACGCCCGAGAGCGAGGACCGGCCCCTGGACTTCTGGCGGGAGGAGTCACTGGGCACGCAGGCGTGGTTCGCCTTCCTAGGCCCCCTGCTGCATGCCTTGGACCGCGGCGGCATCCTGCTCGCCGACGAGCTCGACTCCAGCCTGCACCCCCGCCTTGCGGCCGAAGTGATCCGCCTCTTCCAGGACCCGGACGCCAATCCGCGGACCGCCCAGCTGATCTTCACCACCCACGACGCCACTCTATTGGGCCCCTCCATCGCGGAGCGCCCGCTCGATCGGGACCAGGTCTGGATCACGGCCAAGCAGAGCACTGGACAGAGCACCCTGTATCCGCTGGTCGCCGCCAAGGTCCGTAAGGACGACAACCTCGAACGGCGCTATCTGCACGGTCACTACGGCGGTGTCCCCCGAGTCGGCGCAGGTGAGTTGGCTAGAAAACTGGCACCACCGGAAGGGGAGGAGAGGGCCACCGCGTGAGCAAGCAGCAGCAACGCGGCACCAGGCGTGCACGCCGTCGCGACGCGGACGCCCCCTCGCCTGCACTCCGCAGATCCGTCGGGTCGTACGGCGACAAGTCGCAACGCGTCATCTACGTCGCCACCGAGGGCAGCAAGACGGAGTCCGCCTATCTCGACCTGCTCAACAAGACCTTCGGCGAAGGCGACGCGGAGAGAGGCATACCGCCGTTCTCCCTGGAGTATTGTCACCCGAGCCACCCCAATGGGCTGCGCCCCTCCAAGGTCGTGGAACAGGTACTGGCCAAGGCCGGACCCGGCGAAGAGATGTGGGCCCTCTTCGACCGGGATGCGGCGGACAGTCGTGACGCCGACATCCGCGATGCTTTCAAGCTCGCGCGCGAGAACGGGGTTCAGGTAGCGTTGTCCGACCCGTCCTTCGAGCTGTGGCTGCTGCTCCACTTCCAGCCATGGAGCAGTCGAGAAGGCGGCCGCGACGCCAGGGTCAAGGACCAGCTGCGCCGGCACCCCGACGCCCAGGGCTTCGGGAACTACGACAAGGCATCCGGCAAGCGGGGCAAAGGACTCGACGGCACGCGGGGGCAATCCTTGATGGCAGCATCACGACCGGCAGCCGCTGTCCGCCACGCGCGCAAGCTGGTCGACTCCTGCCCGCACCCGCACGGCGGCTGCTCGGCCAAGCAGGCCGACCGAGCCAGAGAGCTGGAACAGGCGGACAGGGGACAGAAGGCGGCCGCGCTGAGTGCGGCGGAGTACGCGCAGATGTCCGGCCACGCCGACACCTGTGACCCGCTCAAGCGAGACCCGTCGTCCGACATCTGGCGGTTGTTGGCAGCACTCGGGGTCGGCAACAGGACCAAGCAGTGACGGACCGGAGGAAGCGTCGCGTGGCCAGAATCACCCTGCCCCAGCTAGAGCGGCATCTGTTCGCCGCTGCCGACATCCTGCGCGGCACCATGGACGCTTCGGAGTACCAGGGCCACCTGCTGTGGATGCTCTTCCTCAAGCACAGCTCGGATGAATTCCAGCCGCAGTGGCACACCGTCCACGACGAGGCCCTGGCCCGCACCGGCGACCCGGCCAAGGCCCTGACACGGGCCGACGATCCGGACTCCTACCGTGACCTCTACGTGCCGCCTCGTGCCCGCTGGTGGGCCGGTCCACATCACGATCCGCACCGTCCCGATGACCCGGCACCCGGCCTCTCCCAGCTGACCAGAGATGTCGGCGAAGCCCTCAACCAGGCGGGCGTAGCACTCACGGAGGCGAACGACGTCCTCACCGGAATCGGTGCCCATGTCGATTTCGGCAGGATCCGCGACGCTGAACTGCGCTCCCTGGTTCGTCACTTCTCACTACACGGGCTGCGGAACGAAGATGTTGCGTTCCCGGACATGCTCGGAGTCGCGTACGGGTATCTCCTCGACTCGTTCGCCGACTCCGCAGGTCGGCGCGGCGGAGAGTTCCACACGCCGCGTGACGTGGTGCGGATGCTGGTCCGGCTCATCGACCCGCACCCAGGTGACGCCGTCTACGACCCCTGCGTGGGCACCGGCGACATGCTGATCGCGGCCCATGAGTACGTCGGCGAACACGGTGGCGACCCCCGCCAGCTCACGCTCTGCGGCCAGGACGCGAACGCCTCGTCCTGGTGCATCGCCACCATGAACATGCTGCTGCACGGCATCCGGGAATTCGACCTGAAGCACGGCGACACTCTGACCGACCCACAGCACCTCGACGAGGACGGCCGGCTGAGGAAGTTCACCAAGGTGCTCTCCAACCCGCCCATGGCCTTGAAGTACGACCCGGAGCTGGTCGTCAAGGCGGATACGGAACACGGCGAGCGGATGCGGTGGGGCTGGGCGCGGGGTAGCCGGGCTGATCTGATGTTCGCTCAGCACATGGTCTCAATCCTTGAGAAAGGCGGCACGGCGGCCACAGTCATGCCGCACGGCGTACTCTTCCGCGCCGGCGGTGACCGCCAAATCCGGGAAAGCCTGCTGCGCGACGACGTCATCGAGGCCGTGATCGGCCTCGGCCCCCACCTCTTCCCGGGCACCGGCATCCCCACCTGTGTGATGGTCCTGCGGAGGCCGGGAGACAAGAGCCCGAATCGAGCGGGCAAGGTGCTGTTCGTCGACGCGAGCCACGACTATCTGGCGGGCCGCACCCGAAACACACTCAGCCCGGAGCATGCCGAGCGGATCGTGAGCACCTTCCTCCGCCTGCACGAGCAGCCCGGCTATGCGCGCATGGTAAGCGTTGACGAACTCCTTGCCGCTGATGCCAACCTGAACATCAGCCGCTGGGTGGATGGTTCACCGCCCGCCAGACGGCAAAACGTTCGAGCGCATGTGTACGGCGGGGTACCGATGTCCGAGGTTTCGGCGGCGGCCGATCGCTTCCGCCGGTATGGCATCGAGGACCTCGGCACGCTCTTCGTCGAGCGCGAGGACGACTCCGCCTCCTACGACTTCCTCCCGGAGGGGGCGGAGGCCACGGCCGTGCGTATCCCGGAGCTGACGGCGGCGCGCGAGCAGGCGCTGCGTGACGCATACCGTCGCTGGTGGCAGCAGTGCGTTCCCACGCTCGTCGAAGTGCCGGCCGAGCGCGACCTCATGAGGCTTCGTGTCGCTCTTGCCGCCCAGTTCACCGCCGCGGTGGGTGCGATCGGGGTCCTTGACAACCACACCGCGAGCGGCATCGTCGCAGACTGGTGGATGACCCATCGATACGACCTGAAGGCGCTCGCGGCGGGCGGTGCTGAGCGCGTCCTTGAGGGCTGGGTCGCCTCCTTCGAAGCGGTTGCCGAACCGGAAGCGGCAGGGGGTGTCGCGAGCGGCAGGGCTACTGGAGCCACGGTTACGGAACGCCGACAGGCGCTCGACCATCCCCTTGTGCGGCACCTCATCCCAGCCTTCCTGACGGAGGTCGACGCGGCGGACACGGCCCTTGCGGCGGCGAACGAGGCGGCCCAGGGCGCGACCGATGGTGCCACGGGGGCCCGTGCCGAAGCACACCCGCGGAAGGAACGCATCGCAGCGGCAAGGCGTCGTAGGGATCTGGGCAAGAGGTTCCTGGCCGACCTGCGCACGGCGGCCGATCTGGCCCTCGCCGGGGGCACGGCAGACGAAGTGGTACTCAAGGTACTGGGCGGGGACCTGGCCGAACGGCTGGACGCGGCAGTCGCGGCAGGACGGGCGGAACTGATCGCCACGTTCCGGACCTGGGCGGAGCACTACGCGGTCTCGCTCGAGGACGCGAAGCACGAGAGCGAGGACGCCGAGCGAGAACTCGCCGAGCTACTGACGGATCGGATCGTGAGCGGCGCGGTGCTCGACTCCATCTGTCCGACCGTCCCGTTGAGCCGCGTGCTTGAGCAGGTGCCGAGCCGCGGCTACAGCGGCCCACCGGTTCCGCAGAGGACGGGACTGTTCGCGCTCGGGATGGGGTGCCTCACCTCTGAGGGTTTCGTTCCGCACCCGTTGAAGCACGTACCGGACGACGCCGGAGTGCGACGGTTCCAGCTCACGGACGGGGACGTGCTTCTCAGCCTGGCCGGTGGCAGCGAGCTGGTGGGTGGGGCCGGGCGATATCGCGATATCGGAGCCCCCTGCGTCTACCCGCACGAGATGGTGCGGCTCCGGCCCGATACGCGGACGTGCCTGCCTGGGTACTTGGAGGTCGTACTGCGCTCGGAGCCAGTGCGTCGGTGGATGCACGCCCGTGCTCAGACTTCCACGGGCCTGTGGAAGATCAGCTCTGCCACGGTGATGGAGTGCCCGATTCCACTGCCGTCTCTGAGTGAACAGGCCCGGGTCGTAGCCGTCCATGCGGCATTCGAGCGGCGCGCTGCGGCGCTGCGGGGTGAGTTGGCGAAGCTGCGGATGGTGCGACGTGACGTCCTGGAGAACCTGCAGCCGGCCCCGCAGCACGGGTGATGCTTGCGGATCGGCGTGAGCCGACCTGATTGGATAATGTTCCGCTGTTCCCCTCCTCGCGGTACGCACGGGGACAGGGCCGAGTCGTTGGGGGCGGAGGTTGGCACGACCGAACAGAGCGCGCGGCAGTCAGCCGCTGGTCGGGCTGCTCACCGCCATGGGCTGGGCTCGGCATGAACGTACCGGCGGAGACGGAGAGTTCGGACCGTGCCGGGAGTGCCTGCTGGCGGCGGTCGAACGTCTCAACCAGGAGGCGGACGGCACCTGCTGGCTGACCGCGGCTCAGGGCGAGGCCGTGTGGGCGGAGGTACTGCGCGCTGCCGGACCTCCGTCGCTCACTGCGGCCGCCAACGGCCGGCTGTCCGAGCTGCTTCGTGAGGGAATGCCCGCCCAGAAGCTGCCCGACTGGCACGAGGGGCTGCCCGCGCTGGTACGGCTGGTCGACTGGGAAGGACTCGCGCCTGGCACCAATGACTTCCGGCTTGTGGCCCGGCGCCGCGTCGGCGATGCGGTTGCGCCAGACGTGCTGCTTCGGGTGAACGGACTGCCCTGGGTCGTCATCGCGCAGGAGCCGGACGCGCGGGGTGTCATCGACTACCTCGTCCACCAGATCCGGAACCTCGCTGGGACCAGTGGCGACTCCGCACCGGCGTGGCCCGAACTGGCCCGGTATGCCCAGCTTCTGGTGGTCATGGACGAGTCAGATGCCCGGCTGGGCACCATCACCTCTGCGGCGTGGGAGTTCGATCGCTGGCACACCGTGGCGCCGGCGACCGAGGAGCAGGTGCGCGCCGAACTCGGATGCCCGGTCAAGCGTCCGCTGCGCCCGTGGGAGGCCCTGACCGCTGGCGTTCTCCGACCGTCCCATCTGCTCGATCTGGTACGAAACTTCGTACAGGAGAGGGAGTGGCCGCCGCCGGGCTACGGACAGCAAGGGACGGTGGTCAAGACGGTCGCGCGCTATCCGCAGTACCGCGCGGTTCACCGGGTCACCGACTTGCTCGTCGACCGGATGAACGGCCGATCGGCCAACACCCCTGCCTGGCGCGGCGGATTAGTCCGGCACTTCGCTGACTCGGGGTCGGAACGGACCATGAGCTTCCTGGTGCGTCGACTGCGGGCGCATCCGCGGCTCGCCGGTCACAAGATCGTTGTGGTTGCCCAACACCGGGAGCGGGAGCACAGCATCGCCGACGAACTCGCGCGAGGCGGTGAGGGCGTGGTCAACCCGCCCTCGGCGTACTGGGCCGCCCAAGCCCTCGCCCTCGATGTGCCGGACGTGGTCGTGCTCACCCTCCAGAGGCTCGTCGCGGTACGGATGACCGAGCAGCCGCACACAGACCCCGAGGATCCGCCGCCCGCCGCCGTAAACACCCGGAGCAACATCCTGGTAATCCTGGACGAGCCGCACAACCTCACCGTTCACCACGTCCGCCTGCGCGCGATCCTGCCCAACGCGGCCTATCTCGGTTTCGCGGACGCCCCCGTGCCGAGAAGGTCGCAGGCTACCGTCCAACATCTGTTCGGCAACCCCGTTGACGTCTACACCGCCCGGGACGCGCTGGCAGACGGCGTGCTGAGACCCGTGCTGTATGAGCGGGCCGCGGACGAAGGCAAGGCCGACCTCGGCTCCCCTCATGTTGGTGCGCCGGGACCCGCGGTCCGGACGTCCGGTGCGAACTGCGACGACCTTACGGCCAGGGCCGCACGAATGTTCAGGCACTGGGCCTTCACCGGGCTGCGGCACGGTGTGGCCGCGCAAGTCGTCGCCGCCTCACGAGCGGATGCGGTCCGGTACTGCCCCGCCCTGCTCAAGGCTCGCGACCAACTCCTTGCGGACATCGAGGCTCTGGACCCCGACCTCCTGAGCGACCCGGACGTGGAGGACTACGCCACCGAGGAGCAACGGGCCCTGATCGCCCTGTGGTCCTATCGCCATGTACTGAAGAGAATCGACCCGCGCGCGGCCATCTCCATGGGCGGAACAGAGCCGCAGGAGTGGCGACGCTGGACCCAACCCGTCGGTGGCAGGGCGGGCGGCAGGCCCAAGGGCTTGGCAGAGGCCGTCGCTGAGCCTCCGCCTGACCCTTCCTGGGGAGCGGACCCGCATGGCGGAGCAACGCCGGGCGCCCCGCAAGCCGCCGCCCGCAACTTGACCGTTTTCACCGTGGTGCAGTCCAGGCTGCAGGAGGTGGACAACGGCGGCAACGGGCACCTGGTGTTCCTCGACCGTGGCATCACGACGGCCGAGCTGCGGCACATCATGCGCGCCCGGCGCCCAGGCGACGCGCTACACCACGTTGTCGACCATGCAGACGCCCTAACGAGCCTGGAGCAGGCGTTCGCCCGCTACGACGCCGATCATCTGCGCGAGGTACTGGGCGTCGACGAGGCACCGCACTGGGGCCTGTGCAAGGACCGTGACCACGCAGCGGCCGAGGTGCTGTGGCTCGTCGACGGCAAGTTTCGGGAATTCCTCACTGCAAAGGTCCCTACATGCAGGATCGACACCCTGCGCGCCGAAGGTCCTCGGGAGGACCTCCTCGCGGCACTCGTCGACCCGCTCACCCATGCCCGATTCATCGGCCTGGTCCGACACTTCCTCGTGGCCCTCAACTCGACACTACCGACGAAGGCCGAGCCCAGACACGTCGAACTCGCCAAGTGGCTGGGCGTGGTCCAATACGTGGCGTGGAAGCGCCACCACCCCGACTCCGACTACTTCAGGCCGCGCCCCGCCGGTGCCCATGTGGACGATTTGATCGAGCGGTGGCTTCAGGAATCGGGTACCAGTCGCCTTGTCCCGCCGGAGCGTATGACGGCCCCGGACTTCCTGGACCGGGTCATGGCGAACGCCGACCCCCGGGCCCGTACCGCCTATCTGCTGTTGGCCGTGTCTGACCAATTGAACTCCCGTCCGTTGGCAAATCCGCTGCAACAGCAGTGGTTCGAGGACCGACTGAAGGCGATCAGGGAGTCCGGTGAGTCCGGTTTGGAGTGCACAGCGGATGCGCTGCTGGCTCTGGCCCGCGACATTCTGGCCGCAGAGCGCGACCATGCCCGGGCTACGTCCAAACCTACGCTTACGCCCGTACAGCGGGTACTCCTCCTGTTGGAGCAAGCCATTCCTGTTCAGCCGCGGTGGGACGGGACCTCGGCGGCCCCGTTGCGAGAGACCGCCGAGGCCGTAACGACCAAGATTTTTCACGAGGCCCAGCTCCCGCACCTCGGCTTCCTGGAGACCGCACGGAACCGGCTGCGTAAGGAGCTCCGGCAGCTGCTGGAGCAGCATTTGCCAGAGCTGGGCTGGAGTGCCACCAAGCCGCTCGCCGCACGCCTGGTCGAGCTGGCCATCGAGTGCCGGGAGGAATTCGCTGACCACGCTCCGGCCCAGTCTGCCGCCGAGCACATCGAGGAGGCGGAAGCGGTAGTGCTCCCCTGGACGGGGCCATCGGGGCCCAGTGGTACAGACGCCTAAAGCGGAGTCCCTGCGGCACGGGCGCAACCTGGCCATGTCCGATTAACGTGCTGCGACCGTAAGGCAGAGCAACACGCCCCGAGCACCTTGCCGAACTGGCCCGCGCGCTCTCAGCACTGTTCGATTGAACGGGGCACCCCCTCCCCACTGCCTCTACCGAGGGAACGAGCGTGAAACAGCCGAAAGGCCATTTCTACAGGTCACCGATCCGCGACCGCCCATTGCGGCAGGTCCCGGCGCCCCCTGGTATCTTCCGGGACAACTGACCACGCCAGAACCCACGCATGGTGCGCGACTATTTTCCTCAGCAGTGCACCATCACAACCACTCAGAACCGACCTCTGACCTGCCCGAACAGCGGGCTGACACCCCATCAGAACGAGCGTCAGTTCAGCGTCAAGATATCGCCCGTAACGCCCACATCGCACATAATGCGCACGGGCAAAACCGCAGGTCAGGAGTCCTTCACGGTCGGCTCAAGGATCGCCACGCACTCCACGTGGTCCGTCATCGGGAACATGTCGACGACATGCGCTCTCGCCGTAGCGGCACAGATCCCGATCAGCCCCTACTGCATGAGGGTCATCACCAAAGCCATCCTCGCCCTGGAGAAGCAACGCTGAAAGCGCTCCCTGGGCCGGAAGAGCTGGTCTGGATCGTGGGACACGCTTGACCTCGCGTCCGACCTGCGGCGTTGTTAGGCGCCCGCTGGATGTGCAGCAGTCCTGGTCCGGATCATGGTCGCCGAATGTGCTTCGGTGTGGCGTGATCCGATACGCGCCATCCGGCCACATGGCGAAATGTGCACTTTCGGGGCACGGCGGGTAATGGTAAGAACGTGCCCTGGGCAACGATCATGATCATGCGACGGGGGATGCATGAGTTCACCCGATGGCTCCGCCGAGCCGCTGTTCTCCGAGGTGCCGAAGCCGTCGCAGGTCCCAGTGACAGTGCTGTCCCCCATGATGGCGACAGGCCCTGCGGTGACGCCCAAGCAGATCCTCGCGCATCACTCGCCGACTCAGTTCGAGGAGTTCATCTACGAGTGGCTGCTGGCGCTGAAGGAGGAGGAATACGTGGACGTGATGCAGCTGGGCGGCGCCCACGACGGCGGCGCCGATGTCGCCGCGTTCCTCACGGCGCAGCGGACGGACGACCGGTGGCACTGCTATCAGTGCAAGCACTACGGGAAGGCGCTCACCCCGGCCATTGCCTATGTCGAGATACTGAAGATCATCGCGGTGGTCGCTGGCGGCAAGTACCGCACGCTGCCCGAGCGTTACGTCTTCGTGGCGCCCAGGATCGGCGCCTCACTCACGCAACTGCTGGCCAAGCCCGCGGAGCTGAAGGAGTCTTTCCTCGACTGGGTCGCCAAGGGCGCCGACCGGCTGACCACGGAGTACGGCGCAGATCCGCTCGGAGCGGCGCTGGAGCTGGCCCGGGAGACGGATTTCGCCCGCTTCGAGGCGGCCAATCTCGATCGGATCCTCGAGCAGCACGCCACTACGCCATATCACGTACGCAGGTTTGGTACGCGGCTACCGGACCGCGAGGCCCGTCAGGCGCCCCCGCCAGAACACACACCGGCGGAAACCCGGTACATCCAAAAGCTCCTGGACGTCTACCAGGAGAAGTGGGGCTGTGGCCTCGGAGCGATGGGGCAGGTGCGCACGCATTCCAAGGCGGGCCCTCACCTGCAGCACCAGCGGGAAGCCTTCTACTGCGCCGAGCAACTGCGGGTGTTCGCCCGTGACAGCGTGCCGGAGGGCACCTTCGAATCGCTGCAGAAAAACGTCTACGACGGTGTCGTCAACGTGACCTGGCGGGACTTCGCCACCGGATTCGACCGGCTCAACGCGGTGCAGGACGCGGCACGCGACATGCAGCTGGGAACGAATGTCCTGGTCCACGTGGTGGAGCCCATCGATCGCATGGGCATCTGTCACCAGCTCGCCAACGACGACCGGCTGACCTGGGTCGAGGAGGAGACGTGAGGGCGCTCAACAGCCCGCTGGAGGTTGGTGTGCGCGCTCTGGTCTTGCTCGCAGCCTCCTTTCCTCGGCCGCTGGACCTGGCTCAACTGGTGTATCTGGATTACGCGATGCTGCACAGCGGCGAAATGGACGGACCGCCCAGTGTGCACCCGTCACTGCCGGCCGGCCCGGGCGAACTGGCCATGAAACGTCAACTGCTCGAGCAGGGACTCGTGGTGCTGATGCGCGCGGGGCTGGCCGATGTGCAGGCGGACGACAGCGGGCTGACGTACCGGGCGAGCGAGGAAGGCCCGGGCTTCCTCGACTTGCTCGAGTCCCCCTACGTCGGAGCCCTGCGAGAGCGGGCGCGGTGGGCGCTGGCCTCCCATCACCACATCCCGGCGGACAGCCGTGCCGCCACGGACGACATCACACAGCGGTGGATGGAGACGTTCGAGAGCCGTATGCCGCGCTGGGGAGGCGATGATGACTGAGCTGCGCCTGCTGCATCTGACCTACGCCGGCATGGGCCGCGAGACGGCCCGCGTGGACTTCGACCACCGCCTGACGATCGTCTACGGCGCCTCGGACACCGGCAAGTCCTTCGTCACCGAGTCGATCGACTATATGCTCGGCGCCCGCAAGCTGAACCTCATCCCCGAGGCCGAGGGCTACTCGCAAATCCTGCTGGGCATCGCCTTGCCCGACGCATCGGTCATCACCCTGATGCGAGCGCCTCAGTCCGGGCGGGTCAGCGTCTTCGAGGATGATATTCGTGACCTCGTCTACCGGTCGCCGGACCTGGTGCTCTCCGCCCAGCACAGCCCCCGAACCACCAAGAACCTCTCCCGCTACCTGATGGAGCGTATCGGGCTCAATGACTCGCTGCTGGCCACCAACGACTCCGGTGGTACCAAACTCGCGGGCTTCCGGGACCTGCTGCACCTGTGCCTGATCAGTGAGACCCGCATGGTCTCGAAGGTCTCCCCCGTCCTGCGCACCTCGGGCGCCAGCGGCCAGACCGCGCACAAGTCGGCCCTCAAGCTTCTGCTCACTGGAGCGGGCGAGCAGCCCTCGCCCAGCCGCCTCAACCAGGCACAGCGCCGCGTCCACAAAGGCAAGATCAGCCTGCTGGACGACCTGATCCTCGGACTCCAGCGCCAACTGACCTCACGCGAGACCAACCAGAGTCAGCTGCAGCAACAGCTGCGGCGGCTGCTGGAACATCAGGAAAATCGCGCCGAGTCGCTGCGGAACGTCACCCGCCGTCACGCGCAGGCGGCCTCCGACCGCGCGGCCCTGTCCGTGGCACTGGCCCGCTACACGCAGCGCCTGGCAGAGACTGATGACCTGCTAGGCCGGTTCGAGCTGCTGCGCGCCCAATACGAGTCCGACCTGGCCCGCCTGGGCATGGTCAGCGAGGCCGGCAGCCTGCTCGGCTACTTCCGCAGCGGCCCGTGCGTGTTCTGCGGCGCAGAGCCCCACCATCAGCAAGCCGGTCACGACTCCATGGAAACTACCGCCCTGCACCAGGCCGTCACCGCTGAAAGCACCAAGACTCGCACGCTCCTGGCCGACCTGCTGCTCACCATCGACGACCTGCGCTCTCAGCGTGAGTACGTGGCCGAAGACGAGGCCGCGCAAGCCGCCTTGGCCGAGCAGGCGGACGCCGAGATCACCCGCATCGAACGCGAGGAACTCAATCCTCTGCAGGACGAGATGGCCGAAGTGATGGCAGCCCGCTCCCGACTGGAAAGCGAACTCGGCCTGCATGCACGGATTGAGGAGCTGGAAGACGTTAGAGCGCAACTGGTCTCCGGAGAGGCCCAGCCGGGTGGGCAGCCCAGCCGTGGCATCCCGCCCGCCACACTGACCGGCTTCGATCGCACCGTCGAGCGGACGCTGGACTCCTGGCAGGTACGGCGGGAGGAGGAGGTGACCTACGACCAGTACACGGCGGAGCTATATGTGGGCGACCGGTCCCGTTCCGGCCACGGCAAGGGTATGCGTGCCGTCCTGCACGCCGCCTTCACCACAGCTCTGGCCGACTACTGCCTGGAGCAACGGCGCAGCCATCCCGGCTTCATTGTGCTGGACTCCCCCCTCGTCACCTTCCGGGAACCCGGGGTACGGGAAGCGGATCTGCGACAGAACGTGCCCCGGCACTTCTACCGTCATCTACTCAACGCCTTCCACGGCCAGGCCATCGTCGTGGAAAACACGGACCCGCCGTCGGACATCCTTGATGAGGCGCAGGTCTACATGTTCAGCCGCGAGGCCCACGGCCAGCGCTTCGGATTCTTCCCTCTCACATCATCGTCCTTGCCGACGCAATGACTTTTAATGCGGTCCGTCAAACCGCGAAAGCGGTGGGTGGCACGAGTTCGTAGGTCCGTCCGTTGCGGAAAAGGGCCCAGAGGACGTTGACGCGGCGACGGGCCAGGACGAGGACGGCCTGGATGTGACGCTTGCCTTCGGCGCGCTTGCGTTCGTAAAACCGGCGGGACTCATCGCAGCCGACCAGTTATGTGCCGGGCGTCACGGCGTGGAAGTCGCGGCCGTGGCTTTCACGGTGCAGTAGGCCCACCAGACTCGGCCCGAGGTGGCCACCACCTGCGCAATCGTTTTCGGTTCGCGCTGGCCCCTCCTTATAGCTCTGCAGCAGGTCACAGGTGGGGGCCGATGGAGGCCGGAACAGGCGGTGTTCGTTTTAGACCGGTCCAACTGGAGCCGAAGAAGTGGGGCCGCTCAGCAGCGTGAAAGCCACGGCCGATAAGATCGAAAGCCGGCTTCGCCTTCTTGTGCGGCCGGGTCGACGAACGACGCCTGCGGTGGTGGGTTCCCAGGATTCCGTGCTCGCCCATCACGCGGGCGACCCGCTTGCGGTTCACATGTCGCCCCAGACGCCGCAGCTCTGCATGGATGCACGGAACCCCGTAGGTGTGGCGGGAGGCGATGTGGATCGCGGTGATCTCGTGGGCCAGGGCTTAGTCGACGGCCTTGCGGGCCGAGCGGGACTAGGCCGTGGCGAGACAGGCTCAAACGGAGGAACGTGCCACCTTGAGTAGTCGGCACCGGAAGGCGACGCCGTGGGTGGTCTTCTCCGCCTCGATGAACGCGTACGTCGCGTTCATCGATCGCTCTCCTTCGCGAAGAAGAGCGCGGCCTTTCGCGGCATCTCCATCGTCTTGGCCTGCTCGGCGTTCTAGCGACGCAGCCGCTTGAGCTCGTCACGCTCGGCCGTGGCGGGCTCGCCCGGGGCGGCCCTCGCCACGGTCGGCCTTCGCCTGGCGGTACCAGCCGCGCAGGGACTCCAAGCTCATGCAGAACTCGGGCCACCGCGGTGACCGTCTTCCCCGAGGAATCGACGAGCGCGATCGCGTCACGCTTGAACTCCAAGGTGTACCACTTCGTGTACTTACTTCCCACCTAGTGCTACTTCCTCTGGGACCAACCAGATCTCAGTCTCCGGGTGTCCGCGACCAAGGGGAATCTGACGATCATGTAACAGCACCCTGATGCGAAGGCGTTACGGCTCAGCCTTTCAAGCTCACCAATGTCGTGACCAATGCGGTAACCAGCAGCAAAGTAGCCGTGAAGGCCGTCGCAGCGCGAGCTAGCGCTGCGGGATACGACGCTCGATCCCGACGCGCGAGGTAGCCGGCAACCACTGCGATGAAGATCGCAAAGACAAAAACGTGAGCGGTGGCGAAGAGAACGATCATGGTGCGGTCCGACATGGCTCTATCCCTTACGTAGTCAGCCCGGTGTAGTGCCTGCAACTTTCCTGAATTGGCCGTTCACCGTGGTTCACCGGGCGAAGATGAACTCAGGCGGACAGTGGGACTTGATCGGGCAGATCCAGAGGATGCGATGTGGATACGGCTGAGGTTCGGGACCGCGCTGCGCTGGCGGAGTTGAGAGCCTCCCTCAACGCCGGACGTGTGGCCCGAGGGCTCAACCAGACACAGCTGGCGCGTGCCGCAGGGTTGGGCCGAACGACTGTTAACCAAGCTCTCAGCGCGAACGCCACTGGGGTCTCGGCCGACACCGTCGGCACGCTAGGCCGGGCCTTGCACCTAGACGTGCCTCGACTGTTGCAGCTTTGGGAGGCGGCATACGGCCGCGGCATGACAGCATCCGTGATCGCAGTCCCAGGTAAGCCGATTGGGCACTGCGATCCGTACGACTTGGAGGTCCACCCGGCCGCTGTGCCTCCGACGGCTAGCTCCGAACACAGTCGGCGAGGCGGCAAAGACGGTAGGTATGCCGAGCTTCCCGCCTACGTCCGCCGCGGCCACGACGAGGTCCTCGCAACCGTGGTGACTGCGGCTCAGCACGGACGCAGCAGAATGGCAATGCTTGTGGGTGCCTCTTCGACCGGTAAGACCCGTGCGTGCTGGGAAGCGGTTCAACCACTGGCTTCCGCTGGATGGAGGCTGTGGCATCCCTTCGATCCCACTCGCAGGGACGCCGTCCTAACCGATATTGACCGGGTTGCGCCGCACACCATCGTTTGGCTCAACGATGCTCATCAGTACTTCGGTGCCGGCGACGAGGCCAGCGAGCGCATATCGGCTGCGGTCCATGGCAGGCTTACCGACAGGAACCGGGGGCCGGTATTGATTCTGGGAACTCTGTGGCCGGAGCACGCGAAAACCTTGACGGAGCTTCCTCGGGCCGGGCAACCCGATCCTTACGCGCGGGTTCGTGAGCTGCTCGCGGGGCGACTGATCGACTTGCCAGACAGCTTCGACGACACAGCCCTCCGAGAAGCTGGGAATCTTGCGGCAGCAGGCGATCAGCAACTCGCTTATGCCCTGCAGCACATGGAGAATCGCCGCCTCACGCAGTTCCTCGCTGGAGTGCCTGAGCTGCTGCGTAGCTATGCCACGGCTTCAGCGCCGGAACGTGCGTTGCTTCACGCCGCAATGGACGCCCGTCGTCTGGGGGCCGGTAAGCATCTACCGGTGAACTTTCTGGAGCGGGCGGTGGAAGGCTACCTAGATGATGCCGAGCACGACGATCTTTCCGACGACTGGCTGGAACTGGCCCTCATACACGTAACCCGCCCGGTGCACGGCCGTCTTGCACCTCTGCGCCGAATACGTCCTCGACCAACCCAGCAGGCGGACACCGCCGCGGGTCCGACGGAGGAGGCGTACCGTCTGGCTGACTATCTAGAACAGCAGGGACGGCGCCGTCGTGCTCAGGTGTGCCCTCCGGACTCTTTCTGGCAGGCAGCCCACGACCACCTCGCTATAGAAGACCTCAGCAGCCTTGCCGACTCCGCACGCTCCCGAAATCGTCTGCATTGGGCAGAACGCCTTGCTCGCAGGGGTGCAGCTTCGGGGAATTCCGAAGCACTCGTTCGAATGGCGGAGATCAGCGAAGCTACAGGCGCGAGGGAGGAAGCGGACCGGCTGCTTCAGCATGCGGCTGAACACGGCAACATTACAGCGATGCTGCGCCTTGCAGTAGCGCGAGAAGGAATCGGCCGCCCCGAAGAAGCGGAGCGGTTCGCGCGAAGGGCTGCCGCAGCCGGTGACCCGAGAGCGCTAGCTCGACTCGCAGAGATGCGTGAAAAGGCAGGTAAGCGCGAAGAAGCAGAGCAGTTCGCCCAAGAAGCCGCTCAGGCCGGGCTCACCAATGCTCTTGTCTGGCTAGCCGAAATGCGCGAACTTGCAGGAGCGCATCAGGGGGCTGAGCGGCTCTGCCAGTGGGCTGCCAATGCCGGTGATACCACCGCGTACATACGGCTCGCGGTGATGCGCGAGACCGCCGGAGCCAGGAATGGAGCACAGCGGCTATATCAAGGAGCGGCCCGCGTCGGGAACGCGAGCGCTCTGGTTCGTCTCGCAGCGCAGAAAGAAGCGGCTGGCGACCGACACGGGGCCGAGCGCTTCGCCTCGCGGGCTGCCGATGCCGGACAGTCGTTTGCTCTTGTACGTATCGCCGAGATGCGCGATGCAACTGGAGCCCAAGCCGAGGCCGAGGAGCTTGCACAGAAAGCCATTCAGGCGGGTCATCGCTTCGCAGCAACACGGCTTGCAGCCCTACGCCAAGCCAGAGGGGACTTGGAGGGGGCGGAGCGTCTATACCAACTGGCCTTACGATCAGGCATCCAGAGCGCCGTAGCGCGGATCTGTGAAATTCGCGAACAAAATGGAGATGCAGAAGAAGCAGAGAAGATAGCAATCCAAGCCGTTAGAACGGGTAACCCGAGCGGTGCCTCACGGCTCGCAGACCGCAGAGAATTAATGGGCGATCGCGAGGGGGCGGAACGGCTGGCCACGCTGGCAGCTGGAGCCGGAGACAACACTGCGCTTGCCCGAATCGCCGAAATGCGCGAACTGGCTGGGGATAAAAAAGGCTCCGCACGCTTAGCCCTGCTAGCCCTCGAGACAGGAACAACCAGTGCTCTGGTGCGAATTGCGGATATGCGAGAATCCTCGGGAGATCTGAAAGGGGCCGAGTTGCTGCTGAGGACGGCGGCGGAGAACCGTGACACATACGCCTTGGGCAGGCTTGCTATTATGCGGGAAGCAGTAGGAGACCAGAGGGCAGCGGACGATATCGCGCGGAGAGCCGCTGACGCTGGAAATCCTAGCGCGTTGCTCGAGCTCCTCGATATGCGCAGGCAGGCGAAAGAGAGGAAGCAGACAAAACATTCGGTCACCGATGAGAAATGCACTACACAAAGTCCTTCTCATTGAAGCGCAGCGGAACATTGCAGTGCGGGTAATGTTCGCTCCGTGCATCCCACCGCCACAAAATCCTCGAGCAAACGTCACCTGCGCCTTCTGCTCGAAACGCACAGGCCGCGGTCTACCTCGTCTACACCGGCGAGCGCGGCAGACTGGACAGCCGCTGGCGCCGAATCGCTTCTGAGCCAGGTCCCTGGCCTGCTGAATGTGCGGCAGGCTGCGTATCAGCGGAAGGAAGATACCGACCTGAGGCTTCTCGACGGATGATGCGTCGCGTCCGCTGCCCTCGGTTGAAAAGCCTGCGATAGTCCGTTGACTCTGTCGGGGATCTGGAGATGCCGAGGTCAGGCGCCCAGGGCTCGCCAAATCTGCAGCCGGTGCAGCACGCGCTCGTCGAGGCAGCTCTGAAAGGCGGCGACGAGGTGTAGAGGTTCTCTCAGCCGCTGGTAATTCGCTGAGACGCTCGATATTGAAGGCGATGGCCGCCAGGACGTGATGGAGGCACTTCACGTCATCCCACAGCAGATCAGCCACCCCGCCATGCTGCTCCGACTCACCGACTCGAGGCATCCCCTGACGAAACGTATAGGACCCCGGTGAGACGCCCCCTGCGGACGCCAGGAGCAGGCCCCACGACATCGACCTGACCATCCGTACGAGCGCTCACCACATCCGCAGGAGTGGCGTCGGACGGCCTGACGGCCCTGCGCCAGGTCATGCAGTAGGACTGGCGCCTCTACCCCACAGAGCGCACCTCAAGGTTCGGGCCAGGCGCGGGCCAACTCGGCCAGCAGTGACGCCCAGCACTTTCCCGCTGGTCAGAGGCCTGCTGGGCTGCTACCACCAGCAGACGAAGAATCTGCTGGGAGGAACGCCCACCACACCGAGGCGCAGCACTTCACCCTTGCCCGCAGAACCGAGTGCCAAAGCCCGGTCAGCCTCTCCGTCAGATCGCCTACCGCGTAACGGCCCTGAGCCGATCGGCCCCGAGATGTCCGAGTTCCACGGAGCGTAGTCAGCACCAAGTCAGCACGGGAGGGGTGAGCACAGGTGATGAGGTGGGCTTTTAGTCAGCACCGAACCAGCACGGGAGTCAGCACCGCATCGCCAAATCACCCCGAACTACGCGTCCCGGACGGCACCCGTTTCGAGCGTCACCGATCCCCTGGGCCGCCCTTCCACGCGTCGGCATGGTGGCTGCGCGCATAGCCGACCCTCGAACTATGTTGCTCGGCCACATGTGCGCCTGACCTGCGCATTCCTACGGTGTGGCGACACACAAACGTCCCCGTCACACCTCAGGAAGTGGTGCCGATGTCGTCGCCCGCAACCGCTCCACCGACTCCCGCCAGCCTCAAGCGCATCGTCGCGGCGAGCCTCATCGGCACCACCATCGAGTGGTACGACTTCTTCCTCTACGGCTCCGCCGCCGCGCTCGTCTTCAACAAGCTGTTCTTCCCCGAGTCCGACCCGCTCGTCGGCACCCTGCTCTCGTTCCTGACCTACGCCGTCGGTTTCGCGGCGCGCCCGCTCGGCGCGCTCGTCTTCGGGCACTACGGCGACCGCCTCGGCCGCAAGAAGCTCCTGGTCCTGAGCCTGCTCATGATGGGCGGCGCCACCTTCGCCATCGGCCTCCTCCCGACCTACGCGAGCATCGGCGCGGCGGCGCCCGTCCTGCTGACCGTTCTCCGCCTGGTCCAGGGCTTCGCCCTCGGCGGTGAGTGGGGCGGCGCGGTGCTGCTCGTCTCCGAGCACGGGGACGCCGAGCGGCGCGGCTTCTGGGCGTCGTGGCCGCAGACCGGCGCCCCGGCCGGGCAGCTCCTCGCGACCGGTGTGCTCTCGGCGCTGACCGCGCTGATCTCCGACGACGCGTTCACCTCCTGGGGCTGGCGCATCCCGTTCCTGCTCTCCGGCGTCCTCGTCATGGTCGGATTGTGGATACGTCTCTCTGTCGATGAATCGCCGGTCTTCAAGGAGGCGCTGGCCCGCGCCGAGGCCCGCAAGGCGCAGGACGCGGGGACCGTGGAGAAGATGCCGCTCGTCGCCGTCCTGCGCCACCACTGGCGTGACGTGCTCGTGGCGATCGGCGCGCGCATGGCCGAGAACATCAGCTACTACGTGATCACGGCCTTCATCCTCGTCTACGCCACCACATCGGCCGGGGTCTCCAAGCAGACCGCGCTGAACGCCGTGCTCATCGCCTCCGCCGTGCACTTCGCGGCGATTCCGGCCTGGGGTGCGCTCTCGGACCGGGTGGGGCGGCGACCCGTGTATCTCCTCGGCGCGGCGGGTGTCGGCCTGTGGATGTTCCCGTTCTTCTCGCTCATCGACACCGGGAGCTTCGGCAGCCTGCTCCTCGCCGTCACCGTCGGCCTGGTCCTGCACGGCGCGATGTACGCCCCGCAGGCCGCCTTCTTCTCCGAGATGTTCGCGACCCGGATGCGCTACTCGGGTGCCTCGATCGGCGCCCAGTTCGCCTCGGTGGCGGCGGGCGCGCCCGCGCCGCTCATCGCGACGGCGCTGCTCGCGGACTACGACAGCTCGACGCCGATCGCGCTGTACGTGATCGCCGCCGCGCTGGTCACCCTGATCGCCGTCGGTGTCGCGAAGGAGACCCGCCACCGCGACCTCGCCGACATCGAGCCGGCGGACGACGCCCCGGACGCGCCGGCCACCGACCGCCGGACGGACGTGCACAGCGTCTGAACGGTCCGCACGATACGACCCCCGGCCCCGTGCGAGAGGCGTACGGGTACC
>NZ_JAOCNE010000013.1:105792-136798 GCF_056172735.1 Streptomyces sp. R818
TGCAGGCGCAGCGCCAGCTGGATCTCCAGGGCCCGCGCGGGCGCCTGCCAGTCGGCGCCGAGGAGCCGCCCGATCCGCTCCAGGCGCTGGGCGACGGTGTTGACGTGGACGTGCAGCGCGTCCTTCGTACGGGCCGGGCTCATGCCGGACGCGAAGTAGGCGTCGAGCGTGCGGACGAGGTCGGTCCCCCGGCGCTCGTCGTAGGTGACGACCTCGCCGATCGTGCGGGCGACGAAACCGCCGATGTCGCGGCTGTCGGCGAGCAGCAGCCCGAGGAAGCCGAAGTCCTCGGCCGCCGCGCCCTCGCCCGCCCGGCCGAGCAGGCGCAGCGCGTCGAGGCAGCGGCGGGCCTCGGCGTAGGCGCCGGTGGCGGCGTCGGCCCGGACGGCGAGGTCCGCGACGGGGGCGGAGGCGCCGACCGTGACCGGTTCGTGGATCGCCGCCGAAAGGCGCTTGGCGACGTGCGCGGCGATGTCGGAGGCCGTGGAGTCCGGGCGCAGCGGCAGGAGCAGGACCGTGCCGCCGTCGCGGGCCGCGGCCAGGCCCTGCCGGGTCGCCGCGAGGTGGTTGGCGGCCGACCACAGGCGGCGGCGCGTGGCGGCCTCCTGCTCGGCGTCGGCGCCGGCCGTCTCGGGACGGGCGGCGAGCACGACGTGCGCGGTGTCCAGGTCGGCGTGGAGCCGGGCGGCCCGCTCGCGCAGCAGGCGCGGATCGTGGTCGCGGGCGTCGAGCAGGTCGTCGAGCAGCTCACCTCGCACGCGCTGCTCGGCCTCGGCGGCGGAGCGGCGCGCCAGGAGCAGCAGGGACGTGACCATGGCGGCGCGCTCCAGGGTCCGCTGGTCGACGGGGTCGAGCCGTGCCTGGCCGCGCAGGACCAGGGCGCCGAGGAGTTCGCCTCCGGCGGCGACGGCCGCGACCCAGTCGGCGCCCCTGCGCACCGCGTGGCCCTCCGCGCGGGACGCCTCGACCGCCTCGCCGGGCGCGGTGTCCGCGTCGGTGAACTCGACCGTGCCGTCCAGGACTCGGGAGACGGCGGCGGCCACGTCGTGCACACCGCCGCCGCGCAGCACGAGTTCGGCGAGGCGGTCGTGGACGTCGGAGGCGCGCTCGATGACGCCGCTGCGGTCGCGGATGATCGCGTTGGCGCGCTCCAGTTCGCCGAGCGCCTCGCGGGTCTCGGTGAGCAGGTTCGCGGTGTCGATGGCCGCCGCGGCGAGCGCCGCGAAGGAGCCGAGCAGCGCGATCTCCTCGCGGGCGAAGACCCGGGCGCGGCGGTCGGCGGCGAAGAGCACGCCGATGACGTGCGGGCCCAGCATCAGCGGCACCCCGAGGATCGCGACGAGGCCCTCGTCGTGGACCCCGGCGTCGATGGTGCGGGTGTGCTGGAAGCGCACGTCCTGCCCGTAGTTGTCGGTGACGTACGGGCGTGCGGTCTGCGCGACGAGCCCGCCGAGCCCCTCCCCCATGCCGAGCCGCAGCTGCTGGAACCGCGCGGCGACGGAGCCCTCGGTCACGCGCATGTACGTGTCCCCGCGCGGCGGGTCGTTCAGCGTCAGGTACGCCACGTCGGTGCCGAGGAGCGAGCGGGCGCGCTGCACGATGGCCTGGAGGACCGCGTCGAGGTCGCGCAGTCCGGCGAGGTCGTGGGCGGTCTCGAACAGCGCGGACAGTTCGGCCTCGCGGCGCCTCCTGCCCTCCATCTCCTCGCGCACGCCGAGAGCGAGCCGCTTGGCACGCTCCAGGGCGGCTGTGCGCACGGGGTCGGCGCCCTCGGCGCGCGCGAGCAGCACCGGCTGTTCGTAGGCGTCGGCGGAGGCGCCCCTGGCGAGGAGTTCCAGGAACGGGGCCTCGGTGCCGGCGTGCTCGGCCCGCGCCTGGTGGGGTGGATGCTGCTCCATGCTCAACAGGATCACCCGTGCTCAGTGAGCGGTCCAGCCTCCGTCGAGGGTCAGCGACGCACCCGTCATGAACGACGCCTGCGGTGTGCACAGGTACGCGACCGCCTCGGCGACCTCCTCGGGTTCGATGAGCCGCTTGAGCGCGCTGTCCTGCAACAGCACCTCGCTCACCACCCGCTCCTCGTCGATCCCGTGGGCGGCGGCCTGGTCGGCGATCTGCTTCTCGACGAGCGGGGTGCGCACGTAGGCCGGATTGACGCAGTTCGACGTCACCCCGTGCGGGGCGCCTTCGAGCGCCGCCGTCTTGGAGAGCCCTTCGAGGCCGTGCTTCGCCGCGACGTACGCCGATTTGTACGCGGAGGCGCGCAGGCCGTGCACCGACGACACGTTGACGATGCGGCCCCAGCCCTGCTCGTACATGTGCGGCAGTGCGCCCCTGATCAGCCGGAACGGGGCCTCCAGCATCACCGTCAGGACCGTGTGGAAGACCTCGGGCGGGAACTGCTCGATGGGGCGCACCAGTTGGAGCCCCGCGTTGTTGACGAGGACGTCGACGCCACCCGCCGCCGCGGCCTCGGCGGCGTCGAGGTCGGTCAGGTCGAGGACGTACGGTTCGACGCCGTCGGTCTGCTCGGCCAGCGCGTCGAGCCCTTCCCGGTCCAGGTCGACCGCTCTGACCTTGGCGCCCGCGGCGGCGAGCCGGAGGGCGCAGGCCCGGCCGATGCCGCCGGCGGCGCCGGTGACGAGCGCGGTGCGTCCGCCGAGGTCGAGCGGTGCGGCCTGGGCGAAGGGGGCGGCGGCGAGAGGGGTGCTCGGGGTCATGCTCCGCACCCTAGGCAGCGAGCGGACGCCTCCCGATGTGGCCGGCACCCATACTTCGGCGCCCGCTCATGGTCCCTGGGCACCCTCGACGGGCGCCCGCTCATGATCCCTGCGCACCCCGGGCCGCCGGGCCGAGCGGTCCGATGCGGAACAGCACCTCCGGCCCGTGGCCCGTGCCCGGGAAGTCCTCCGGGCCCCACAGCGGGGTGCGGACCAGCCCGGCGTGACGGTCGCGGGCGAACGCGGACAGCCAGCGCTCGGAGGCGCGGTTGCCCGGGGCGACCGTGGCCTCCACGTGGCGGAACCGGTCGTCCGCGAGGAAGTCCAGCATCCGGCGGGCGAGCCCGCGCCCCCGGGAAGCGGCGTCCACCGCGGTCTGCCAGAGGAAGAGCGTGTCCGGCGCCTCGGGCCGCGCGAACCCCGCGATGTAGCCGCAGACACCGGCGTCCGTCCGCGCCACCGCCGAGGTGGCGGCGAAGTCGCGGCACCAGAGCACGTAGAAATAGGGTGAGTTGACGTCGAGACCGGGCGCGTCTCGGGCCACCCGCCACAGATCAGGGCCGTCCGTCGGCAGCGGCCGTCCGACCCTCACCCCGGAGCCGTCGGGCAAGGCCACGGCGGCTCACCTCTCCCCGATGCCCTCGAACCAGGTGGGCCCGGACTCGGTGGCCAGTTTGATCCGGTGCAGCTCGAACGTGTTGAGGCGCGGCAGGGCGTCCAGGGCGAACCAGTCGACCTCGAGCGACTCGTCGTCGTTGACCCGGCAGTCGGTGGTCGTGGCGCGGCACAGGAAGGTGATGTCCATGTACTGGCACTGGTCGCCGTTGTCGTACGTGATCGGGTCGAGCGCCTGGACGAGCAGGACGCGCTCGGCGACGCACTCCACGCCGGTCTCCTCCTCCACCTCGCGCGTCGCGACGCGCGCCGGCTGCTCGCCCGGCTCGGCGATCCCGCCCGGCAGGCCCCACCGGCCGTTGTCGCTGCGGCGGTGCAGGAGCACACGCTGCTCGTCGTCGAGGACGACGGCGGTGACGCCCGGCAGGTAGAGCAGCTGGTGTCCTGCGCTGGCCCGAAGGGTGCGGATGAACTCTGGAGTCGCCATGCCCCCGACCCTAACCGTACGGGCGAAGGGCCTGCTCAGTCCCGTACGCGCCGTTCCTTGCGGCCCCGCGCGAAGGCCCCGGCGAGGCCCCCGGCGCCGAGCAGGACCAGGAGCGCCTCGGGCCAGGCGCCCACGCGCGTGGCGAGCGTCTGCGAGGTGCGCTTCGGCACGTCGGCGATCAGCGTGTCCGCCTCGAACATGCCGGTGTGCTGGGCCACGGACCCGTCGGGCCGGATGACGGCGCTGATGCCGCTCGTCACCGGGACCATCACGGCCCGGCCGTGCTCCACGGCCCGCACCCGGTCCATGGCGAGCTGCTGGTAGGTCATCTGGCTGCGCTCGAACGTGGCGTTGTTGCTCGGCACGGACAGGATCTGCGCGCCCTCGCGGACCTGGTCGCGCACGACGTCGTCGAAGGCGGCCTCGTAACAGGTCACGTTGCCGATCTTCGTGCCCGCCATGTCGAAGGCGACGGCCTTGTCGCCCGGCACGAACTCGCCAGCGCGGTCGACGTCCTTGCTGAAGATCCGGAAGAAGCCGCGGTACGGCATGTACTCGCCGAACGGCTGCAGGTGCCGCTTGTCGTAGACCGCGCCGGGCCCGGTCTTGGGGTCCCACAGGATCAGCCGGTTGCGCTCCGTGCCGTCCTTCGCGGTGACGACGGCGCCGACCGAGATCGGCGCGCCGACGGCCCGCGCGGCCTTGCTGATCTCGTCGTACGCGTCCTGGTTGACGTACGGGTCGATGTCGGAGGAGTTCTCCGGCCACAGGACCAGGTCGGGCCGGGTCACCGCACCCGAGTTGATCTTCGCGGCGAGCTTCATCGTCTCGCGTACGTGGTAGTCGAGGACGGCCCGGCGCTGGGCGTTGAAGTCGAGGCCCATCCGCGGCACGTTGCCCTGGATGAGCGCCACGCGCGCGGTGCCGGCCTCGGCGGCGGTGGCCACGAAGGGCGCGGTCGCGGCTCCGGCGACCACGGGGGCGACAGTGAGCACCGCGGCGACGACGGCCGCACGGTCGCGTACGAGGCTGCCCGCGGTGCCGGACCGGCGCGAGGAGAGGACGCGGAGCGCCAGCGCGGCGAGGCCGAAGCCGCACAGCACCACGGCGAAGCCGAGCAGCGGAGTCCCGCCGAGCGAGGCGAGCGGCAGGAACACGCCGCTGGGCTGCCCGAAGGCGACCTTGCCCCAGGGGAAGCCGCCGAACGGGAAGCGGGCGCGCAGCGCCTCGTCCGCGATCCAGACGCCGGCCGCCCACAGCGGCCACAGCGGGAGCCGCGACACGTACGCGACGCCGAGTCCGGCGACGGAGACGAGCAGCGCCTCGGCTGCGGCGAGCGCCAGCCACGGCAGCGGGCCGACGTCGACGCCGGTCCACGACAGGAGCGGCACCATGTAGGCCAGGCCGAAGACGAGGCCGAGGCCGAAGCCCGCGCGCAGCCGCCGCCCGTGCACGGCGAGCCCGAACAGGGCGAACGACAGGGGTGCCAGCCACGGCAGCTCGCGCGGGGGGAAGCTCGCCCAGAGCAGCAGTCCGGCGGCCGCCGTCAGGCCGACGGGCACGAGGCGTCGCAGGCGGGAGGGGTGAGCGGGCGGTGCGGCGGGCTCGTCCGAGGAGGCGACGGGCGGTGCGGTGGCGGTCACCCGGGGAGTGTACGGCGCTCCACTGTCAACGGGACATGCCGGCCGGGCGGGCCCCGGGTCAGAGCGCCGGGCCCGTGGCCTTCGGCTTGGGGCGCGGGGTCAGGCGGGTGCGGATGTGGCGGACGGCGCTCTCCGCGTCGTCCACGGTCACCGTGAACTTGCGGCCGTCTCCGAGGATGAGCACGAGCCCCTCGCCACGGCGCACCACGACGGCCGTGCCGATCTCGGGGCGCCAGCGGTAGCCCCAGCCGCCCCACTGCCGGGGCGTGACGCTCGGCGCGAAGTCCGCGTCGACGACATGGGCGAGCGGGATCTTGCGGCGCGGCAGCCCGACGTGGCCGCAGCGCACCTCCAGGTGGTCCTTGTCGACCTTCACGGCGACGTGGAGGAAGGCGAGGGTGCCGAAGAGGATGAGCAGTCCGGCGGCGATGAGTCCGACCACCGACATCGCCAGGGCGAGGATGCCCGTGGCCCACGAGCTGACCACGGCCAGCTCGATGCCGAGCGCGAGGCAGGCGAACCCGCCCAGTGCCAGGAGCCACTGCACGCGGTTGCGTGCGCGGCCGGTCCAGATCTCGCTCCCGTGGGCGGAAGTGCGTCGCCCGGGGTGCTTGTCGGCGGCGTTTTCCCTCATGCACACGAGCGTACTCATGTTCCGGGGCGAAGGCACCAGATCGCGGAGCGTGAGCACTCCGGTTGCGGGCGCGCCGCTCAGCCGACCTGGCTGACGGCCTGCAACGACCGCCCCTCGGCGTACGTGAGGGCGGCTTCCGGGAGTGTCTCCGTACGGCCACTGAGGATGACGGTGAGTGACCCGCGGGCCTCCGGGTCCGCGGCGGGCCGCTCGCCGATGCGGCGCAGCGCCTGCGCGGCGACGGCACCGGCGCTGCCGAACAGGGCGAGCGGGGCGGCGCCCGGCCGCTGCACGGCGGCGCGGATGCGCTCGGCGACCAGTTCGTAGTGGGTGCAGCCGAGGACGACGGCCTTGACGTCGGGCGGGGTGAGCGCGGCGGCGGCCGCGACGGCACGGTCGATGCCGTCCTCGTCGGCCCACTGGACCGCGTCGGCGAGCCCGGGGCAGGGCACCTCGGTGACCTCGACACCGGCCGCGAAGTCGCGGATGAGGCCGCGCTGGTAGGGGCTGCCGGTGGTGGCGGGCGTCGCCCAGATGGCGATCGGGCCGCCGCCGGTCGCCGCGGGCTTGATCGCGGGGACGGTGCCGATGACGGGGATCGCCGGTTCGAGCGCGGCGCGGACGGCGGGCAGGGCGTGCACGCTCGCCGTGTTGCAGGCGATGATCAGCGCGTCGGGCCGGTGCGCGGCGGCGGCCTCGCAGGCGGCGAGCGCGCGCCGCGTGACGTCCTCGGGGGTGCGCGGACCCCACGGCATGCTGTCGGGGTCGGAGGAGAGCACGAGATCGGCGTCGGGCCGCAGGTTCCGTACCGCCACGGCCGCGGCGAGCAGGCCGATTCCCGAGTCCATGAGCGCGATCTTCACCCGGAAACCATAGACGATGGGTCCGACAGGACGCCGTGGGTGGGGCAGACTGCGACGGATGGACGTCGTTGTCTGGATCACCGCGGCCTCGCTCGCCGCATGGCTGTGGCTGCTGCTCTGCCAGGGCTTCTTCTGGCGGACCGACCTGCGCCTCCCGCCCGCCCAGGACCCCGCGCACTGGCCGGACGTGTGCGTCGTCGTCCCGGCCCGCGACGAGGCGGAGGTCCTGCCGGACAGCCTGCCCTCGCTGCTCGCGCAGGACTATCCCGGGCGGGCCGAGATCTTCCTCGTCGACGACGGCAGCAGCGACGGTACGGACGAGGTGGCACGGGTCCTCGCCGCGCGCCACGGCGGACTGCCGCTGACGGTCTGCTCCCCCGGCGAGCCGCCCGCGGGCTGGACGGGCAAGCTCTGGGCGGTCCGGCACGGCATCGCCCTGGCACGCGCGCGTGGCCCGGAGTTCCTGCTGCTGACCGACGCGGACATCGCGCACGAGCCGGACAGCCTGCGCGGCCTGGTGGCAGCGGCGCACACGGGCGGCTTCGACCTGGTGTCGCAGATGGCGCGGCTGCGGGTGGCGAGCGCCTGGGAGCGGCTCGTGGTCCCCGCGTTCGTCTACTTCTTCGCGCAGCTCTACCCGTTCCGGCGCATCGCGCAGAGGGGCTCGCGCACGGCCGCCGCCGCGGGCGGCTGTGTGCTGCTGCGGACGGCGGCGGCGGAGCGGGCCCGCATCCCGGACGCCATCCGCCAGGCGGTCATCGACGACGTGTCGCTCGCGCGCGCGGTGAAGCGCTCCGGCGGCCACATCTGGCTGGGTCTCGCCGAGCGCGTCGACAGCGTGCGGCCCTATCCGCGCCTGGCGGACCTGTGGCGGATGGTGTCGCGCAGCGCGTACGCCCAACTGCGCCACAACCCGCTGGTCCTGCTCGGCACGGTCCTCGGCCTCGCCCTGGTCTACCTCGTTCCCCCCGTCGCCCTCGGTACGGGCCTGGTCGCGGGCAGCGCGCCGACCGCGCTGCTCGGGGCGTCGGCATGGGCGGTGATGACGGGGACGTACCTGCCGATGCTCCGCTACTACCGCCAGCCCTGGTGGCTCGCCCCGCTGCTGCCCTTCACCGCGTTCCTGTACCTCCTGATGACGGTGGACTCGGCGGTGCAGCACTATCGCGGCCGGGGCGCGGCCTGGAAGGGCCGTACGTACGCCCGCCCCGACGCGGCGCCCGAGCAGTGATCAGCGCTACTTGCGGCCCGGTGTCCAGTTCATGCCCCACCCGTAGACCTGGTCGACGGTGCGCTGCGGGCTGACGCCGCGCTCGGGGACGAGGTAGCGGGCCTCGCGCTGGACGGTCAGGTCGCCGCCGTTGTTGGTGAGGAGCGCGAGGGCGCACACGGTGGAGGGCACGGTGCACTCGTCGAGCGAAAAGTCGACGGGTGCCCCGTTGAGGGGGTGCAGCGTCACGGTCGCGTGCAGGTCGGCGAAGCTCCGGGCGCCCTCGTAGATGGTCACGAAGATGAGGATGCGGCGGAACGCGTCCGTGTGGTCGAGGTTGACGCTCAGGTTCTCGCCGGTGGCGACGGACCCGCTGCGGTCGTCGCCGTCGAGGTGGATGTACGGGGGCTGGTGCAGCGAGCCGAACGCGTTGCCCAGGGCCTGGACGACCCCCTTGCGGCCGTCGGCGAGTTCGAAGAGGGCGCACAGGTCGAGGTCGAGGTCCCGGTGCAGGGCGGTGGCCCGGCCGCGCTTGCTCCCCCAGCCGCTGAACTGCTTGCGCACCTCCCAGTTGAGGTTGACGCGCATCGTGCCCGAGGTGCCGCCCTGCCTCGCCAGGGAGACGGTGGGCGACGCCTTGGTGAGCGTGACCTTGGTGAGCCGTACGGGCTCGGGGGCGGGCGGGGCCGCGGGCGCGGGCGGCGCGTTGACGGGAGGCGCGGGGGCGGCGACCGGAGCCGGCTGGGCCGCGGGCGCGGGCGGCGCCGCGTGCTGCGGCTCGTCCACGCTGATCCCGTAGTCCATGGCCAGCCCTTCCAGGCCGCTGTCGTAGCCCTGGCCGACCGCGCGGAACTTCCAGGCGCCCTGGCGCCGGTACAGCTCGCCGAGCACGAACGCGGTCTCCACCGTGGCCTCGGCGTCGAAGCGGGCGAGCTCGGTGCCGGCGGCCGCGTCGAGGATCCGGATGAAGAGGCCCGGCACCCGGCCGAAGGTGCCGCCGTCCGCGGACGCGGCGAGGACGATCCGTTCGATGTCCGCCTCCACGCGCGCGAGGTCGACGGACAGGGTGTCCGTGACGGCGCCGCCCGTCGTCTTCTTGCCCTCGTGCCGGACCGCGCCCGAGGCGTGCGCGGGCTGGTTGTAGAAGACGAAGTCGGCGTCGGAGCGCACCTTTCCGGCGACGAGGAGGAGCGCCGAGGCGTCGGCGTCGGGGACACCGGGGCCGGAACGCCATCCCAATTCGACGCGCACGGCCGGGGCCGGCACGGCGACATTCGAACCTTTGGCCATTGTCATGTCTGCCCCCAAAACGAGATCCCGGGATTCCCCCGCCAACCTATTCCCCGACCCGGACAAGGACCCCGCAAGCGCGTGTGAAGATCACCGTCGAACCCGTCGGTAACGTGTCAGGAACGCGGCATTTACACGATCCTGACGTCCCGTGGCGACCGTTTTTGCCAAGTTCGCTCACATTGAGTACGTGCGGTCACGCCCGACACGCAAAAGAACCCTCTTATCGGTCTCCCCAACGACCACATCGTGGGCTTAACTTATGTGTCATGACCTCCCCCCGCTCCACCTATGGCGGCGGTTACTACTCCGCGCCGTCCTTCCCGGACACTCCGATCTACGACTCCCTCGTCGCAGAACGGGGCACCCCCCAGATCGCCCCGATCCGGGTCCCCTCCGCGTACGACACCGGTAGTCATCTGCCCGCGCTGCCGGCCGCACTGCCCGCACTGCCGTCCGCCCCGTCGCCGCAGTACGGCTACGCGCCGCAGCAGCAGCACGCCCCGATGCAGCCGGCGATGCAGCCCGCGATGCACTCGGCGCCGACCGCGTACATCCCGCAGCAGGCGGCAGGACCGCGCGGCTATCCGGGTCCGCAGGCCCAGCCGCAGCGCCCCGCGCCCGGCACCGGCTACGAGGCGATGCGCCCGGCCGCGCCCCGGCCCGCCCCGGCCCCGTACGAGGATCCGTACAACAACCGCCAGCAGTACCGCGGTTACTGAGACGCCGAAACCTCGCTGCGCGGGGGGCTGTCACTGCCTGGTGGCAGGATGGCCCCATGTCGCAACCTGTGCTCAGTTCGATCCATGTGTACCCGCTGAAGGCGGTTCGGGGGCACGCGCCGCGTGAGGCGGTCGTGGAACCGTGGGGGCTCGCGGGGGACCGCCGCTGGGTGCTGATCGACGCCGAGCAGAAGGCCGTCACCCAGCGCCAGTACCCGCGGCTCGCGCTGGCCGCCGCCGAGCGTCTGCCCGGCGGCGTGCGGCTGTCCGCGCCCGGTATGGAGCCGCTCACCGTCGAAGTGCCGGACTCCGCGGCCCTGACGCCGTTCCAGCTCTGGAAGGACAAGGTCGAGGCGGTGCCCGCCGACCCGCGCGCGCACGCGTGGTGGAGCGCCTACCTGGAGTGCGACATACGGATGCTGCACCTGGACGACCCGGCGACCAGGCGGCCGATCGATCCGCAGTACGCCCGGCCCGGCGAGACCGTCAGCTTCGCCGACGGCTACCCGCTGCTGGTGACCACCCTCTCCTCCCTCGACGCCCTCAACTCGCTGATCGCGCAGGGCGACCACGCCGACGAGGGCCCGCTGCCCATGAACCGGTTCCGGCCAAGTGTGGTCGTCGCCGGGACGGCTCCCTGGGCCGAGGACGACTGGACCCGCATCGCCGTCGGCGAGGCCACCTTCCGCATCACCAAGAAGTGCGGCCGCTGCGTGGTGACCACCACGGACCAGGACACGGCCGAGCGCGGCAAGGAGCCGCTGCGCACCCTCGCCCGCCACCGCCGCTTCGGTGACCAGCTGTGTTTCGGGACGAACGTGGTGCCCGAGACGCTCGGCACGGTGCGGGTGGGAGATCCGGTCACCGTGCTCGAATAACCGTCACCCGGTGGGGGAACCCGGAGGCCCGGCATGCTCGTTGAAGGACAATGGCAGCCTGGTAGTTCGGGGGCAGGACGGGTACGGAAGGGGGTGCAGTCCGTGCGAGCGATCACCGGCCTCTGGCGCTGGCGCCGCAATCCGCTGTGCCGCAGGACAGACCTGGCCGAGGCCTGGGTCGCACTGGTCGCGCTGGTCCTCATGGCGGTGGCCGCACCCGTCACCGGCGCCGTCGCGGGGACACTCTCGCGCGACGCCCTGTACCGCTCGGTCCAGAAGCAGCACGCCCAGCGCCACGAGGTCACGGCCACGGTGGTGCAGAAGCTGGCGCAGCCGCCGCTCGACCCCGACCCGGAGACCTCCACCGCGCGGGACGCGCACAGCCGCGTCCTCGCCACCTGGAGAGCGCCGGACGGCTCCCACCACCGTGACCGCGTCATCGCCGCACTGCGCTCCCCGCACGTGGGCGACACCTTCCCGCTGTGGATCGACGGCACGGGCCACGTCGTGGGCCGCCCGCTCGACCGGGCCACGGCCGCCACGCACGCGGTGCTCGCGGGGATCGGCACGGCCGCCGCCCTCATCGGCCTCGTGGAGGGCGCCCGCCGCCTCGTCGTCTGGCGCATGGTCCGCCGCCGGTACGCGCGCCTGGACCGCGCCTGGGACATCGCGGGCCCCGACTGGGGCCGCACGGGCACGGGCAGCTGACAGGGTTCGGCTCCGGTCGGTCCCCGAGGTCCGCGCACGCTACGGTGGACCCACCTTTCGCAGGACACGCGCCGGGCAGGGCGCGAAAACGACGCGCGGGACGACGAGGTGGGGGCAGATCAGCGCCATGGCACAGGGCACGGTCCAGGTGACGCACACCGGCACATCGCGGTGGCGGCGCCGCACGGGTGAGTACGCGTCGCTGGCCGCCGCCCTGGAAGCGGCCGGTGACGGCGACATACTGACCATCGCCCCCGGCACGTACAGAGAGAACCTCGTCGTCCAGCGCGCGGTGACGCTGCGCGGTCCGGACGGCTCCCCCGGCTCGGTGCGCATCGCGCCCGCCGACGGGGTGCCGCTGACGGTACGGGCCTCGGCGACGGTGCAGGACCTGCACATCGAGGGCCAGGACGCGGCGGCGCCCGCGCTCCTCGTCGAGGAAGGCGCCCCCGAACTCACCGACATACGCGTGGTCACCCGCTCCGCCTCCGGGATCGAGGTGCGCGGCGGCGCCCGTCCGACCGTGCGGCGCTGCACCGTCGACAACCCCGCGGGCATCGGCATCGCCGTCCTGGACGGCGGGGGCGGCGTCTTCGAGGAGTGCGAGGTCGTCGCCGCCGGGCAGGCCGGGGTCGCCGTCCGCGGGGGCGCGCACCCGCGCCTGGAGCGCTGCCGGGTGCACCACACCTCGGGCTCAGGACTCTCGGCCACCGGCGAGCACAGCGGCCTGGAGGCCGTCGGCTGCGAGGTGTACGAGGTCAAGGGCTCGGGCGTACAGGTCACGGGCCGGGCCGCGGCCCACCTCACCGACTGCGACGTGCACCGCACCACGGCCGACGGCGTCACGCTCGACACCGACGCGGTCCTCACCCTCGCCGACTGCCGCATCCACGACATCCCCGAGAACGCGATCGACCTGCGCTCCCGTTCCGTGCTCACCCTCACCCGCTCCACCGTGCGCCAGTTCGGGCGCAACGGCCTGTCGGTGTGGGACCCCGGCACGCGCGTGGACGCCAACCAGTGCGAGATCCACGACAGTACGGGCGACTACCCGGCGGTGTGGGTGAGCGACGGCGCGACCGCCGTGCTCGACGCGTGCCGGGTGCACGACGTGCCGGACGCCCTGTTCGTGCTCGACCGCGGCTCCCGCGTCGACGTCGTCGACAGCGACCTCTTCCAGGTGCGCAACACGGCCGTGTCGGTGAGCGACGGGGCGACCGCGCAGCTCGACGACTGCCGCATCCGCGAGGCCGCGACCGGCGCCTGGTTCCGCGACCACGGCAGCGGCGGCACCCTCGCCAACTGCACGGTCGACGCGGTGCAGACCGGCGTCATCGTCACCAAGGGCGCCGACCCGACGATCGAGCGCTGCACGATCACCTCCCCCGCCGAGGCGGGCTTCTACGTCTCCGCGGGCGGGCGGGGCAGCCTCACGGGGTGCCGCGTCACGGGCAGCGGCGGCTACGGCTTCCACATCATCGACGGCTGCCGCACGACGCTGAAGAGGTGCCGTACGGAGCGGTGCGCGCGCGGCGGCTACGAGTTCGCCGAGGACGGCCCGCTCGTCGAGGAGTGCACCAGCGACGAGAGCGGCGGTGTCCGCCCCGGCGCGTCCGCGACGCCCCCTCCGGTCACGGAGTCGGCCGTGCAGACCGTCACGCAGACGGTCGGGCTGCTCGGCACCGTGCCCGACCAGCGGCCCACCGCGCCCGCGCAGGAGGCGCCGAAGCCGGCCCGTACGTCGAAGGACGTGCTGAGCGAACTCGACGCGCTGGTGGGCCTGGAGGACGTCAAGCGCGAGGTGCGGGCGCTCACCGACATGATCGAGGTGGGGCGCAGGCGCCAGGAGGCCGGGCTCAAGGCGGCCTCCGTCCGCCGCCACCTGGTCTTCACCGGCTCCCCCGGCACCGGCAAGACGACCGTGGCCCGCCTGTACGGCGAGATCCTCGCCGGGCTCGGCGTCCTTGAGCAGGGCCATCTCGTCGAGGTGTCCCGTGTCGACCTGGTCGGCGAGCACATCGGGTCGACGGCGATCCGCACCCAGGAGGCGTTCCAGCGGGCGCACGGCGGCGTGCTGTTCATCGACGAGGCGTACGCCCTCTCCCCGAGGACTCCGGGCGCGACTTCGGCCGCGAGGCGATCGACACGCTCGTGAAGCTCATGGAGGACCAGCGGGACGCCGTCGTCGTCATCGTCGCGGGCTACACGGCGGAGATGGAGCGGTTCCTGTCGGTCAACCCCGGTGTCGCGTCCCGCTTCTCACGGACCATCACCTTCTCCGACTACGTGCCGGAGGAACTGCTGCGCATCGTGGAGCAGCAGGCCGAGGAGCACGAGTACCGGCTCGCCGCCGGGACGCCGGAAGCACTGCTCAAGTACTTCACGGCGCTCCCGAAGGGCCCGGCGTTCGGCAACGGCCGCACCGCGCGGCAGACGTTCGAGTCGATGGTGGAGCGGCACGCGGGCCGGGTCGCGCAGGTCGACGCGCCGAGCACCGACGACCTGACACTGCTCTACCCGGACGACCTGCCCGAGCTGCCCTGAACCCCGGTCGCGGTCTCAGTCTCAGTATCGGCGTCGGGCCGCTGGTGCGGGACGCCCGCCGTGAGGCGCGCGAGCAGCCGCTTGCGCTCCTCGGCGAAGACCGGGTCGGCCTGGTAGTCGCTGTGGCCGAGGATCGGTGCGGGCAGCGGGTGCTGCTCGGTGCGGCCGTAGGCGAGCGGGTCGAGGAGCGCCGGGTGGTCGACCACGGGACCGCACTTGCCGGGCAGGTTGACCGGGCCGCCGATGGGGTCGGTCCCGCGGTGCAGGTTGCGCCAGCAGTCGACCTGCCGGTGCAGGGAGGCCAGGGCGGCGGGGCCGAAGTGCGCCGGGAACCAGCGCCCGTACAGCCGCTCGATCGGTGAGCCGTAGGTGAGGAGGCCGACGCGTTTGCGCACGGCGGGGTGCAGTTGCCAGGCGGCCGCCGCGGCGAGGACGCTGCCTTGCGAGTGGCCCGACAGGATGAGACGGCCGCCCGTGGTGCGTGTCCAGGTGGCCATGCGCCAAGTCAGGTCGGGGACAGCGCGCTCCGCGTAACAAGGCGGTGCGAACGGGTGTGCGGCGCGCGGCCAGAAGGTGCCGACGTCCCAGAGGATGCCGATGGTGCGGCGCGCGGAGGGGTCCTTGTAGGCGCGGCGGCCCCAGGTGACGAAGAGTATGAACCCGGCACCGATGAGCCAGGAGCCGAGCGCCTGCGCGGTGTCGGCGGCGCCCTGGACGATCGGGTACGAGCCTTCGGCGGCGACTCCGGGCACCTCGCCCGTGGCCCAGGCGCCGGCGACGGCGAGGACGCCGAGGAGCAGCGTCACCGCCGAGACGACGCCGGCGATCAGGGGGGCCTTGTCGGTGAGGGCGGCACGCGCGCGCGTGCCCGCGATGCGCTCGGTGCGGGCCGCGTCGGTGACCTCACCGGGCTCGGTGCTCTCGTCGGGGCGGGCGTCGAGGTGGTAGTCCTCGGCGACCTTCGCCTTCTCGCGCTTCTTCACGCGCGCGGTGCGGACGGCGAGCGCGGCGCACAGCACGGCGAGGACGATCAGGAGCGGCGGGATGACGGACGCCTGCCAGGAGAGCAGGGCGGGCGGCCCGGCGATCAGGCCGCTGGTGCCGTCGAGCCAGTCGGCGACGCGTTGCGCGATGCCGCCGGTCATCACGCCGCCGAGCGCGCAGGCGAGCATCGCGGTCGCCGGGCCGCCGAGGCCCCGCAGGGCGGTACGTGGGTCGCGGGCCCTGCGGTAGATGACCTTCGCGACGACGGCGAGGGCCACCACCAGGGCGCCCTCGACCAGGGCGATGCCGCCGAAGACGGCGTCGCCGGGCAGGCGGCCCGAGGAGCGCCACTCGGGGCGCGACCAGGCCGCGTACACCATGCTGAGGGCGAGCAGGGCGAGGGCGGCGTACGGGAGGGCGCGGACGACCGCGCGGTCCAGGGCGATGTCCACGGTGTTCTCGCTGCGGCCGCGGTGGACGACGACGCCGACGACGGCGACCGCCCCGGCGAGCAGACCTCCGACGAGGACCCAGCCGAGGACGTCGAGGAGGGCGGGTCCGCCGGGCGCCCTGTCGTGGCGGGCGGCGGAAGTGCCGACGGCAGCGGCGACGGTCAGCAGCCCCGCGGCGGCGTGCGCGGCGCGCAGCCGGGCGACCAGGCGGCGCCCGTACCAGAAGCCGGGCTTGCCGAGGGCGGTGCTGCCGTCGCCGTTGTCGGGCTCGGGCTGGTGCGGGAGTGGGAGCTGGGACTCGTAGGCGCTCCAGGTGCGGTGCGAGAGGTACCACAGGAGGGCCGTCAGGGCGGTGGGGACGAGCGCGGCGAGGGCGAGGCGGCGGCCGGGCTGGCTCCACCAGCCGCCGTCGCCGTGCGCGTCCACGGAGAGGAAACCGAGCCAGGCGCGCTTGTCGCCGCAGGCCGCCGTGCCCGCGCACTGCCAGGCCGTCAGGTCGAGCGCGACCTCGCAGGCCGCGGCGACGAAGAGCACGGTGAGGGTGAGTCCGGCCAGGCGCACGAGCAGCCCGTACAGGCGCACGGCGCGCGACCTGCGCCGGGCGTTCGGGCGCATCCAGTGAGCCAGGTTCACGACCATGAAGGGCAGCAGCAACAGCCACAGGGCCCGTGATCCGTTGCCGGAGGTGAGGTTGCACCACACGTACGCCTCGGGCACCGGTTTGCCGCGGTAGTCCTCGGGGCGGCTCTCCGCGTCGACGTCCTCGGCGCGGCGGAACATCGCCGCCGTCTCGTCGCCCGCGACCCGGACCGTGCGCGGGTCGTCGAGCATCGCCTGGGGCGTGGTGCCGCCCACGCCGTGGACGAGCAGTTCGAGAGCGGTCTCGTCGGGCGCCGCAGTCCCGCCGGTGCCGTTGGTTCTGCCGTTGGTGTGGTTGTCGTTTCCGCGCGCCATGATGCGGGTCCCCCGTTCCTCGACACCAGCAGGATCCCCGTTCGACGCGCGCGTGCACCTTCTCCCTCACGGAATCTCCCCGATCGTTGCGGCACCGATGTGTGCGGCGCCCTCGCGAGGGGTGGTACGGCGGTGGTACGGCTGTCGGTGGCTCGTGCGAGGATTGCGACGCAGCAGGGCACACCGTGGGGCGACCCGCGTGCGAGGCGGGATTTCGGCGAAGGGAACCGACGGGACGTGAGCGAGAATCAGAACCTCCTCGCGGAGCAGCGCCGCTCCCTGATCCTCGACGAGGTCCGCCGCCGCGGCGGCGTCCGGGTCAACGAACTGACCAGGAAGCTCGGCGTCTCCGACATGACGGTCCGCCGTGACCTCGACGCGCTGGCCCGCCAGGGCGTCCTGGAGAAGGTGCACGGCGGCGCCGTCCCCGTCGTCGAGGCCAGCTCGCACGAGCCGGGGTTCGAGGCGAAGTCCGGGCTCGAGCTGACCGCCAAGGAGGACATCGCGCGCGCCGCGGCGTCGCTGGCAGCGCCCGGCACCGCGATCGCCCTGTCCGGGGGGACGACGACGTACGCGCTCGCGCAGCAGCTGCTCGACGTGCCGGACCTGACGGTGGTGACGAACTCGGTGCGGGTCGCCGACGTGTTCCATGTGGCGCAGCGCAGTTCCGGCACCCGGCAGGGGGCGGCGACCGTGGTCCTCACGGGCGGGGTGCGCACGCCGTCCGACTCGCTGGTCGGGCCCGTCGCCGACCAGGCCGTCGCGGCGCTCCACTTCGACGTGCTGTTCCTCGGCGTGCACGGCATAAGCCCGGAGGCCGGTCTTTCCACACCGAACCTCGCGGAGGCGGAGACCAACCGGCGGCTCGTGCAGTCCGCGCGGCGCGTGGTGGTCGTCGCCGACCACACCAAGTGGGGGACGGTGGGCCTGAGTTCGTTCGCCTCCCTCGACCAGGTGGACACGCTGGTGACGGACGCGGGGCTGCCGGTGGAGGCGCGGGCCGAGATCGGTGAGCATGTGCGGCTCGTCGTGGCCGGGGAGCCGGTGCCCTCCGGGGGCGGCGAGGGCGGTACAGACATCTGACGGGGCTGCGGCTAGGGTGACGGCGCTCGGCCGACTGCCCTTGTCCGTCTGCCCGTTGGGGCTTCCTGTCCGGAGGCTGAAGGTTCATGGCGCGCCAACTCCGCCCCGTCGGCCTCGACTTCGTCGAGACCGCTCCGCTCCGGTTCGTGTTCGCCCGTGAGGTGTCGGCCTCGCCCGAGGCGGTGTACCGGGCGCTCGCCGACGATGTGCCCGGGTGGCCGCAATGGTTCTCCGCGGTGACGTCCGCGCGGGTGCTCGACGGGGGCGCGCGGCGGGAGGTCCGGCTCAAGGGCGGGACACGGTTCCTGGAGACGGTTGTCGCGGCGGAGCCGTGTGCGGTGTACGCGTACCGGGTGGATCGGACGAATGCGCCTGGGGTGCGGGCTCTGCTCGAGGAGTGGCGGGTCGTGGGGGTACCCGGTGGGGCGCGGGTGCAATGGACTTTCGCGGCGGATGGGGCGGCTTTGTTCCGGGTGGGGCTGAAGGTGGGGCGGGCGGGGCTCGGGCGGGCCTTCCGTGACGCGGTCGGGGCGCTTGATGCTCGGCTGGCTTCGGCGCCCCGTGCCTGAGCTGAGGTCACGGGGCTCTGCCCCGGACCCCGCTCCTCAATCGCCGGAGGGGCTTGACAGGCCGGAGTGGCTTGAAATGCCGGTGGGGTCCGATGTCGGCCACTCGCCCGTCGACAGAAGCCGGTCGATCGTTCTCGCGTACGGGGCGATGTCCAGACCCTGGCGCTCCAGCCACTCGTCCGCGTAGTACTTGTCCAGGTAGCGGTCGCCCGGGTCGCAGAGGAGGGTGACCACGCTGCCCTTGCGGCCCTCCGCCACCATCTCCGCGACGATCTTGAGGGCGCTCCAGAGGCCGGTGCCGGTCGAGCCGCCCGCCTTGCGGCCGATGGCGCGTTCCAGGGCGCGGACGGCGGCGACGCTCGCCGCGTCGGGGACCTTCATCATGCGGTCGATGGCGCCGGGGACGAAGCTGGGCTCCATGCGGGGGCGGCCGATGCCCTCGATGCGGGAGCCGCAGTCGCTGGTGGCGTCGGGGTTGTCCGTCGTCCAGCCCTCGAAGAAGCAGGAGTTCTCGGGGTCGGCGACGCAGATGCGGGTGTCGTGCTGCATGTAGTGCACGTAGCGGGCCAGGGTCGCCGAGGTGCCGCCCGTGCCGGCCGTGGCCACGATCCAGGTGGGGCAGGGGTAGCGCTCCAGCTCCAGCTGGCGGTAGATGGACTCGGCGATGTTGTTGTTGCCGCGCCAGTCCGTCGCCCGTTCCGCGTAGGTGAACTGGTCCATGTAGTGCCCGCCGGTGCGGGCGGCGAGGGACGCCGACTCCTCGTACATCGTGCGCGGGTCGTCGACGAAGTGACAGCGGCCGCCGTGGAACTCGATCAGCCGACACTTTTCGGCGCTCGTCGTACGCGGCATCACCGCGATGAAGGGGACCCCGATCAGCTTCGCGAAGTACGCCTCGGAGACCGCCGTGGAGCCGCTGGACGCCTCGATGACCGGGCGGTCCGGCCGGATCCAGCCGTTGCACAGGCCGTAGAGGAAGAGCGAGCGGGCCAGGCGGTGCTTGAGGCTGCCGGTGGGGTGGGTCGACTCGTCCTTCAGATAGAGGTCGATGCCCCAGTGCTCGGGAAGCGGGAAGCGCAGCAGGTGGGTGTCGGCCGAGCGGTTGTTGTCGGCCTGGACCTTGCGGACGGCCTCTTTGAGCCATGTTCGGTATGCGGTGTCGGTGTGGTCGATGTCGAGCGTCGGCAGCGGCTCACCGGCCGTGCCGTCGCCTGCGGGACGATCCTGCTCTCCTGTGCTCACCGCGCGGCTCCTTCGCGTCGTTCCGCGCGTCGGCCGGGGCAGAACATGTCGGAGCGACGTGTCGGGCGAGCCGGTGCGGGTCCGGTCGGACGTGACCGGACGCCTCGATCATAGACACCTCTGGCACGCCTCTCACCTGCATAAACACCCCTTTGAGGGGCTCAAAGGCAGACCTGGCGACGGGGCGGGGCGACCGTGTGCGCTCGCGCATATACCGGATGCGTCTGCTGCTTCACACCGCGTCCACATGTGTACTGGTGCTCCTGGCCAGGTACGTGCAAACTGCACCGCACGAACGCACTCGAGGGGGCGAAACGGCATGGCGGAGCCGGAGTTCACGGCGACGGGCGTGCGGATCGGGCGGCGGCTGCGCTCGCTGACCCGGGCCGGGCAGATCCGGATCGCGGGCGGCAGGCTCGAACTGCTCACGAGTTACGGCAGTGAGATCGACAGCGCGCCCTTGCGTGAAGTCCGCGCGGGCAAACCCTGGTTCGGCCCGGACGACAGCGCCACGGCGGAGGTCGACGGGCGACGGTACCTGCTGCGGCTCGGCGGCCAGAGCGCGGAGGCCGGACCGCCGACGGCGCGCCGTTTCATCGAGGCGGTGCGCAGCGCCGCGGCCCGCACCACGTAGTCCTGACGCCCCTCCGTCGTTCGTTCGCCGCGTCGGGCGAGCGGGCGCCGGAGTTGCAGCGCCGCATCCCCTGGGTCACGCTGGTCACGCATCACTACTCAGGGTGTACCGGCGATGACGCTGCGAACCAGCCCGCCGGACACGTAGCGGGCGGTCCTGCCACAGCGTGATCGCACCGCTCGATCCGTACTCGTCTTCTTCCGGACTATTTCGGGGAGTCGCAGCCGTGATCAGCCAGCCGAGCAGGCATTGCACGGTGGAGCTCCAAGCCCTGCCGTCGCGGATCGGACAGGTCCGCAGAATCGTATCGGCGCAGTTGCGCTACTGGCATCTCGACCCATTGATCGACCTCGCGGAGCTCGGCATCACCGAGCTGCTCACCAATGTGCACCGGCATGTCGAGCCGGACAAGAACTGCACGGTCGAGATCGAACTGCGCAGGGAGCGGCTGACGCTCTCCGTGCACGACCACGACCCACGCCTTCCCAAGATACGAAACGACGACGCGGAGGCGGTGTGCGGTGACGCGGCGGCGTGCGACGGTCTTGACCCGGCGTACGACGACCTGGCCGCGCTGTCGACCTGCGGCCGCGGACTCGCGATGGTCGCGGCGGTCAGCGAGAGCTGGGGGGTGCGGCCGCACGGCGACGGCGGCAAGGTCGTCTGGTTCACCCTGCCCGCCCCGGCCCCGGCCAAGGCGCTGCCGCCGGCGCCGGTCCGCACCGCGGTGACCCCTCTCCTCACCGACACACCCGCACACCGCGTGACCCGCCACACTCCCGCCCGGTCGGCCGTCGCAGGCTGACCGGGCGGTGACACGTCGCTCCGCTGCGGGGCGGGAAGTGGGGCGGGCCGGGGTGAGGGTGCGGGGAGGAGCGCCCCGCACCCTCACCCCGCGCGCGCCCCGTGCCCCGTGCCCCGTGCCCCGTGCCCCGTGCCCCGTGCCCCGGCATCGTCCGGCGCCGCCCACTTGAGACGCGCCGCCACGCTCGCGCCTGCGGTGCCAGGACGAGGCGGCCCCCGGCGTCGGCGAGCGGCACCACACCTCGGCCGCGCAGCGATGAGCCCCCGCCACCGCCCCGGCGCACCGTCCCGACCAGCGGAGATCCGCGCCGGGGCGCGGCCTCACTCCGTCGCGATCGCCCGCAGCACATCCATCCGCCCCGCCCTCCGCGCAGGCCGGCCAGGGCGCCCGCTGTCAGGCCGACCAGGGCCACCACCTTTAGCCGTGCCGGTGGCAGGGTGAAGGCGAAGGCGCTGTCGGCTTGCCGGAGCCGGACGGCCCCATGATCGCGGTGAACCGCCCGGCGCGGAAGCCGACGCTCACGCCGTCGAGGGCGCGGACGGCGGTGTCGCCCGTCCCGTACACCTGACGGCGTTCCCGACGCGGGCGGCGGCCCGGGTGGCACTGGCGAGGGTGGCGGCGGTCATGCCGCGCCACCCTTGCCCGTCGCCGGGTGCCCGAACTCCTCGTTCAGGACGGACAGCCGGCGCCAGTACTCGTCCTCGTCGATCTCCCCGGCGGCGAAGCGGCGGCCGAGGACGGCGATCGGCGAGTCCGCGTCGACGCGCGGCGCCGGGGCCCGCCACGGTCCGCGCCTGCCGCGCCACACGGTGCGCCGCAGGAGAGCGACCGCGCCGACCACGACGGCCGCCCAGACGAGCGGGAAGAGAAGGATCCACGGGCCGGGGCCGCCGCCGGAGCCGCCGAAGTGCGCGAGTGTCTGCATCTGAACTCATCTCCCGGTGAGGTGCGTGCGTGACGAGTCGAGCGTCGCGCCGGGAGGGGGTCCGGGTCGTCGTACGGCCAGCGGCACTGCCTGTACCCCCACGGGAGTACGAGCGGCTGCGCGTTCTCTGTGACTACCGCCGTCGCCGTCGCCGCCCGTACGTCCATCAGGTGCTGCACCTGTCACAGCACGAGCGGAAGCTGCTGCCGCGCGGGAGGCGGTTTCCGGGCCTGTCAGATCTCGGCGAGCGCGCCGAGCGGATCGTCGAGCACCGGCTGCCAGGCCAGCTCCGCCGCGCCGACCAGGCTGTTGTGGTCCAGCGTGCACGCCAGGATGGGCACGCCCCCGCTGCGCCCCCACAGGCTGCGGTCGGCGACGACGGCGCGCAGCCGCTCGGGCGCGGCGTCCAGGAGCGTGCGGTGCAGGCCGCCGAGGATGATGCGGTCCGGGTTGAGGATGTTGACGAGCCCGGCGAGGCCGAGGCCGAGCCGGTCGACGAGCGCCTCAAGGGCCGTACGCACGCCGCGGTCGTCCGGCGCTTCGGCGAGGAGGGCGCGGGCCTGGTCGAGGAGGGAGCCGTCGGGGTCCGGATCGCGGCCCGCGGCGACGAGGAAGGCCAGCGGGTCGGCCTCGACGTCGAGGCAGCCGCGGCTGCCGCAGTGGCAGGGGCGGCCCTCGGGGTTGACGGTGAGGTGCCCGACTTCGAGGGCGAGGCCCGAACTCCCGGTGTGCAGGCGGCCGTCGATGACGAGGGCGCCGCCGACACCGCGGTGGCCCGTGGCGACGCAGAGCAGGTCGCGGGCGCCGCGTCCGGCGCCGTGCCGGTGCTCGGCGAGCGCGGCGAGGTTGACGTCGTTCGCGGCGAACGCGGGGATGCCGAGGTCCGCCTCGCGCACGCAGTCGGCGAAGATCTGCCGCACGGGAGCGCCCGCGGGCCACGCCAGGTGGAGTGGGTTGAGGGCCGTGCCCTCGGGCTCCGCGACGGCGGACGGCACGGCGAGCCCGGCGCCGACGCACCGCCGCCCGGTCGTCTCCAGGAGCCGGACGCCCGCCTCCACGACGGAGCGCAGGACGTCCGCCGGGTCCGGGTCGATGATCGCGCAGCCGGGGGTGGTGGCGACGATGCGGCCGCCGAGCCCGACGAGGGCCGCGCGGTACCCGTCGGAGTGCACCTGCGCGGCGAGCGCCACCGGGCCGTCCTCGGCGACGGAGAGGCGGTGCGAGGGGCGCCCCTGCGAACCGGCCGCCGCGCTGGGCCTCGCGTCGATCCGGATGAGCCCGAGCGCTTCGAGTTCGGCGGCGACGGCACCGGCCGTGGCCCGGGTCACGCCGAGTTCGGCGGTGAGGACGGCGCGGGTCGGCGCCCGCCCGGTGTGGACGAGTTCGAGCGCGGGCCCGAGCGCGCTGCGGCCCCGCTCCAGGCGCGGTGGCCGCGCGGCACCGCCGCCCGCCGTGTGGCCCCCGGTCCCGGCGGCCGCCCTCCCGCCCATCAGCAACTCCTCGCCCTGATCACGGTCAGGAATGGTAGCCGGTGACCCCGGTGAACACCGTGCGCCGGTCAGAGTCCGCTCACGCGCAGGGTGATGTTGAGCCGCCCCTCCAGGCCGAGGCCGGGCGGCGCGGTGCCGTCCAGGGTGCGGGGCACCCCGTGGTACGCGAACCGGGACGGGCCGCCGAAGACGAACAGGTCGCCGCTGTGCAGTTCCACGTCGGTGTACGGCTTCGTCCGGGTCTCGGTGTTCCCGAACCGGAAGACACAGGTGTCGCCGAGGGAGAGCGAGACGACCGGCGCGGCCGAGCGCTCGTCGCGGTCCTTGTGCATCCCCATGCGGGCGTCGGCGCCGTAGTAGTTGATGAGCGCGATGTCGTACGGCTCTCGAGACATCTGCGCGTGCTCTCCGTACGCGGCGCCGACCGCGCGTCGTCCCAGCTCCGCCAGCTCGGGCGGCATCGCCTTCACGGGCTGACCGTCACCGTCGACGGCGGTGCGCGCGTACCCGTACGGGAACCAGTGCCAGCCGAGCCCGAACTGCCGGACCGTCATCCGGCCGCCGCCGGGCAGCCGCACCTCGCGCAGCCCGGCGGGCGGGCGCGCCCAGGTCCGGCAGGACTCGACGAGGGCGCGCTGCCCGGCCGCGTCGAGCCAGTCCGGGACGTGGACCGCGCCGGGGGCGATCTCCTCGGGCGGTCGGGCGAACAGTCCGGGTCCGTTCATGCCTCCATCCTGCGCCCTCGCCGAGGCATGTGTGACATGTGTTCCGCCGAAGCGATCTCGGGGTCGGGGTCAGCCCCGCAGCACCGTGATGAGTTCGCCGACGGTACGGGTCATGGCCTCGCGCCCGACCGTGAGGTACTTGCGGGAGTCGACGGCGTCGGGGTGTTCGGCGAGGAACTCCCGGATGGCGGCCGTCATCGCGATGTTGAGGGCCGTACCGACGTTGACCTTGGCGATGCCGCCGCGCACGGCCGCCGCCAGCTCGCCGTCGGGCACCCCGGACGACCCGTGCAGCACGAGCGGCAGGTCCAGGCCGTCTGCGAGCCGCTTGAGGAGGTCGTGGTCGAGGGTGGCGGTGCGGGTCGTCATCGCGTGCGAGGAGCCGACGGCGACGGCGAGGGCGTCCACGCCCGCGTCCGAGACGAACGCGCGCGCCTCCCCCGGGTCGGTGCGGGCGCCGGGCGCGTGCGCGTCGAGCGGCGCGGCCCCGTCCTTGCCGCCGACCTCGCCCAGCTCCGCCTCGACCCACAGGCCGTGCGCGTGGCCCCAGTCGGCGGCGGCGCGGGTCGCGGCGAGGTTCTCGTCGTAGGGCAGGCGCGCGGCGTCGTACATGACCGAGCTGAACCCGGCGTCGGCGGCCTGCCGCAGCAGGTCGTCGCTCTGTACGTGGTCGAGGTGGAGGGCGACGTCGACGCGGGCCGCCTCGGCGACGGCGACGGCGGCGCGGGCCAGCGGCAGGAGCCGGCCGTAGCGGTAGCGGACCGCGTTCTCGGAGATCTGCAGGACGACGGGGGCGTCCACGGACTCGGCGCCCGCGACGACGGCCTCGACGTGTTCGAGCGTGATGACGTTGAAGGCGGCGACGGCGCCGCGGCGGGCGGCGGCCGCGCCGACGAGTGTCCCGGTGGCTGCGAGGGGCACTGCCCCTCCTCTCTGGTGCGTCTGGTGCGCGAGTGGACTACGGCAGCGGTCGGTCGGCGGTCAGGATCACCGAGCGCGTGAGGTGGCGCGGCTGGTCGGGGTCGAGTCCCTGGCGGGCGGCGACCGCGACGGCGAGGCGCTGGGCGCGGACGAGTTCGGCGAGCGGGTCGAGACGGCCCTCGACCCACTGGGCGCCGGTCGCGCCGACCTGCTCGGCCAGGCCCTCGGGCGCCTCGCCGATCATCCAGGTGGCGGTGCCCGCGGTGGTGACGCTGATCGGGCCGTGGCGGTACTCCATCGCGGGGTACGCCTCGGTCCACGACAGGGACGCCTCGCGCATCTTCAGCGCGGCCTCGTTGGCGAGGCCGACGGTCCAGCCGCGGCCGAGGAACGTGAACTGGCCGCACTCCACGAGCCCTTCGGGCAGCGGTTCGGCGAGCGCGGTACGGGCGTCGGCGACGGCCTGTCCGGTGTGGAGGCCGAGGTGGGCGCGGAGCAGGGTGAGCGCGGTGGTGGCGAAGCGGGTCTGCACGACGGACCGCTCGTCGGCGAAGTCGAGGACGACGAGGTCGCCGGCGGCCGTCCTGATGGGCGTGTCCGGGTCGCCGGTGATCGCGGTCGTGCGGACCTTGCCCTTGAGCGCGGCGAGGAGGTCGAGGACCTCGGTGGTGGTGCCGGACCGGGTCAGCGCCACGACCCGGTCGTAGGAGCGTCCGGACGGGAACTCCGACGCGGCGAAGGCGTCGGTCTCGCCCTGGCCCGCCTGCTCGCGCAGCACGGCCGCGGCCTGCGCCATGAACCACGAGGTGCCGCAGCCGACGACGGCGACCCGCTCGCCCTGCGCCGGTAGCGCGTCCTTGTGCGTCGGGGCCAGCTCCGCGGCCCGCGTCCAGCACTCCGGCTGGCTGTTCAGCTCGTTCTCGACGTGACTCATGTCCGTACCCACTCCCCGGTGGTCCGTTCGCGATGCCGCTCAGTCGCGCTGCTTGTTCGTGCAAGATATAGCGAGCTTTCAATCAGTATCAAGCATTCGTGCGCAAACGGCTATCGTCTGTCCGACCGAGCCGATCGACGATTGGAGGCCGCGGATGTCCCGCGACGCCCGCTGGAAGTCCCTCCTGGAGCTGCTCGTCGAGCGCGGACGGCTCGACGTGGAGGAGGCGGCGACCGAACTGGGCGTCTCCGCGGCGACGATCCGGCGCGACTTCGACCAGCTCGCCGAGCAGCAGATGCTCGTGCGCACGCGCGGCGGGGCCGTCGTGCACGGCGTCAGCTACGAACTCCCCCTGCGCTACAAGACCGCGCTCGGCGCCGCCGAGAAGCAGCGCATCGCCAAGGCGGTCGCCGAACTCCTCACGCCCGGCGAGGCGGTGGGCCTCACCGGCGGCACGACGACGACGGAGGTCGCCCGCGCGCTCGCCGTCCGCCCCGACCTCGCCTCCGGCACCCCGGCGCTCACCATCGTCACGAACGCCCTCAACATCGCGAACGAGCTGGCGGTGCGCCCGCAGTTCAAGATCGTGCTGACCGGCGGGGTCGCGCGCCCGCAGTCCTACGAGCTGATCGGCCCGCTGGCCGACGGCGTCCTGGGCCAGGTCACCCTGGACACGGCGGTGCTCGGCGTCGTCGGCCTCGACGTCACGCACGGCGCCTCCGCGCACGACGAGGCGGAGGCCGCGATCAACCGCCTGCTCTGCGAGCGCGCCGAACGCGTCGTGGTGGCGGCGGACTCCACCAAACTGGGCCACCGCGCCTTCGCCCGCATCTGCGACGTCTCCCAGGTGGACATCCTCGTCACGGACACGGCGGCGGAGAAGGGGGCGCTGGCGCGGTTCGAGGAGGCGGGTGTGCGGGTGCTTGCGGTGTGAGCGCTCGCCCTGCGGGGCTTGTGCCGTCATCCGGGCGCGGCTCTCGTGGTGGCTGGTCGCGCAGTTCCCCGCGCCCCTGGGATGCGCACTTCGTGCGACATCCCAGCACACGCCCACATCCCGGGACACCCCGCCAGGGGAAGGCGTGGCGCAGCCACGGCCTTCAGGGGCGCGGGGAACTGCGCGACCAGCCACGACGGGCGCCGCGGCCGCAGCACGACCCCCACCAGGCACACGCTCCGGCCGAACCAGAACCGACCCGCCGCCCCCTTGTCCCGGCCGCACCCCTCCCCCTACCCTCACTTTGTGCCGCCATTGAACAAACTCGGGCCCGTCAGCGCCGACGCCCCGCACCGCTCCCCCCTGTCAAACCTCCGCACCGTACTCACCGTCTTCTTCGCCCTGGACGGCTTCGTCTTCGCGGGCTGGGTGGTGCGCATCCCGGCGATCAAGGAGCAGACGGGGGCCTCGTCGAGCGCGCTCGGGCTCGCGCTGCTCGGGGTGTCGGCCGGGGCGGTCGTCACGATGATGCTGACGGGCGGGTTGTGCCGCCGGTTCGGCGCGCACGCGGTGACGGTGGCCTGTGCCGTGCTGCTGCCGCTCACCGTCGCGCTGCCCCCGCTCACCCACTCGCCCCTCGCGCTCGGCCTCGTCCTGCTGGCCTTCGGCGCGGCGTACGGCGGCATGAACGTGGCGATGAACAGCGCGGCCGTGGACCTGGTCGCCGCGCTCCGCCGCCCGATCATGCCGAGCTTCCACGCCGCGTTCAGCCTCGGCGGCATGGTGGGCTCGGGCCTCGGCGGACTCGTCGCGGGCCACCTCTCCCCGACCCGGCACCTCCTCGCCATCACCGTGATCGGCCTCGTGGTCACCGCGGCCGCCGCACCGACCCTGCTGCGCCAGACCCCGCCGGCCCCGCCGGAACGCCTCCAGGACGAGGACCCCGCGCCGCGCCCCGTCGGCCGCCGCGCCCACGGCCTGGTCCTCGTCTTCGGCCTCATCGCCCTGTGCACGGCCTACGGGGAAGGGGCCCTGGCCGACTGGAGCGCGCTCCACCTCGAAGAGGACCTGCACGCACACCCGGGCATCGCCGCGGCCAGCTACTCGTGCTTCGCGTTCGCCATGACGATCGGCCGCCTCTCCGGCACGGCCCTGCTGGAACGGCTCGGCAGGACCCGCACGATGGTCTGCGGCGGGGCGACCGGCGCGGCCGGAATGCTGCTCGGCGCGCTCGCCCCCTCGGTGTGGCTGACCCTCATCGGCTTCGCGGTGACCGGCCTCGGCCTGGCGAACCTCTTCCCCGTCGCCATCGAACGCGCGGGCGCCCTCGCGGGCCCGACCGGCGTCGCCGCGGCCTCCACCCTCGGCTACGGCGGCATGTTGCTCGGCCCGCCCGCGATCGGCTTCATGGCGGACTGGCTCTCCCTGCCCACGGCCCTGACGAGCGTCGCGCTGCTCGCGGCCGTCGCCGCGGCCATAGGCTTCGCGACCCGCAACGCGGCGACCCCCTGAGACCCCGTCCCCGAAACGGGCACACGCCCGCCGCCGCCCCCGCGCCCCGTATCCCAATCCCCGGAAACCCCGCCCCCGGACGCGCGTCACCCGGCACACTCGCCCCATGGAGATACGTCCCATGGAGATGGCCGAACACCTTCACGTCCTGGACACCGAGGGCCGCCGGCTCGCGGTCGCCGCCGAGCAGGCGGGCGTCGACGCCAAGGTGCCGACCTGCCCCGGGTGGCAGATCCGCGACCTGCTGCGGCACACGGGCATGGTGCACCGCTGGGCGGCGGCGTTCGTCGCGGAGGGCCACCAGGAACCCCATCCCGACGGGGGCCTGCCCGACCTCGACGGGGACGAGCTGATCGACTGGTTCCGGCGGGGACACACGTATCTGGTCGACACCCTGACCCAGGCACCGCAGGACGTGGCGTGCTGGTCGTTCCTGCCCGCCCCCAGCCCGCTCGCCTTCTGGGCGCGGCGCCAGGCCCACGAGACGACCGTGCACCGGGTCGACGCCCAGTCGGCGCTGACGACCGCGCCGGACCCGATCGCCGAGGACGTCGCGGTCGACGGCATCGAGGAGCTCCTGCTCGGGATGCACGCCCGTAAGAAGAGCCGGGTCCGCTCCGACGAGCCGAAGGTGCTGCGCGTACGGGCGACGGACGCCGACGCGGCCTGGACCGTCCGCATCACGCAGGACCCGCCCGCGACCGAGCACGGCGGGACGGACGAGGCCGACTGCGAACTCGCGGGCCCCGCCGCGCGCCTCTACCTGTCGCTCTGGAACCGGCTGCCGTTCCCGTCCCTGACGGGCGACGCGTCGGTGGCCGCGCTCTGGCGCGAGCGCTCGGCGATCACCTGGGGCTGATCACCCGCATCCGCGCCGGGGCTCAGGCCCCGGGCTCCAGCATCCGGCTCAGCACGGCGCGCTGCAACGGCCGGACCTCCCCGTGCAGTTCACGCCCCTTGGACGTCAGGCAGACCCGCACCCCGCGCCGGTCCTCGCTGCACATCCCGCGCTCCACGAGCCCGTCCTTCTCCAGGCGGCCGATGAGGCGGGACAGTGCACTCTGGCTGAGATGGACCTGCCCGGCGATCTCCTGCACCCGGAACCCCCCGGCGCCGTCCTGCGCCGTGCCCTCGGCGAGCACGTCGAGGACCTCGAAGTCGCTGGCGCCGAGGCCGTGCTGGTGCAGCGCACGGTCGAGTTCGCACATCGTGCGCGCGTGTACCGCGAGGATGTCCCGCCACTGATCCACGAGGTCCGGCGCGCCCGCGGCCCTCGCTTCCGACTTCTGTGCCGCCATGCTCGCACGGTAGCAGAAAAGCCCTCTTTATTGCATCGTCATTAAATGCACTTGCACTCAATGCATGCGCATGTACATTGCTGCGCATGACTTCTCCGCTCTCCGCCGCTCCCTCCTCACCCGAGGCGTCCCAGGAGCACTGGTCCCCCCGGCTCTGGGGCACGCTGCTCGTCCTGTGCGCCGCGATGTTCCTCGACGCGCTCGACGTGTCGATGGTCGGCGTCGCCCTGCCCTCGATCGGCTCGGAACTGGACCTGTCGACGGCCACCCTGCAATGGGTCGTCAGCGGCTACATCCTGGGCTACGGCGGCCTGTTGCTGCTCGGTGGCCGCGCGGCCGACCTGCTCGGGCGGCGCCGCGTCTTCCTCGTGGCCCTCGGTGTCTTCGCGGTGGCGTCCCTGCTCGGCGGGCTCGTCGACTCGGGGCCGCTGCTCATCGCGAGCCGCTTCATCAAGGGCCTGAGCGCCGCGTTCACCGCCCCGGCCGGTCTGTCGATCATCACGACGACGTTCGCCGAGGGCCCGGTGCGCAACCGCGCCCTGTCCATCTACACCACCTGCGCCGCCACCGGCTTCTCCATGGGCCTCGTCCTGTCGGGGCTCCTGACGGAGGCGAGCTGGCGCCTGACCATGCTCCTTCCCGCGCCGATCGCCGTGATCGCGCTGCTCCTCGGCCTCAAGCTGATCCCGCACAGCGCCAAGGAGGAGAACCACCGCGGCTACGACGTCCCCGGCGCCGTCACCGGCACCCTCGCCATGCTGCTGCTCGTCTTCACCGTGGTCCAGGCCCCGGAGGCCGGCTGGGGATCGGCCCGCACCCTGCTCTCCTTCCTCGCCGTCGCCGTCCTGCTCACCGTGTTCGTCCGCATCGAGCGCCGCTCGCCCGGACCGCTGATCCGGCTCGGCGTGCTGCGCTCCGGCTCGCAGATCCGCGCCCAGATCGGCGCGATGACCTTCTTCGGCTCCTACGTCAGCTTCCAGTTCCTCGCGACGCTGTACCTCCAGTCACTGCTCGGCTGGTCGGCGCTGAGCATGGCGCTCGCCTTCCTGCCCGCGGGCGCGCTCGTCGCCCTGTCCTCGACGAAGGTCGGCGCGATCGTCGACCGCTTCGGCACCCCGCGCGTCATCGCGGCGGGCTTCGCGCTCATGGTGCTCGGCTACGCCCTGTTCCTGCGCATCAACCTCGACCCGGTCTACGCGGCCGTCATCCTGCCGACCATGCTGCTGATCG
>NZ_JAOCNE010000013.1:138543-160295 GCF_056172735.1 Streptomyces sp. R818
GCTCGACGAGCTCGGGCAGCCGGTCGAGTCCGGGTGCGGGAGCGCGCGGCGCGGCCCCGGGCGCCCGGAGGGTGTCGAGCACCTGCCGCACCTCGCCGAGCGCCTCCTTGCTCGCGGCCTTGATGGTGGTCAGCGCGGTCCGCGCCTGCTCAGGGTCGGAGTCGAGCAGGGCGAGTCCGACGCCCGCCTGCACATTGATCACGGAAAGGGAGTGCGCGAGCACGTCGTGGAGTTCGCGGGCGATCCGCAGCCGCTCCTCGTCGGCCCGCCGCCGCGCCGCCCGCTCCCGCTCGGCCCGCGCCTGCTCCCCCTGCTCGCGCCGCACCCGGACGAGTTCGGCGACCGCCACGACGGCGAGCACCCACGCCGCGACGATCCCCTCCTGCCCCCACGGCCGAGGTCCGTCGCCGGACGGCGGCAGATACGCGTACAGCCAGTGCGCCACGAGGAGATGGCCGAGCCAGAGCAGCCCCACGGCGGACCAGGCCGCGCGCCGGTGCCCGGCGACGACCGCCGAGAAGCACGCCAGCGCGACCGTGGCCAACACCGGCCCGTAGGGATATCCGCCGCCCAGATAGACGGACGCGCACACCGCCGCACCGAAGGCGACCGGCACCGGGTGGCGGTGCCGCCACAGCAGCAGCAGACAGGCGGTGATCAGCAGCAGGCACGCGAAGAGGTCGAGGGCGACGCGGTCGCTCTGGCCCTGCGCGGCGAAGCGCGACCCGACGAGCACGAACGCCGTCACCAGCGCCGTGGAGCGCCAGGGCCGGCGGCGACCGCCGCTCCGGCCCCACCACGCGCCGCTCCACGGCGGACCGCCGTCGCGCACGTCGCCCGGGAGGCGCGCCTCGCGCGCCCGCTGCTCGTCCATGCCGCCACGCTAGAGCGCACGGGCGGTGGCGGGCGTCCGCCGGGCGAGGTGATCACCCGTACTCCCCGGGGAGTACGGGACGCCGCTACTTCAGCAGGCCGACGCCGTGGGCGAGGTTCGCGGCGGCGTGCGCGAAGAACGCGGCGCGGTCCTCGACGACCCTGTGGAACTGGCCGAACACCTCGAAGCCGACGAGGCCGAACAGCTGGGCCCATGCGGCGACGAGCGCGACCGCCACCTCGGGCGGCAGGTCCGGCGCGAGATCGGCGGCCATCCGGTGCGCCTCGTCCCGCACCCCGGCCGACAGCGGCGGCAGCGCCACACCCCTGCCCTCGTAGGCGTCCCGGACGATGGCGATGAGCAGCAGGCCGACCCGGGAGGCGGCCGGGACGGTGGTCGCGGGGGCGGTGTAGCCCGGGACGGGCGAGCCGTAGATGAGCGCGTACTCGTGCGGGTGGTCGAGCGCCCACACCCGTACGGCCTGGCACACGGTGACCCAGCGGCGGGCCGGCGTCGGCTCCCCGCCGGGCTCCCCGATCTCGCGGACCGCCGCGTCCGCCTTCTCCGCCGCCTCGCCGAGGGAGTCGTACGCGTCGATGATCAAGGCGGTCAGCAGGTCGTCGCGGCTGGGGAAGTAGCGGTACAGGGCCGAGGAGACCATGCCGAGTTCGCGGGCGACGGCGCGCAGCGAGAGCTTTGCGGCGCCGTCCTCGGCGAGTTGTCTGCGCGCCTCGTCCTTGATGGCGGCGGTGACTTCCTGCCGGGCGCGGGCGCGGGCTCCCTGCGTGGTGCCTCCGGCGCGCGGGGGTGTGCTGCGGCTCGGCGTGCTGCGGCTCGTACTCATGGGGGCAGTGTCGCACAGGGCGAGAGCGCTGCCCTACTTTCGGAGCGGCGCACAAAAACGAGAGCACTGCTCTTGCTTTGGGGCGCCGGTCTCATGCAGACTGCTCTCAAGCGAGAGCAGTGCTCTCGATTTCCGAACTCCGCAGCCGCCAGGAGGCCCCGATGTCCGCAACGGTCACGCCCGCTCACGTGAAGAAGCCCGGCTGGTTCACGATCAACGTCCTGAACCGGTCCGTCGCCTGGCTGACCCGTCGCGGTGTCAGCGTCTGGGGCTCCCGGATCCTCGCGGTGCGCGGCCGCAAGAGCGGAGCCTGGCGCACCACGCCCGTCAATCTGCTGACGATCGACGGTCAGCGGTACCTCGTCGCCCCGCGCGGCCACGTGCAGTGGACGCACAACATGCGGGCGGCCGGCGGCGGGGAGCTGCGCCTGGGCAAGGCGGCCGACGCGTTCACCGCCACCGAGGTCGCCGACGACGACAAGCCCGCCGTGCTGCGCGCCTACCTCAAGCGCTGGAAGGCCGAGGTCGGCGTGTTCTTCGGCGGGGTGGGCCCGGACTCCACCGACGCCGAACTGCGCCGCATCGCCCCGGACCACCCCGTCTTCCGCATCACACTCGACGCCTGACCGCGCCCGGCCTTGCCCGGGACCGGCGCCCGGCCTTACCCGGATGGGCGCCCGGCCTGGCCCGGAACCGGCGCCCGGCCTTACCCGGATGGGCCCCCGGCCTCACCCGGGACCGCACCTGGCCTTGCCCGGGACCGCACCCGGCTCCCGCCCGAGCCGGCGCCCGGCCCCGCCCGGGACAGCGCCGGACGGCGTCAGCGGTCGAGACGCGAAAGGGCCTTCCCCGCCAGCGGATGGGTGCGGACCAGTTCGCCCAGCGTCGTCGAACCACGGGTGATACGCGCGAACGCGTTCCACGCGGGGCGGAACCCGGTGAGCACGGCGTGCAGCAGCCCCGGCTTGCGCTCGAAGACGGTCAGCATCCGCTTGCCCACGGCCATCTCGACACCGAGCCCGGCCTTGATGGCGAAGGCGTAGTTGAGCGCCTGGCGACGGGCGTCCACCGCGTCGTGCGCCTCGGCGACGCGCACCGCCCACTCCCCCGCGAGGCGGCCCGAGCGCAGCGCGAACGAGATGCCCTCGCGGGTCCACGGTTCGAGCAGCCCGGCCGCGTCACCGCAGACCAGGACCCGGCCGCGGGAGAGCGGCGAGTCCTCGGCGCGGCAGCGCGTGAGGTGCCCTGAGGAGACGGCGGGCTCGAACCCGGCGAGCCCGAGCCGCCCGATGAAGTCCTCCAAGTACCGCTTGGTGGCGGCGCCTTCACCGCGCGCCGAGATGACGCCGACGGTGAGGGTGTCGTCCTTGGGGAAGACCCAGCCGTAGCTGCCGGGCATCGGCCCCCAGTCGATGAGGACGCGCCCGCGCCAGTCGTCGGCGACCTCCTGCGGCACCGGGATCTCCGCCTCAAGACCCAGGTCGACCTGATCGAGCTTGACGCCGACGTGCGCGCCTATCCGGCTCGCGCTGCCGTCGGCGCCGACCACGGCACGCGCCAGGATCGTCTCGCCGTCCTGGAGGACGACGGCGACCGTGCGCCGGTCGGGCACCTCGCTGCCGTGCTGCTCGACGCGGGAGACGGCGGTGCCGGTGCGCAGTTCGGCGCCCGCCTTCTGGGCGTGCTCGACGAGCTGCGCGTCGAACTCGGGCCGGTTGATCAGCCCGAACAGCATGTTCTTGGAGCGCCGGGTGCGCGCGTACTTGCCGTTCAGGGAGAACGTCACCGCGTTCACCCGGTCCTTCAGCGGCAGTTCGAAGCCGGGCGGGAGCGAGTCCCGCGACGGGCCGATGATGCCGCCGCCGCACGTCTTGTAGCGGGGGATCTCCGCCTTCTCCAGGAGCAGCACCCGCCGTCCGGCGACCGCGGCCGCGTACGCGGCGGACGCCCCCGCGGGCCCCGCGCCCACCACGACGACGTCCCACACCTCCATGGCCCGCTCGTCGCCCATGTCGCCCTCGCCCGTCGAGTTCTCGCTGCTCACGTTGGTCTACTGCTCCCGATCAGCTGCCTGCCGCACGTTTCTCACGCATCCTACGGCGGGCCGCCCCGTGACCCACTGCGGGAGGATCATGCGAGGATCGTCGCCACACCCTGCACAACGTCGCACCTACGAGGAGCGTGCCCATGTCGCCGCATCCGATCGCCGAGACCGTCGCCGCCCTGCTCCCGCGGGCCAAGGCCGAACTGGCCGAGCTGGTGGCCTTCAAGTCGGTGGCGGACTTCGCTCAGTACCCCAAGAGCGAGAGCGAGGGTGCGGCCAACTGGGTCGCGGACGCGCTGCGCGCCGAGGGCTTCCAGGACGTGGCCCTGCTCGACACCCCCGACGGCACGCAGTCGGTCTACGGCTACCTGCCCGGCCCGGAGAACGCGCCGACGGTCCTGCTCTACGCGCACTACGACGTGCAGCCGCCGCTGGACGAGGACGGCTGGGTGACGCCCCCGTTCGAGCTGACCGAGCGGGAGGACGGCCGCTGGTACGGGCGCGGCGCCGCCGACTGCAAGGGCGGCGTGCTCCTCCACCTCCTCGCGATCCGCGCCCTGAAGGCGAACGGCGGCGTGCCGGTCGGCGTCAAGGTCATCGCCGAGGGCTCCGAGGAGCAGGGCACCGGCGGCCTGGAGCGCTACGCCGAGCAGCACCCGGAGCTGCTGCGCGCGGACACGATCGTCATCGGCGACGCGGGCAACTTCCGCGTCGGCCTGCCCACCGCGACGGCGACCCTGCGCGGCATGACCCTGGTCCGCGTCGAAATCGACACTCTGGAGGGCAACCTCCACTCCGGCCAGTTCGGCGGCGCGGCCCCCGACGCCCTGGGCGCCCTGGTCCGCGTACTGGACTCGCTGCGCGCCGAGGACGGCTCCACGACCGTCGACGGCCTGGAGCCGGACGCGGCCTGGGACGGCCTGCAGTACGAGGAGGACGCGTTCCGCAAGGACGCCAAGGTCCTCGACGGGGTCGAGCTGATCGGCTCGGGGACGGTCGCCGACCGCATCTGGGCGCGGCCCGCCGTCACCGTGCTCGGCATCGACTGCCCGCCGGTCGTCGGCGCGACGCCCTCCGTGCAGGCCGGTGCCCGCGCGCTGATCAGCCTGCGGGTGCCGCCGGGCACGGACGCCGCCGAGGCGACGAAGCTCCTGATGGCGCACATCGAGGCGCACACCCCGTGGGGCGCCCGCGTCCGCGTCGAGCAGGTCGGCCAGGGCCAGCCTTTCCGCGCGGACACGACGAGCCCGGCGTACGCCGCGATGGCCGAGGCGATGGCGGAGGCGTACGACGGCCAGGAGATGCAGTACGCGGGCCAGGGCGGCTCGATCCCGCTCTGCAACACCCTCGCCTCGCTCTACCCGCAGGCGGAGATCCTCCTGATCGGCCTGAGCGAGCCGGAGGCGCAGATCCACGCGGTCAACGAGAGCGTGTCGCCCGAGGAGCTGGAACGTCTGTCGGTGGCGGAGGCACGCTTCCTCCAGAAGTACGCCGCCGCCAAGTAGCCGGGCGGTTTCTTCGCCGAGAGCCGAGAAGTACGAGGTCGTGTCCGGGGCGTCCGTACGGTCGCCTCATGACGAGCCCCCCGGGCCACCCGCCCTACCCGCTGACGGACACGATCGACCTCACCCCCCGGCTCCGCCTCCTGCGCTTCCCGGTCGGCCAGGCCTGCCTCTGGCGCGACGGCACCGGACGCGACGCCGAACTGACCCTGATCGACGCGGGCGCGGCCGGTGCCGGCCGGCCGATCGCCGACGCCGTACGCAGATGGGGGCACGCCCCCGAGGACGTACGGCGGATCGTCCTCACGCACTTCCACGAGGACCACGCGGGCGGCGCCGGGGAGTTCGCGCGGCTGAGCGGGGCCGAGGTGTACACCCACCGCCTCGACGCGCCGTACGTGCGCGGCGAGGGCCCGGAGCCGCAGCCGGTGTACGAGGACTGGGAGCGCCCCCTCCACGCCCGGGCACTGGCACACCTCCCGCCGCGCCCGGAGCAGCCGGAACTGCCCGCCCACGTAAGGGAGTTGCAGGACGGCGACGTTCTCGACTTCGGGGGCGGGGCGCGGGTGGTCGGCGTGCCCGGGCACACGGACGGCTCGATCGCACTCCATTTGCCCGCGCACGGCGCCCTGTTCACCGGCGACGCGGTGGCGGCGTCCCCCGTCGACGGGCAGGTGATCCTGGGCGTGTTCAACCTCGACCGCGCACAGGCCGTCGCCTCCTTCCACCGCCTCGCCGCGCTCGACACCGATGTGGTCTGCTTCGGCCACGGGGACCCGGTGGCGGGCGGCGCGGGCGGGGTGCTGCGCAGGGCAGCGGCGGCGTACGAGGGCGAGGTCGCGTGAGCCCCGGCCGACCGACCGCATCCCCCTCAGTGGGCCGCTTGCGGGGTCAATCGACGGGGACGCCGGCCTCCAGATAGTGCGCGGCGCCGCGCTCACGCGCGCGGAGAGCCCAGCGCAGCCGCTCGTAGCGGACCGGGGGCAGCAGCCCGGCCGCCTCGTGCTCGCCGACGAAGCGCCAGTCCCGCAGTTCGGGGCCGGGCAGCAGGACGCGGCGGGCGGCCTCGCCGGTGAGCCGGCCGCCGTCGAAGAGGAGCCGCAACCCGCCGTAGCGGGGCGGCTCCGGTGCTTCCCAGTCGACAACCAACAGCCGGGGCACGTCGACGAGTTCTATGCCGGTCTCCTCGGCGACCTCGCGGATCCCGGCGCGGGCGGGCGCCTCGCCCCGCTCCACGACGCCGCCGGGGAACTCCCAGCCCGGCTTGTAGGTCGGGTCGACGAGGAGCACCCGCCCCTCCTCGTCGAAGAGCAGCACGCCCGCCGCGACCGTCTCGGCGGTCGGCTCCGGGGTCTGCACGATGTCGCAGGGGGCGGCCTCCCCGGCCTGCACGGCGGCGGCGATCCGCACGGCGGTGTCGTACGGGGTGAGCGGCCCGTTGTCGACCAGGTAGGCGTCGGCCGCGAGCCAGCTCGCGAGCGCGGCGCGGTAGGGCGCGATGTCGGCGGGGAGTTCGCCGCTCGGGTCACGCCTGCGCAGGATCGTTTCCCCAGGAGCGAGGAGCACATGGCACACAGGGATGCGGCGGGCGGCGAGACCACCGAAGATCTCGTCCCGGTACTCCTGGCGCAACAGCCCCATCGGCACCACGAGGACGCCGCCCAGCTCGGCGAGGAGGGCGGCCGCGGTGTCCACCACGAGCCGCCGCCAGATCGGGAGATCCTGGTGGTCGTTGACCTCGGCGAGACGCTTGGCCGGCAGCAGCCGCTCCAGCTCTCCCTCGATCACCTCGGGGTCGAAGAGCGTGCAGTTCGGGATCAGGTCGCTCAGCTCCCGTGCGGCGGTGGTCTTGCCCGCGCGGGACGCCCCGTTGACCCAGACGATCACGGTTCCCCCTCATCCATCGGCCCCCTGAGGCTTGCCCGCAACACCCTGCCACGGAAACCAGCCGCAGATCAGAGGCGGTACGGGCGCCGCGCGGAGCCCGACGGTCACCCGTCGGACCCCGGCCGCCCACAACTCGGAGGCGCGTTGTCAGTGTCACCCACTACGCTCGCCGCATGACCTTCACCGACAACCGCGCGCCCGCGCGGTCCGCCGACGAGCTGAACGAGCGGATCCGCCTCCTCATGGCGCACTCCGGCGGCCGCCTCAGCGACTCGCAGCGCCGGGAGTACGAGGTCCTGGTCGTCGAGTGGGCGGCAGCGGTGCGCGGGGAGATCGTCACAGCGGCGTGACCCTCCGGGGCGAGCGGGCCAGGGCGCTAGGCCGACGGCCCTGAAGGTGGCCTGGGTAGTTCGACCTGGCGGACTACGAATCCCGGCGACACGCCACCCGAAGCCCCCCGGCAGATCCGCCGGGGGGCCTGGGCACGCCCCCGAACCGAACGGCGGCTTGCGGCGTGCCACCCGTACCGCGCTTCCGGCCCTGCCGACCGCCCAGTAGGCCCGCCAGGGGAACCCGAGAACGACCCCGAACCCGCCACCGGACGGCGGCTCGCGGCCGCACACCCGTGCCACGCTTCCGACCCCGCCCAGCAGGCCCGCCAGGGAGAACCCGAGGACGACCCCGGCCCCCCGGCCGGAACGGCGACTCGCGGCCGTGCGCCCCATGCCACGCCTCCGATCCCGCCAACCGCCCAGCAGGCCCGCCAGGGGAAACCCGAGAACGACCCCGCTCTCGCCACCGGACGGCGGCTCGCGGCCGCACACCCGTGCCATGCTTCCGACCCCGTCAACCGCCCAGCAGGCCCGCCAAGGGGAACCCGAGAACGACCCCGCCCCCGCCGGACGGCGACTCGCGGCCGTGCGCCCCGTGCCGCGTTTCCGGCCCCGCCGACCGCGAGGTGATTCCGCCCCGTCGGACCGTGTAGGCCCGGCTGTCGACGAGGCGGGCGGCGGTGAGTTCCCGCCCCGTCTCCTCGCGGAGCTCCCGCTCCAGCGCCTCCACCGGCTGTTCGCCGTGGTCGATGTCGTCGCCGGGCAGATGCCACAGGCCGGGTGCGAAGACCGGTGAGGTGTCCGACAGGCGGGCCAGGAGGATCCGGCCCTCCCTGAGCGCCAGCGCGTACGCGGAGACGCGGGTCCGCGCCTCGTACTCCACGCTGCTTCTGGGGCACTCTACGGGGCGCCCGCGCACCGCCTCAGGGATGTCACGGTGGCGGGGGCCCCGAAGACCCGCGCGGAGAACCGGAAGGCCGGGGTGTCCGCCGCTGCCCGACGGCGTACCACCGGCCCATGTCCGGCCTCCCGGTGTCTCCGCTACGCAGTCAATCGCAGCGGCGCGGGCACCAGAAGCGTGTGCGGGGACGCCGTCGCGGCGCGGTTTTCACACGGGCGCGAACGGCGCACACGCCCCACCGCACCACACCGCACCGCACGGCCGGTCACCCGGCGAGGGCCGCCCGGATCTGCCGAGTCGTCTGCTCCGCCACACGCGCACTGGTGGCGGCGTACGCCGTGTAGGCCGAGAGGCCCGTCGTCAGGGCCCAGCCGCGCCCGCGCAGCCAGGTCGCGTCGTCGACGTCGAGCGCGGCGCGGAAGACGGCGCGGGCCGCGGGGGAGAGCAGGGTGAAGGCGACCATCAGGTCGACGGCCGGATCGCCGGGGCCGAGGTTCCCGAAGTCGATGACGGCGTGGAGGCGTCCGTCGGCCGTGAGCAGGTTGCCGGTGTGGAAGTCGCCGTGGCACCACACCGGCGGCCCCTGGGGCGCGGGGCAGTCGAGCGCGGCGTCCCACAGCGCCGTCATCGCGGGCGCGTCGAAGGCACCGGCGACGGCCGCGACCGCGTCCCGCGTGGACCGGTCCCGCTCGGCCAGGGTCTCGGCGGTCCCCGCCGCGCCCGCGTCCGTACCCGGGTCGAAGGCCCACAGCACCCGCAGGAAGGCGGCCAGTTCACGCGCGGCCTCCGTCGAGTCGCCGAGGCCTTCGACGGTCGCGACCTCGCCGTCCAGCCACCGGGTCACGGCCCAGGGCCACGGGTAGCCGAGCGCCGGTTCGCCGACCGCCACCGGGACGGGTACGGCCAGCGGGAGCCGCGGCGCGAGCCGGGGCAGCCACCGCTGTTCCTTCCTCGCCTGCCCGATGGCCCCGGGATGGCGGGGCAGACGCACCGACAGCCGGTCGCCGAGACGGTGGATGACGTGGTCAGAGCCGGCGGGGTCGACCAGCGTCAGGGGCAGCCCGGCCCACTGCGGGAACTGCCGCTCGACGAGGCCGCGGACGAGCGCCGTGTCGATGTGCGGACGGTCCGTCGGGGCGTCCCGGACCCTCATTTCGAACCCCTTTTCCGTTGGACGGTACCTTTAAATGTCAAGCACTTCATTCTCAATTCACTCCATCAAGTGATGTGGGCGATCGGGAATCGTTACGCCACAACGCCGTACGGAATATGCCGATACGGTGGCCGACCAGGCGCCCTGGTCCCCGGCGACCTCCCGATTCGTTCGCACGAAACATGAGGCAGCGCGGACGGCTCCCCCGGAGCCGGACTAGTGCTCGGCCCGGGGGGACCGATGCGACAGGGCAACCCACAGAACTACGTCTCCGGCGACTGCGGAGACTGCGGCGGCACCGCCGGTGCGACGGGCTCCGAGGAGTTCCTGCACCCGCCCGAGGTGCACACACCCGGCGACTGCGCGGTCGTCGAACTCCGTGGCGAGATCGACCTCCTCGCCTTCCAGCGCATGGCGCCACTGCTCGACACCGTGGCGGCGGGCCCGTACCGGGTCGTGGCGATCGACCTCACCGGCACCACGTTCTTCGACTGCTCCGGGCTCTCCCTCCTGGTGCGGGCCCATCGCAGGGCCGCCCACCGGGGCGGCCGGGTCACCGTGGTCTGCGACCACCGCCTCACCCTGCGCATCATCGAACTCTCCGGTCTCACCGAGGTGCTGACTCCCGTGGCGACGGTCGAGGAGGCGCTCCGGCCGTCACCGTGAGTATCGGCCGCGGGTGCGGATGCGTGAAAACGCTTTTAGCGTGGCACGTGTCTTGGCTCACCGACTGAGGAGCGAACGATGGGCGAGAACGCCATGGACAAGGCCAAGGGCAAGGCCAAGGAGATGCTCGGCCAGGCGACCGGCAACGAGCGCATGAAGTCCGAGGGCAAGGTCGACCAGGCCAAGGGCAAGGCCCGCGAGACCGCCGACGACCTCCGCGACCGCGCCGAGGGCGCACGCGACTCCCTGCGCGACGACAAGTAGCCCCGGCATGGGTGTGCCCCCTCCGCGAAGAGGGGGCACACCCATGTGCTCACGCAGGGATCAAACGGATCGCGGCGCTCAACCGGCCCGCAGATAACCCGAGTTCGCCGCCTGGCCGAGGAACGTGAACCGGCTCTCCCCCGCCATGTGCTTCTCGAACGCCTCCTTGATGCCGGGCCACTTCGGATGCCCGAAGTCGTCGAGCACGACGATGCCGCCGGGCGCCACGATCTGCTCCGCCCACTCCAGGTCTGCGGCGACCCCGGCCGCGGAGTGGTCACCGTCGACGACGATCACGCCGTACGCCCGGTCCGCGACCTCGGCACGCAGCTCGGGGTCCTCGGAGAAGCCCTGCCGGATCCGGGCCGCGGCCCCGGCCGCGCCCGCGAGCGCCAGGTTGGTGCGCACCGCCGCGCCCCGCACCGGGGTGCCCGTCGGATCGGCGCCCGTCGAGGTGCCCGGCTGCAGCTGCAGTCCGGCGAGCGGATCGACGATCGTGAGGTGCGGGTCACGGCCCGCGCGCTCCATCATCCGGATCAGGGCCGCGCCGAACATCCCGTACAGGGTGCCGATCTCCAGGATCTCGTCGTTCGGCGGGTCGAGCAGCGGGACGGCGGAGAGCTTGCCGCAGATGTTCATGGTGCCGCCCGCGATCCGGCCGACACCGAGCGCCTCCAGGGCCATCAGGAGCCGGAAGGACTGGGCGACGTTGCGCTCCGCGCCGGCGCGGTCGCCGGTCACCTTCTCCAGCTCGTCGACCAGCCGGGTGAGGTGGACCTGCGCGGGCAGCCGCGAGGTGCCCCGCCCGGTGGAGTCGAGGAGGAGTTCGAGCGGGCGCTGGCGGTGACCGAGCGCGGCCACCCGGTCGTGCAGATCGGCGCCCTGGCCGCGCAGTGTGCGGCGGACGGCGCGCTCTATGCGCTGGTCGATGAGGTCGGCGACGGGGCGCAGGGCGCGCCGGGCGGTCTTGGACGTGAGTAGCGCTCGCATGGATCGGTAACCCTCACATGGATACGACGGCATGGCTGCGTACGGGCTGGGGGGTTGGGGGTGAGCGCACATCAAGTGGCGCCGTGCTTCGGACAGTAGGCGCAGAACTGTCCACACTTCAAGGATGGCGCGAAAAGCCCGCGCGCCCGGGAAACAGGACGCCCCCGCCACCTGAAGCGCAGGTGAACGGGGGCCTTGAAGACGGACTCTGACTGTTCGTCAGGTAGTCCACGGGTTCGCCGTCCCGGGTCTCACACCGTCTGGCGCTGCGCCCCGCCGACAACCGCGTCGGACTGGAGCGCGGCCGCCGCCGCGCCCACCAGGCCCGCGTCCGTGCCCGTCGACGCCGGGGCCACCGTGAGGCGCTGCACGAAGGAGAGCGTCGCGTAGTCGCGCAGGGCGCGGCGCAGCGGGGTGAAGAGGACGTCGCCGGCCTTCGCCACTCCGCCGCCGATCACGGCGATGTCGATCTCGACGAGCGTCGCGGTCGCCGCGATGCCCGCCGCCAGGGCCTGGGCCGCGCGCTCGAAGGAGGCGACGGCCGCGCGGTCACCGGCGTGGGCGGCGCGGGCGACGGCGGCGGCGGAGGTGTCACCGTCGGCGCCGGGGCGCCAGCCGTCGCCGAGGGCGCGGCGGGCGATGTTGGGGCCGCTGGCGATGCGCTCGACGCAGCCGCGCGCGCCGCAGGGGCACGGGTCGCCGTCGAGGTCGACGCTGATGTGGCCGATGTGGCCCGCGTTGCCGGTGGGGCCCGGGCGGAGCTGGCCGTTGAGGATCAGGCCGCCGCCGACGCCCGTGGAGACGACCAGGCACAGCGCGTTGTCGTGGCCGCGCGCCGCGCCCTGCCAGTGCTCGGCCGCCGTCATCGCCACGCCGTCGCCGACGAGTTCGACGGGGAGGCCGCCCGCGAGCGCCCGTACGCGCGAGACGAGGGGGAACTCGCGCCACCCCGGCACGTTGACCGGGCTGACCGTGCCGTTCGAGCGGTCCACGGGGCCCGCGCTGCCGATGCCGACCCCGCGGACCCGGGGCCACAGCTCGGAGACGGTCAGCTCGGCGAGGACCGAGTCGACCGCGCCCATCACCGTCTCCCCGTCCTCCTGAGCGGGGGTCGGACGCTGCGCGCGCGCCAGGATGCGGCCCTGGTCGTCCACGAGGGCGCCGGCGATCTTGGTGCCGCCGATGTCGAGCGCGGCGACGAGGTCCATGTGCATCAGTGTCAGATCCCCTGGGAAAAATGGCAGGTCGGAGAAGGAAAGTTTAGGAAGCGAAGTATGGCGGAGGACAGTCTCCCCCGAGTCTGACAACGTTGTCCAGGCCCTATGCTCGACGCCACACGCCCGTGCAGGATGATGAGCCCTGACGAAAAGGGCCTGTCACCCGCCCGGTGGCCGGCTGCTCCCGGCAGCGACGACAGGACAGGACAGCGCATAGTGGACCGCACCGCCCGCCGCACCGAGAACCGCTACGGCAATCGCCCGACCATGAAGGACGTCGCCGCGCGCGCCGGGGTGGGCCTCAAGACGGTCTCCCGGGTCGTCAACGGCGAGCCGGGCGTCACCCCCGACACGGAGCGCCGCGTACAGGAGGCCATCGCCGCGCTCGGCTTCCGGCGCAACGACAGCGCGCGGGTCCTGCGCAAGGGGCGTACGGCCAGCATCGGTCTTGTCCTGGAGGATCTGGCGGACCCGTTCTACGGCCCGCTCAGCCGCGCCGTCGAGGAGGTCGCGCGGGCGCACGGGGCGCTGCTCATCAACGGCTCCAGCGCGGAGGATCCCGAGCGCGAGCAGGAGCTGGTGCTCGCGCTGTGCGCGCGCCGGGTCGACGGCCTCGTCGTCATCCCCGCCGGGGACGACCACCGCTACCTGGAGCCGGAGATCGCGGCCGGGGTCGCGACCGTGTTCGTGGACCGGCCCGCCGGGCGGATCGACGCGGACGTGGTCCTCTCCGACAGCTTCGGCGGCGCGCGCGACGGCGTCGCCCACCTCATCGCGGGCGGTCACCGGCGGATCGGCTTCATCGGCGACCAGCCCCGCATCCACACCGCCGCCGAACGTCTGCGCGGCTACCGGACGGCGATGGAGGACGCCGGGATAGCCGTCGACGAGCGGTGGATGTCCCTCGGCGTCACGGACCCCGAGCGGGTGCGGCGCGCGGCGGAGGACATGCTGAAGGGCGAGGAGCCGGTGACGGCGATCTTCGCGGGCAACAACCGTGTGACGGTGACCGTCGTCCGGGTCCTCGCCGGACTCGACCGCGGCGTCGCCCTCGTCGGCTTCGACGACATCGAGCTGGGCGATCTGCTCCAGCCCGGGGTGACCGTCGTCGCGCAGGACGCGGCGCAGCTCGGCCGCACCGCCGCCGAGCGGCTGTTCCGTCAGCTCGACGGGGCGACGCTGCTGCCGGAGCGCATCGAAACTTGCCCGACCCGGTCTGATCAAGCGGGGGCGCGGGGGAACTGCCCCGGCGTGACCTGACGTGGAGGCCCGCGCCGCCGAACGCCGGCCTCTTCCGTTCGGGTGCCTATTCGGCCTTGGCCGTCAGGTCGCCGCGGCGCGGAACCCGCGTAGCCCTCCAGGTCCACCCGGGTGAGACCGGTGAGCCGGGCCACCTCGCCGACGTCCAGGGCGCCGCAGTCCAGGCCGCGCAGCAGGTAACCGGCGAGGGCCTTGGCGGTGGCGGGCTCGTCGGCGATGTCGCCGGAGGACTGGTTCGCGTAGGCGGCGAGGCGGGCGGCGGCCTGCTCGAAGCCCTCGCGGTAGAAGGCGAAGACGGCGGCGTAGCGCGTCGGGATGTGGCCCGGGTGCATGTCCCAGCCCTGGTAGTAGGCGCGGGCGAGGGCGCGGCGCGTCAGGCCGTAGTGCAGCCGCCAGGCGTCGTGGACCTTGGCGGTGGAGCCGACGGGCAGCACGTTCGTCGAGCCGTCGGAGACGCGGACGCCCGTACCGGCGGCGGCGACCTGCATGACCGCCTTCGCGTGGTCGGCGGCCGGGTGGTCGCTGGCCTGGTACGCGGCGGAGACGCCGAGGCAGGCGCTGTAGTCGAAGGTGCCGTAGTGCAGGCCGGTCGCGCGCCCCTCGGCGGCGTCGATCATGCGGGCCACGGCGGCGGTGCCGTCGGCGGCGAGGATGGACTGGCTGGTCTCGATCTGGATCTCGAACCCGAGCCGCCCGGAGTCCAGACCATGGGCCTTCTCGAAGGCTTCGAGGAGCCGGACCATCGCCGTGACCTGCTCGGGGTAGGTCACCTTGGGCAGCGTGAGCACGAGCCCGTCCGGCAGGCCGCCGTGCTCCATCAGGCCGGTGAGGAAGATGTCGACGGTGCGGATGCCGCGGTCGCGGACGGCCGCCTCCATGCACTTCATGCGGATGCCCATGTACGGGGCGGCGGTTCCCTGCGCGTACGCCTCGGCGATGACGCGGGCGGCCCGCGCGGCCGTCTCGTCCTCGTCGGCGTCGGAGGCGGGGCGGTAGCCGTCCTCGAAGTCGACCCGCAGGTCTTCGACCGGCTCGCGGCGCAGCTTCGCCCGTACGCGGCTGTGGACCGGCTCGGCGAGTTCGTCGGAGAGCCCGAGGACCGCGGCGAACGAGGCGGCGTCCGGGGCGTGCTCGTCGAGCTGCGCGAGGGCCTGGTCGCCCCAGGAGCGGAGGGTGCCCGCGTCGAACGCGTCACCGGGGACGTAGACGGTGTGGACCGGCTGGCGGGTGCCCGGGTCTCCGGGGTAGCGGCGGCCCAGCTCCGCGTCGACCGGGGCGAGTGAGGCGCTGATGCCCTCGCTGACCGCGCCCGCGAGGCTCGTCGACACCTTCTCCTGCTGACCCATCCCTGCACCCTCCATACGCTCGTTCTTTCCGCTTCACGGAATCAACAATCCGTATAGCGAAGTTAACGGCCGGGGTGATCGGCGTCAATGGCCCCCTGGCATGGTCCCGGTACGCGGACGGGGCCGCGCGGCGATGAACGCCACACGGCCCCGTCGGAGCAGCGGATGGGGTCAGCCCTTGCGGGTCTTGACCTCGTCGGTGAGCTGGGGGACGACGTCGAAGAGGTCGCCGACGACGCCGTAGTCGACCAGGTCGAAGATCGGGGCCTCGGCGTCCTTGTTCACCGCGACGATCGTCTTCGAGGTCTGCATACCGGCCCGGTGCTGGATCGCGCCGGAGATGCCGTTGGCGATGTACAGCTGCGGCGAGACGGACTTGCCGGTCTGGCCGACCTGGTTGGAGTGCGGGTACCAGCCCGCGTCCACCGCGGCGCGCGAGGCACCGACGGCCGCGCCGAGGGAGTCGGCGAGCGCCTCGATGAGCGCGAAGTTCTCCGCGCCGTTGACGCCACGGCCGCCGGAGACGACGATCGCGGCCTCGGTCAGGTCCGGACGCCCGGTCGACTCACGCGGCGTGCGCGCGGTGACCTTGGTGCCGGTCGCGGCGTCGGAGAAGGACACCTGAAGGGCCTCGACCGCACCGGCGGCGGCGGCCGGCTCGACGGCGGCGCTGTTGGGCTTGACGGTGATGACCGGGGTGCCGGTGCAGATGCGGGACTTGGTGGTGTAGGACGCGGCGAACACCGACTGGGTCGCCACCGGGCCCTCGTCACCGGCCTCCAGGTCGACGGCGTCGGTGATGATGCCGGACTTGATCCGCAGCGCCAGACGCGCGGCGATCTCCTTGCCCTCCGCCGAGGACGGCACCAGGACGGCGGCCGGGGAGACCGCGGCGACGGCGGCCTGCAGCGCCTCGACCTTCGGCACCACCAGGTAGTCGGCGTACTCGGCGGCCTCGTGGGTCAGAACCTTCACGGCGCCGTGCTCGGCCAGTACGGAAGCCGTGTCACCGGCGCCATTGCCCAGCGCGACGGCGACCGGGTCACCGATGCGGCGGGCCAGCGTCAGCAGCTCCAGGGTGGGCTTGCGGACGGCACCGTCCACGTGGTCGACGTAGACCAGAACTTCAGCCATGGGACTTCAATCTCCTGCAATCACAAAGAAGGTGGGGTGAACCTGCCGGAACGGCCGTACGCGGCCGCTGTTCGGGCTAGATGAACTTCTGGCCCGCGAGGAACTCGGCCAGCTGCTTGCCGCCCTCACCCTCGTCCTTCACGATCGTGCCCGCGGTGCGCGCCGGGCGCTCGGCCGCCGACTCGACCTTGGTCCAGGCGCCCTCCAGGCCGACCTCCTCGGCCTCGATGTCCAGGTCGGACAGGTCCCAGGACTCCACCGGCTTCTTCTTCGCCGCCATGATCCCCTTGAACGAGGGGTAACGCGCCTCACCGGACTGGTCGGTCACCGACACCACGGCCGGGAGCGACGCCTCCAGCTGCTCCGAGGCGGTGTCACCGTCACGGCGCCCCTTGACGACACCGTCCGCGACCGCGACCTCGGACAGCAGCGTCACCTGCGGCACACCAAGCCGCTCGGCGACCAGCGCGGGCACGATGCCCATCGTGCCGTCGGTCGAGGCCATACCAGAGACGACCAGGTCGTAACCGGCCTTCTCGATCGCCTTGGCGAGCACCAGCGACGTGCCGAGCGCGTCGGTGCCGTGCAGGTCGTCGTCCTCGACGTGGATCGCCTTGTCCGCGCCCATCGACAGCGCCTTGCGCAGCGCGTCCTTGGCGTCCTCCGGACCCACGGTCAGAACGGTGATCTCCACATCGTCGTCGGAGTTCTCCGAGATCTGCAGCGCCTGCTCCACCGCGTACTCGTCCAGCTCCGAGAGCAGCCCGTCCACGTCGTCACGGTCGACGGTCAGGTCATCGGCGAAGTGCCGGTCGCCGGTGGCGTCGGGCACGTACTTCACGGTGACAACGATCCTCAAGCTCACGCCGGCTCTCCTACTGCAATCGTCTTGTACGGGGCGTCTCTGCCGCTGCGGCTGACAGCGCCTTCTACCAGGCAGCATAGGCGCCCGTTGCGGACAACTCCGGTCGGGGCGGCCCGCGCTCCGAACGAAATATTACTCGTCAGTACATCGACTGCATGCCCACTAAGCAAGCGCTTTGAACTGTGACTTCAGTCGCGCAGTCCGCTGAAGCGGCCCTGGTGGTACAGGAGCGGGCGGCCGGCCCCCGCGGGGTCGCCGCAGACCGCCTCCGCGAGCACGATCCGGTGGTCACCGGCGGGCACGCGCGCGATGACCTTGCAGACGAGCCAGGCGAGCACGCCGTCGAGGACCGGAACGCCCTCGGGGCCCTCGAACCAGCGGGTGGGCGCCGCGAAGCGGTCGGCGCCGCTCCTGGCGAAGGTGGCGGCGAGGTCGGCCTGGTGCTCGCCGAGTATGTGCACGCCGACATGGTCGGCCTCGGCGACGGTCGGCCAGCTGGAGGCGGTCAGGCCGATACCGAAGGAGATCACCGGGGGTTCGGCGGAGACGGAGGTCAGGGAGGTGGCGGTGAAGCCCACGGGCGCGGCGCCGGCGGCCGTGATCACCGCGACCCCTGCGGCGTGCTGCCGGAAGACCGAGCGGAGCAGGTCGGGGGAGGCGGGCCGGGCGGTGCGCAGGTCGGGCGTGGCCGTCATGGAGTTGTCCTTCTGCCGAGGGGTTCGAGTGGGGTCCGTGGCTTCGTCAGGAAGCAAGACAGCGCGCGCTCGAACAGCGGGCCAGGTCGACGTGGACCCGCTCGTAGAGAAGGAGTTCCTCAGGCATACGGTCAGACTGACGATACGTGGCGCGTGCAGTCAAGTGCGTCCCGTCATCTGGGAGCATGATCACGGGCCGTTCCGGCACCGGTCGCTCCCGCACTGACCGCCCGGCCGAGCGCGGCGATGACGTCGGCCTTGCGCGGCTGTCCGGTGGCGCGGCGCACCTCGCGGCCGTCGGCGGCCAGGACCAGCACGGTCGGGGTCTTGACGATGCCGCTGCGGCGTACGAGGTCGAGCCGGTCCTCCGCGTCGATCTCGATGTGCGAGACGCCGGGGACCATCGCGGCGACGTCCGCGAGAACCCGCCGGGTGGCGCGGCACGGGGCGCAGAACGCGCTGGAGAACTGGACGAGCGTGGCCCGCTCCCCCAGGTCCGCACCCAACTGCTCGGCATCGAACGTCATTTCACCCGCGGTCATCCTGCGCCTCCTCGTTCCGCCGCTCCCCTTGCAGCGTTCGAACGCGCGGTTCTATTCCCGAACACGTGACGAGGATCTCGCGCGCGGCCGGAACCAGGACTGTTCTCCCGGCCGTTCTTGGGGCACGATCTGCGCAAGCCGGAAAACCTACGGCTGCGTAACTTACCGCGCGGGAGCCGCCTCGACCGAAAAGCCTTCGGAAGAAACTCCCCACGGCAATAGAAGGGTCCACCCCCTCCATGGCAGAGCTCGTCTACCGTCCGGTCATCGGCGCCGCGAAAACGATGTTCAAGGCGCTCGACCTGAAGATCGACTGCAAGGGCTCGGAGAACATTCCGCGCTCGGGCGGAGCCGTCCTGGTCAGCAACCACATCAGCTACCTGGACTTCATCTTCGACGGCCTCGCCGCGCTGCCCCAGAAGCGGCTCGTCCGCTTCATGGCGAAGGAGTCGGTGTTCCGGCACAAGATCTCCGGTCCGCTGATGCGCAGCATGAAGCACATTCCGGTGGACCGCGCACAGGGCGAGCACGCCTACCAGCACGCCCTGTCGGCGCTGCGCTCGGGCGAGATCATCGGAGTCTTCCCGGAGGCGACGATCTCGGAGTCGTTCACCCTGAAGAGCTTCAAGACCGGCGCCGTGCGGCTCGCGCAGGAGGCGGGGGTGCCGCTGATCCCCATGGCGCTGTGGGGCACCCAGCGCGTGTGGACCAAGGGCCGGCCGCGCAACTTCAAGCGGCAGCACATCCCGATCACCATCCGCGTCGGCGAGGCGCTGGAGGCCTCCCGCGACCAGTACGCGGGGGCGCTCACCCGGAAGCTCCGCGACCGCGTTCAGGAGCTGCTCGAAGCGGCGCAGCGCGCCTACCCCGTCCGCCCGAAGGGGCCCGACGACACCTGGTGGATGCCAGCGCACCTCGGCGGGACGGCCCCGACCCCGGAGCAGGTCAAGGCCGCCGAGGCGCGCTGAGGGCAGGCGTTCAGGCCGCCGGGTGGACGGTGAGGCGCGCGCCCGGGCTGAACTTCCGCAGCAGTTCGGCCAGCTCCGCGCCCGCCGCCTCCAGGCCCGCGTGCCCGCCCATGCCCTCCAGGAGGAACAGGGCGTCCACGGAGGTGTCGGTGAGGCGGGTGCGGGTGCCCTGGCGCCAGTTCCAGCGGCGGCAGGTGACGCCCTCGTCGTCGCACCAGACGACCTCCCCCGCGTCCGGGTGCTCGACGGTCTCCTCGCCGGAGGCCACGGTGACGAAGTCCTCGGCACCGGTGGCCCGGATCAGGCGCATGCCGCCCTTGATGTGGCCGAGGTCCTCGCCGCCGACCGGGATGAGGTGGGCGACGCTGATGGCGTTGTAGACGTCCACGAGCGTGTTGATGCGCGGCAGGCCACCGTCGGCGAGGGCCCGCTTGGCGAGCGCCTCGGCGGAGTTCCGTGTCCGGTTCGGCTTGGCGCCGAAGGCGGTGTACGCGGCGCGCCAGGCCACCATGTGCGGGTCTTCCTGCGGGGCGCGCCCGTCGAGGCGCGCGGCCAGGCGCTTCGCCGCGTCGTCGAGCAGGGCCGACGTCTCCGGTGTGCTGGGCGTGTTGACGAGTCCGTAGGCCTCGATCGCGATGTGGTGGAAGTCCGGGGCGATCGCGCGGACGTCGTCGGAGACGGTGATCTTGAGGGGCATGGCCTGCCTTACGCGTTGAACTTACGACGGGAGCGAGTCGGGGAGGTTCTCCCAGAGGTACGGGCGGTCCGGGGCGCTGCGCAGGATGTCGAGCACCGCCGGATGCGGTACATCAAAGAGTACCGGATAGTCCACCTCATTGGACTCAGCATCGGGCGTGAAGGCCAGCCGCTCCCCGTTCAGCGAGAACTGGGCGTCGACGCCCGGCTTGTTGCCCCGTACGTCCTGCCGGTGCCACGCGCCGTGGAACCGTACGGCGACGAGCCCGTGCACGCACCAGCCGGTGCCCGCGTCGTGCGTGAGCCGCTGATAGCAGAGGGCGGTCGGGATGTCCTCGGCGCGCAGGAGCGCGGTGAGCGCGTGGGCCTTCGCGTGGCAGATGCCGGTGCGCCGCTCCAGGACGTCGGAGGCGCGCCAGGTGACGCGCAGGTCACCGCTGTCGGCCGAGTGCGGAATCGTGTCGCGGACGTACTCGTAGGCGGCGCGGGCGTATGCATATGAGTCGGCGGCGCCCGCGGCGAGCTCCGCGGCCGTTTCGCGCACCAGCGGATGCCGGTGATCGATGACGTCGTCAGCGGCCAGATAGGCCGAGAGATCAGGGTTGTGCTGGATCAGCTGCATGGCACGGGAGCATAGGAATGCGACCGGTCGCAGTCAATACATTTACGACCGGCTGCATAGGTATGCATGGACGCCTACCGCGCCATTTCCTCCTTGAGCGCCGCTACGAACCCGTCGACGTCCTCCTCGCTGGTGTCGAAGGCGCACATCCAGCGGACGTCCCCGGCCGCCTCGTCCCAGAAGTAGAAGCGGTAGCGCTTCATGAGGCGCTCGGCGACGTCGTGCGGGAGGCGGGCGAAGACGCCGTTGGCCTGCACCGGGTGGAGGATCTCGACGCCGTCGACGGCGCGGACGCCCTCGGCGAGGCGCTGGGCCATCCCGTTGGCGTGGCGCGCGTTGCGCAGCCACAGGTCCTTGGCGAGCAGCGCCTCCAGCTGCACCGAGACGAACCGCATCTTCGAGGCGAGCTGCATGGACAGCTTCCGCAGGTGTTTCATGTGGCGCACCGCGTCCTGCCGGAGGACTACGACGGCCTCGCCGAACAGGGCGCCGTTCTTGGTGCCGCCGAGCGAGAGGATGTCGACGCCGACGGCATTGGTGAACGTACGCATCGGCACGTCCAGGGACGCGGCCGCGTTCGCTATGCGCGAGCCGTCGAGGTGCACGCGCATCCCGCGCTCGTGCGCGTGGTCGCAGATCGCGCGGATCTCGTCGGGCGTGTAGAGCGTGCCCAGTTCGGTGGACTGCGTGATGGAGACGACCTGCGGCATGGCGCGGTGCTCGTCGTCCCAGCCGTACGCCTCGCGGTCGATCAGCTCGGGGGTGAGCTTGCCGTCGGGGGTCGGGACGGTGAGCAGCTTGAGGCCGCCCATGCGCTCGGGGGCGCCGCCCTCGTCGACGTGGATGTGCGCGGACTCGGCGCAGATCACCGCGCCCCAGCGGTCGGTGACCGCCTGGAGCGCGACGACATTGGCGCCCGTGCCGTTGAAGACGGGGAACGCCTCGGCGGT
>NZ_JAOCNE010000013.1:161198-162901 GCF_056172735.1 Streptomyces sp. R818
AGTACGCGGCGTTGCCCGCGGTCGGCTTCGAGGCGCCCGCGGCGCTGATCAGCAGGTAGCGGCCGCGCTCGGAGCGGCCGAGCGGCTCCTGGAAGGCGAGCGAGGTGTGCTGCACCGTGCGGATCAGGAGCTTTTCCAGCAGGTCCCAGTCGGCGAGGTCGGTCTCGGCGAAGTTCTTGCTGCCGCGCCAGCCGCCCACGAGGTGGACCAGGCCGTCGACGCGGCCGAAGTCCTTCTCGATACGGGCGGCCCACGCGCACGTGGCGTCGAGGTCGAGCAGGTCCACGGTGTCGCCTATGACGGTGGCGCCGCCGTGCGCGTAGCGCGCCTCGTCGACCGCCTCGGCGAGCCGCTCCGGGTCCGCGTCGGCGCCGACGACCGTGGCGCCCGCCTCCGCGAGCCGCTTCAGCGCGGCGCGGCCGGCCGGTCCGGCGGCCCCGGCGACCGCGATCACGGCGCCGTCGAGGAAGTCCCTGGTGCCACGGGTGGCGTCGGTGTCGGTCATGGCAGTCGCCTCCTGTACGGAATTGCTCACGCGGCGACCCGCTCCCGGCCCGCCGCGGTGATCCCCTTGGTGGAGGCGATCACGGTCTTCAGCTTCTTGGACAGGGCCTCGTAGAACATGCTGAGCGGGAATTCGTCCGGGAGCACCTCGTCCACGAGTTTGCGCGGCGGCAGGCTCGTGTCCAGGGCGTCGGGGCCCTTGGCCCAGCGGGAGCCCGGGTGCGGGGCGAGGTAGGTGGAGACCAGGTCGTAGGCGGCGAACCAGTGCACGAGCTTCGGGCGGTCGATGCCGTCGCGGTACAGCGTCTCGATCTCACCGCAGAGCTGGTTCGTCACCTCGGGGGCGCGGTCCCAGTCGATGTGCAGCTTGTTGTCCGTCCAGCGCACGACGTCGTGCTTGTGCAGGTAGGCGAAGAGGAGCTGGCCGCCAAGGCCGTCGTAGTTGCGGACGCGCTCGCCGGTGACCGGGAAGCGGAACATGCGGTCGAACAGCACGGCGTACTGGACGTCGCGGCCCTGCGGGACGCCGTCGGCCTCCAGCTTCACGGCCTCCTTGAAGGCGGTGAGGTCGCAGCGCAGCTCCTCCAGGCCGTACATCCAGAACGGCTGGCGCTGCTTGATCATGAACGGGTCGAAGGGCAGGTCGCCGTGGCTGTGCGTGCGGTCGTGGACCATGTCCCACAGCACGAACGCCTGCTGGCAGCGGTCCTGGTCGCCGACCATCGCCGCGATGTCGGCGGGCAGCTCGACGCCGAGGATGTCGACGGCCGCCTCGGTGACGCGGCGGAAACGGGCCGCCTCGCGGTCGCAGAAGATGCCGCCCCACGAGAAGCGCTCCGGGGCCTCGCGCACCGCGATCGTCTCGGGGAAGAGCACCGCCGAGTTCGTGTCGTAGCCCGAGGTGAAGTCCTCGAAGGTGATGCCGCAGAACAGCGGGTTGTCGTAGCGGGTCGCCTCCAGCTCGGCGAGCCACTCCGGCCACACCATGCGCAGGACGACGGCCTCAAGGTTGCGGTCCGGGTTGCCGTTCTGCGTGTACATGGGGAAGAGCACGAGGTGCTGGAGGCCGTCCCGGCGCTGGGCCGCGGGCTGGAAGGCGAGCAGCGAGTCGAGGAAGTCCGGCACCTCGTACCCGCCGTCCGCCCAGCGGCGCAGGTCGCGGGTGAGGGCCTCGTGGTACGCGGCGTCGTGCGGAAGGA
>NZ_JAOCNE010000013.1:163614-195407 GCF_056172735.1 Streptomyces sp. R818
TCACCTTCACGCACGACGGGCGCCCCTTCCTCCGGTACGAGGCGCGGGCCTGGCTGCTCGGCGACGACGACGCGCCGCTGCGCCCCGCCGCGCGCGAGAGCGGCTGGTGGCGGCTGCAGCCCGACGGCCGCGTCGAGGCGCTCATCACCCAGCCGACCGGCATCGCGGAGATCGCGGCGGGCCGCGCCTTCGACGGCACGGTCACCCTGGCGACCGATTCCGTGGCGCTCACCCCGACGGCGAAGAAGGTGGAGGCGACGACGCGCCGCTACGTCCTGGACGGCGCGGACACGCTGGAGTTCACCCACGAGCTGGCGGCGGTCGGACAGCCGTTGCAGCACCACCTGTCGGCCCGCCTGCGCCGCCGGTGACCGAGGAGACCGGCGCCCGGGCACGCCGTCAACCGGGGACGTACCGCCCCGCGAACGAGTGACCGGGTCCGCTCACGCGGCGCCCCGCGCCCTCCCTCGCGCCGAAGCCGCACCAGGGCATCGGCAGGCCGTTAGGCTCGGCCGGAGCCGATCCGCTGTCGACGGAAGCGAGACCACCTTGAACTTCCTCACCATCGGGCATCGCGGAGCCATGGGCGTCGAACCCGAGAACACCCTGCGCTCCTTCGTCGCCGCCGAACGGGCGGGGCTCGACCTGATCGAGCTGGACCTGCACCTCAGCAAGGACGGCGCGCTCGTCGTCATGCACGACGCCGACGTGGACCGCACCACGGACGGCAAGGGCCCCATCGCCGAGAAGACCCTCGACGAGCTGCGGGCCCTGGACGCGGGGCGCGGTGAGCGGGTGCCGGTGTTCGAGGAGGTCCTCGACGCGGTGAGCGCCCCGCTGCAGGCGGAGATCAAGGACACGGCCGCCGCCCGCGCGCTCGCCGAGGTCATGCTGCGCCGCGATCTCGTGCACCGCGTCGAGGTGATCTCCTTCCACGACGAGGCCGTGGCGGAGATCGCGCGGCTCGTGCCCGGGGTGCGTACGGCGCTCGTCGCCAGCCGCTACGGCACGAACGTCGTCGAGCGGGCCCTCGCCGTCGGCGCCACCACCCTCGTCCTGAACATCCGCCGCCTCACCCAGGAGATCGTGGAGCACGCCCGCAAGGCCGACCTGCGGATCATCGGCTGGGTCGTGAACACCCAGGACGACCTGCGGCTCGTCCGCGCGCTCGGCCTGGACGGGGCGACCACCGACTATCCCGAGATCAAGCGCACCGGCCGCTTCACCGCATAGGGCTCAGCCCAGCTCCTTGGTGAGCAGCTCGAACTCCAGGTCGGCGCGCTGCGGGATACCGAAGCGCTCGTCGCCGTACGGGAAGGGGCTCATCTTTCCCGTACGGCGGTAGCCGCGCCGCTCGTACCAGGCGATCAGCTCCTCGCGCACGGAGATCACCGTCATGTGCATCTCGCGCACGCCCCACGCCTCGCGCGCCGTCCGTTCCGCCTCCGCGATGATGACCTTGCCGAGCCCGGCACCCTGGAGGGCGGGGCTGACGGCGAACATGCCGAAGTAGGCGTGGTCCCCGCGGTGCTCCAGCTGGCAGCAGGCCACGAGGGTGCCGTCGCGCTCGACGGTCAGCAGGCGGCTGTCCGCGTGGCGGACGACATCGAGCACGCCCTGCGGATCGGTCCGCTGACCCTCCAGGATGTCCGCCTCCGTCGTCCAGCCGGCCCGGCTGTCGTCCCCGCGGTAGGCCGACTCGATGAGCGCGACGAGCGCGTCGACGTCGGCCTCGGTGGCCTCGCGGAAGCTCAGGCCATCGGTGGCGGGGTGCGGGGCGGCGGTCATGGGCGGCTCTCCGATCTGTACGGGGCAGGGGTCTGTCGGCGCCGTCGAGGTTAACCCGGTCGCAGTACTCTCCGTCCCCATGGTTCACGTACTGAGCAGCAGGGTTCTGATCAGGCCGGCCGACCCCGAGCGGTCGCGACAGTTCTACGGGGAGGCGCTCGGGCTCGCTGTGTACCGCGAGTTCGGCACCGGGCCCGAGCGGGGCACGGTGTACTTCCTCGGCGGCGGTTTCCTGGAGGTCGCGGGGCGCTCCGAACCGCCCGTGACACCCGGTCTCCAGCTGTGGCTCCAGGTCGCGGACGTGGACGCGGCGCACGAGGAGCTGGCGGCGCGGGACGTGCCGGTGCTGCGCGAGCCGCGGACCGAGCCGTGGGGTCTGCGGGAGATGTGGATCTCCGATCCGGACGGCACCCGGATCTGTGTGGTGGAGGTCCCGGAGGACCACCCGATCCGCTCCCGGCCGTCCATCTGACGTGCGCCGCTGACGTGCGGCGACGCGGGGTGCGGCGCACGATGGCGGAGAGTCAGGGGATTCGGCGGCGCCGATCCGGATACATGACCGGGGCGACGCTCCTCGCCTGTCCGTCCACCGTCCAGCCCAGGAGAGATCCGATCATGACCGCTCCCCGTACCTCGACCGTGCCCCGGATTCTGATCATCGGCGGTGGGTTCGCCGGGATGGAGTGCGCCCACAAGCTGGAGAAGGAGCTGAAGCCCGGGGAGGCGGTGCTGAAGCTCATCAGTCCCATGGACCATCAGCTGTATCTGCCGTTGCTGCCGCATGTGGCGTCCGGTGTGCTGACCCCGCAGTCGGTCGCCGTGCCGCTGCGCCGGATGCTGCGGCGCACCTCCATCATTCCCGGCGGTGCCATCGGTGTGGACCCGAAGGCGAAGGCCGTCATCGTCCGGAAGATCAACGGTGAGTGCACCGTCGAGCGCTACGACCATCTGGTCCTCACGCCGGGCAGTGTGACCCGGCAGTTCGACATCCCCGGGATCGACGAGCACGCCGTCGGCGTCAAGACGCTCGCCGAGGCGGCCTGGATCCGCGACCACGTCATCTCGCAGCTGGACCTCGCGGCGGCCAGCACGGACCCGGCCGAGCGGGAGGCGCGGCTGCAGTTCGTGGTGGTGGGCGGCGGGTACGCCGGTACCGAGACGGCTGCGTACCTGCAGCGCCTGACGACGTCGGCGGTGAAGCGGTACCCCGGACTCGACCCCCACCTGATCAAGTGGCACCTGATCGACGTCGCCCCGAAGCTGATGCCGGAGCTGGGCCCCCGCCTCGGCGACAAGGCGATGGAGATCATGAAGCAGCGCGGGTGCTCGTCTCGCTCGGCGTCTCCGTCGCGAAGGTCACCGAGGACCGGGTGACGTTCACCGACGGGCGCGAGCTGCCCTGCCACACCCTCATCTGGACGGCGGGCGTCGCACCGAGCCCGCTGGTCGCGACGCTGGGCGCGGAGACCAACCGGGGCCGCCTCGTGGTCACGCCCGAGCTGACCGTGCCGGGCCTCGACGGCGTCTTCGCCCTCGGCGACGCCGCCGCCGTGCCGGACCTGGTCAAGGGCGGCGACGCGATCTGCCCGCCGACCGCGCAGCACGCGATGCGGCAGGGCTGGGCGGCGGCCCGCAATGTGCTCGCGGCGGTGCGCGGGACGCCGCTGACGCCCTACCGCCACAAGGACCTCGGGCTCGTCGTCGACCTCGGCGGCATCCAGGCGGTGTCGAAGCCGATGGGCGTGCAGCTCACCGGGCTGCCCGCGCAGATCGTGGCCCGCGGCTACCACCTGGGCGCGCTGCGGACCCTCACGGCCCGCTTCCGCACGGCGGCGAACTGGGGCCTCAACGCGCTCGCGGGCGACGATTTCGTGCGCACCGGCTTCCAGCGCAACCGGCCCGCCACGCTCAAGGACTTCGAGATGACGGACGCCTATCTGTCGCCGGAGGAGATCCACAAGGTGATGGCCGACCACGTGGCCGGCCGCTCGATGGCACCGGAGAAGCCGGATCTCCCGATCAACCTGGCCGCCAACTCCTGAGCACGGCCTTTTAGACGCGTGGGCCGCCCAGGCGGCCCTCCAGCTGGGAGAGCAGCTCTCCCAGGAGTGTGCTGAGTTCGGTGTCGCGGCCGCCGTCGAGACCGGCGAGGACCGTCGCCTCGTAGGCGAGCTGGCGCGGCAGGATGTCGTCGACGAGGGCACGGCCCTCCTCGGTGAGGCTCAGGTGCGACACCCGCCGGTCGCGGGTGTCGCCGCGCCGGGCGACGAGGCCCCGCTCCTGGAGCTGCTTGAGCCGCTTGGTGACGGCCGCGCCCGAGGAGAACGTCTCGCGGGCCAGGTCACCCGGCGTGAGTTCGCGGCCCGTCCGGCGCAGGGTGCCGAGCAGGTCGAACTCGGGCCTGGTCAGTCCGGCGTGGCGCAGGGGCGCGTCCTCGGCCTGCTGGAGGAGCGCGGCGCAGCGGTTGATACGGCCGATGATCTCCATCGGCGCGGTGTCGACGTCGGGCCGTACGGCCTGCCACTGCTGGACGACCGACGACACGGTGTCGGGCGGTCGGGCCGCCGCCGTCTCGGCTCTCGTGCTCATTGCTGCCTGCCCGGACCTTCCGCTGGGAGCTGGGGCGTCAGTTGCGGGCGCCGCTCGGGTCGTCCGCCGTGTCACCAGTGTCGTCGACGGCGGGCTCCGCGGGGTCAGGGGCCTGGCGGCGGACCGTCGCCGCGAGCGTACGGTGTCCGCTCCGCTCGGCGGCGACCACCCGCTCCTCGGGCAGCGCCCGCTGCCACCACTCCCCCGCCGCGGTGTCCAGGGCGGTCCGCAGCTCCACCAGGGCGGCGACCAGCGAGCGGCGGGCCGTCTCCAGGGCGGCGGGGCCGGGCGCGGCGGTGGCGAGGGTGCGCTCGGCGTTCTCGCGGGCCGTGTCGACGCGGGTGAGCGCCCTCTCGATGTGGTCGCCCGCGCGCCGGTTCGTCACGACGACGGCGGCGACGACCCCGAGCACCGCCCCGACCAGCGTGTCCACGACCCGGTCGGTGATCAGTTCGGCGGGCTCCTGGAACCGGGCGAACTCGGTGACGAGCAGCGCCATCGGCGTCACGCACAGGCTGCCGAGCCAGTAGTTGCGGGTGATGAGCGCCTCGGCGCCGAAGCTGAACGCCATGCAGCACAGCACCAGGGCGAGCGGGGCGAGGTGCGCGAGGGGGACGACGGCGGCGAAGACGAGCACGCCCGCGAGGTTGCCGACGACGCGCTGGACGCCGCGGTTCCAGGTGAGGGTGACGTTGGCCTGGTAGAGCGAGGCGGCGGTGACCAGGGCCCAGTACGGGCGTCCGATACCGAGGGCGAGCGAGGCGTACCCGGCGAGCGCGCAGCCGACGAAGGTGCGCAGGGCGACCGGGAGCAGCGGCGAGCCGGGGCCGATGCGCCGCCAGAGGGAGGGCCCGCCGCCGCCGACCAGCTCTGCCTCGACGCCGAGGAGTTCGTCGTCCATGCCTGCCACGCGCGCAGGGCGCGGTACGGCGCCGGTGCCGCGCAGTCCGGCGGCCCAGGCGCGCAGCTGGGCGGCGTCCGTGTCGCCCGGCGCGGCGATGGCGACCTCCGCGCGGACGACGAGCCGCTCCAGGGCGCGGCGGGCGGCGGTCCGTGCCCCGGTGGCGAGCAGGGACTGCCAGGCGGCGTGCACGGCAGCGGCGGCGCCGCCGCGCGCGGGCGCGTGCCCGGGGCGCTCGGCGTAGGCGGCCGCCGCGTTCAGGGCGCGGGCGGTGGCGCGCCGCTCGGGGCCGTGCGGGCGGACGAGGACGGGCGCCATGCCGACGATCCAGGCGACGGCGCCCGCGCCGAGGGTGAGCGCCAGGTGGCCCGGCACCTGGCCGATGCTCTGCGGCGCGAACAGCGAGGCGGAGCTGATGAACGTGAAGATCAGGTGGCCGGGCGGACCGATCCTGGTGGCGTCGCAGAGTGTCTTCTGCGCGGCGGCGAGCAGCGCGCCGACGGCCACGAGCGCCACGGCCGAGGAGAGGAACGACGCCGCGACGAGCGCGACGGCGACGCTCAGCCACATCCCGAGCACGACTCCGGCGAGGGCGCGGGCCCGGGCCGCGTAGGGCAGGTTGTGCCCGTACAGGGCGCAGAAGCTGCCGGCCATCGTGTACATCATCAGGTCGAGGCGGCCGAGGGCGAGCAGCGTCAGGTTGGGTATCGCCGCAGAGGCGACGACGCTCGTGGCCGGTTTGAACCAGATGTCCGACGGCCGGTTCGGGCGCAGCACCCCCGCGAGCGGGAGTCGGCGGGCGGTGACGGTCCTCGGGGTGCTCGGGGCGAGGGGTGGGGGTGTGCTGCTCATATGTGAAACCTTAACAGGTGTTTTACTCGTAAAAGATTCGCGCGTGCCTCCCTGCGCCGCCTTACGCGCCCGCGTGCACGGGCATCTCCTTCAGAGCCACGAAGAACCTCCAGCGGCCACGTGGAAAGAGGGGGACCCGGGGTGCACGGACCGATGTCGGCCGGCTGGCTGCTCGTCGCCTTGTGCGCGGCGACCGGCGCGTACTGCCTGCTGCGCATGCGCAGCAAGGTCGAGGACCAGCGCCGTACGGCGGGCGGCGAGGCCCTGATGGGGTTCGGGATGGCGCTGATGGCGGTCCCGGCCGCGGTGCTCACGCCGCCGTCCTGGGCGTGGCTGCTGTACGCGGTGGTGTTCGGCGCCGCCGCGCTGCCGGCCCTGTGGGCGGCGCGGCGCGGGGGGCACCACCTGCACCACCTGGTGGGCACGTGCGCCATGGCGTACATGGCGGTGGAGATGGCGGGGCGCCCCCCGGCGCACGCGCACCACGGCGGCGGGGCCGGCACCCCGGCGCTCACCGGGCTCCTCCTCGTGTACTTCGCGGTGTACGTGCTGTGGGCGGGGGCGCGGCTCGTACCCGCCGTCACCGCGGGCCCCGTGCAGGCGGGCTGGGGCGACCGGCCGGAGCTGGCGCGTGCCTGCCGCCTGTCGATGGGGATCGGGATGCTGGCGATGCTGCTCACCATGTAGGACGCCGCGCTGGGCGCCGCACAGGGTGCCGCGCCCCAGCCGTGTCGTACATCACTTGCGGCGCTGAGCCATACCCCGGTGCGCGCCCCGCTACATAGGCTGACGGCCATGACGGTCCCCGTAGCGCTGTTGCTGCTCGGCACCCTTCTCGCTGTCGTCGCCCCGCGCCTGCTCGCGCGCGCCGACTGGCCCGAGCGGGAGCCGATCGTCGCGCTCTGGGCGTGGCAGTGCGTCGTCGCGGGTGTGCTCCTGTGCTGTGCGCTGTCGATGGCGCTGAGCGCGGCCTCCGCCTGGCAGGCCGTGCGCGGGCAGCTGTTCGCGCCCGCGCCGCACGGGGTCGTGGACGCGTATGCGCTGCGCACCACCGGGCCGTGGGCGGCGACAGTCGCGGTGGCGCTCGCGCTCGGCGGGGCGTGGACGGCCGCGATGCTGGTACGGGAGGTGCGCCGGGCGCGGGCGCGTCGCAAGCAGCGGCGGAGCGAACTCCTGGTGCGCTCGCCCCTGTTGCCCGGCGAGGAGCCCGGTTCGGACCGGCTCGTGGTGCTCGAGGCCGAGCGGCCCGACGCGTGGTGGCTGCCGGGTCCTGCGCCCCAACTGGTCATCACCACGGCCGCGTTGCGTCGCCTGAAGGGGCATCAGCTCGATGCGGTGCTCGCGCACGAGATGGGGCACGCGCGATGGCGGCACGACTGGCTGCTGCACTGCTCGGGCGCGCTCGCGGGCGGGTTTCCGCAGGTGCCGGTGTTCGCGGCGTTCCGGGACGAGATGCACCGCCTGGTCGAGCTGGCCGCCGACGACGTGGCCTCGCGCCGGTTCGGGCGGCTCACCATCGCGCTCGCGCTGGTGGAACTGAACGAGGACCGGGGCGTGTTCGGGCCCTGTCCGACGCCGCACACGCACGTTCCGCAGCGCGTGCACCGGCTGCTCACGCCGCCGTCCCGGCTGTCCCCGGTGCACCGGCTGCGGCTGACCGCGGTGGCGGCGCTCGTACCGCTGGCGCCGCTCCTGGTGACGTTCGTGCCGGGATTGCGCGCGTTGGGATAGTGTGCGCCGCCGAAGTCGGGTCAGGATCACGTATATGTACCCGGCGCGACTCGACTCCCCTCCCCGGCCGTCCGCCCCGCTGACGGCGGCGCTCACCCTGGCCTGCGTGCTGCTGCTCGTCCTCGTGGCGGTGCGCTGGTCCCCACTGATGGGTCTGGACGCGGACATCGTGCGGACGCTGCACCGCGGCGCCGTCGCCGAGCCGGGGCTCACCCGGGCCAACCGGATCCTGTCGGACTGGGTCTGGGACCCGTGGACGATGCGGGCCGGCTGCGCGGTGCTCGCCGGGCTCGTGGTGTGGCGGCTGCGCGACCGGGTGCTCGGCGCGTGGCTCATCGTGACCTGCGCGCTCGGCTCCCTCGTCCAGCAGACGCTCAAGGCCGCCGTCGGCCGCCCCCGCCCGGTCTGGCCCGACCCGGTCGACTCGGCCCACTTCGCGGCGTTCCCCTCCGGGCACGCGATGACGGCGACGGTCGTGTGCGGCCTCGCCCTGTGGCTGCTCCACCGCTACGGCGCGGGCCCCGCCCTGTGGGCCACGGCCCTGACCGTCTCGACGCTCTCGATCCTCGGCGTGGGCCTGACCCGCCTCTGGCTCGGGGTCCACTGGCCCTCGGACGTCCTGGGCGGCTGGCTGCTCGGAGCGCTGACGGTGGCTGCGTCGACGACGGTGTACGAGAAGTGGCGGGGCCCCGGGACCGCCCCCGCCCCGAACAACCGTGCTTGACCGCGTACTTCACCGCCGAGCAGGATCAGCCGCATGACGATCAAAGCCGTGCTCTTCGACTTCTCGGGGACGCTCTTTCGTATCGAGTCCGCCGCGTCCTGGCTCCGCGGGGGCCTGGACGAACTCGGGCTGACGCTGCCGGAGGCCGAGTTCGCGCGCGCGGCGCGGCAGTTGCACGACGTCGGGGCCGTCCCCGGAGGCACGGCGGCGTACGTCGCCGTACCCGGGCACCTCGCCGAGCTGATGGCCGTCAGGGACGTGGACGCGAGCCGCCACCGGGCCGCGTACACGGGGCTGGCCCGCGAGGTGCCGCTCCCCGACGAACGGCTCTACGACGTCCTGTACGAGCGCCACATGCGCCCGGCGGCGTGGCACCCCTACCCCGACGCGCCCGACGTCCTCGCGGCGCTGCGCGAGCGCGGGGTCCCGGTGGGCGTCGTCAGCAACATCGGCTGGGACCCGCGCCCCGTCTTCGCGGCGCACGGCCTGGATGAGTACGTGGACGCGTATGTCCTTTCGTACCAGTACGGCGTCACGAAGCCCGACCCGCGCCTCTTCGAAGCCGCCTGCGAGGCGCTCGGTGTCGCGCCGCGCTCCACGCTGATGGTCGGCGACGACCGGCACGCGGACGCCGGTGCCGCGGCCCTGGGCTGCGCGGTGCACTTCGTGGATCATCTGCCGGTGGCGGAGCGGCCCGGCGGGCTGCGGCCAGTGCTGGAGCTGGTCGGCGGCGAGCGGGCCGGCTGAACGAAGGGCGCCGGCCCCCGGGCGGCGCCGACACCGTCCGGAGACCGGCCGACCGGAGGTATGAGTCGGCCGTATTGGACGATCCCCCGCGTCGCCCAATACGGCCGCTCCCCCGCGCGCACCGCACCCAACAGGCCGGCAGCCGGGACGCGCTGAGTATAGTTGGCTCGGAGCCAGTCAACGCAGGAGTCAAGGATGTCCCCCCGCAGCGCATCGGTCAATGAGGAGTTGCGCCGACGTTCGCGCGAACGGCTCCTTCAGGCGACGTTGGAGCTCGTCGGGGAGCGCGGGTACGACGCGACGACCCTCGGCGACATCGCGGACCGCGCCGGTTCGGCCCGCGGCCTGGTCTCGTACTACTTCCCCGGCAAACGGCAGTTGCTCCAGTCCGCCGTGCACCGCCTGATGCACCGCAGCCTCGAGGAGGCGCTGGAGAGCGAGCCGCGCACCCAGGACGGGGACGAGCGCCTGGCGCGGGCCATCGACGCGATCCTGGGCCTCGCCCGTGACCAACCGGTGCTGATGCGCACGCACATGGCGGGCATCCTCCAGGCCGAGGGGTTCGTGCAGTGCCCCGAGCAGCAGCGGCTCGCGATGCTGCTGCGCGACACCGTGGTGCGCCACGGCGCGCTCGACGTCGACCGGGACTACCCGATGCTGCGCGCGGTCCTGATGGGCGCGGTGTTCGCGATGCTCGTGCCGAATGTGCCGATGCCCCTGCGGGAGCTGCGCGCCGAGCTGTTCACCCGCTACCACCTGGCGTGGGAGCGGGGGTTCCCGCCGGGCGACGGGGATGACGCGTCGCCCGACGGGAACCCGGTCCATGCACGGCCCGCCGACTTCTCCCGCTACTTCGAGCGGTTGCGGCCGGCCGGTGACACCGGGAATCCGTCCGGATCTCAGTCGAAGTAGTCCGGCTGGGTCTGGACGTTGAGCTCGTCCACGCGTACCCGCTTGGCCGGATCCGTCCGCTTGTCGCTGATCTTCAGGACGTCGAAGCCCTTCTGGATGTCGTTGGAGTAGACGTATCCGTTGTAGTAGTACGCCGACCACGAGCCGCCGAGGGTCAGCGTGTCGGTGGAGACCGGACCGCGCTCGAAGTAGCCGATCTCCTTCGGCTTCGCCGAGTTCGTGAAGTCCCAGACGGAGACGCCGCCCTGGTACCACGCCTGGACCATGAGGTCCTTGCCCTTGACCGGGATCAGCGAGCCGTTGTGCGCGACGCAGTTCTCGGTGTCGGCCTGGTGGCGCGGGATCTTGAAGTAGCTGCGGAAGACGAGCTTGCGCTTGTCGCCCTTGCCGACGATGTCGTAGATGCCGTCCGCGCCGCGGTCCGGGCCGATCGCGGCGTTGCAGGTGGCCGCGCCGCCGCCGCCCAGCTCGTCCGTGAACACGACCTTGTTCGCCTTCTGGTTGAAGGTCGCCGAGTGCCAGAACGCGAAGTTGACGTTGTCCTGGACCTGGTCGATGACCTTCGGGCGCTCCGGGTCCTTGATGGAGAACAGGATGCCGTCACCCATGCAGGCACCGGCGGCCAGGTCCTCGGAGGGCAGCACCGTGATGTCGTGGCAGCCCGTCGTCTTGGAGACGCCCGGGTTGACCGGACCGCCCGGGTTGCCGCCGCCGTCCGGGCCCTCGCCCGGGAAGAGGACGGGGAAGTTGACCACGGCCGCCTTCTGCGGGGCCTTGCGCGGCACCTTGATGACGGAGATGCCGTCGTGCGGCGGCTGGCAGTCCGGGAACGTCGCGCTCGGCGAGTACGAGGAGACGTAGATGTAGACGTCCCTCTTCTCCGGCACCAGGGTGTGCGTGTGCGAGCCGCACGCGGTCTCGACGGCGGCGACGTACTTCGGGTTGCGCTTGTCGCTGATGTCGAAGACCTTCATCCCCTCCCACGACGCCTTCTCGGTCGCGGGCTGGGTGGTGGAGGCGCAGGAGTTGTCGCTGCGGGAGCTGTCCGTGGACAGGAACAGCAGGTTCCCGGAGACGGAGATGTCGTTCTGCGAGCCCGGGCACAGGACCTGCGAGACGGTCCTCGGCGCCTTCGGGTCGCTGATGTCGTAGATGCGGAAGCCGTCGTAGTTCCCGGCGAAGGCGTACCTGCCCTGGAAGGCGAGGTCGGTGTTGTAGCCCGGGAGCACGTCCTTCGGGATGTTCGTGAGGTGCTGGATGTTCCCGGAGTGGACGATCTCGTCCTGGCCGGGTATCTCGCCCGCGGCGATCGCCGCACGGGCCTCGTTCTCGGCGCTCTGCGACACGTTCTTCGGCGCGGCGGTGCGGTCGCCCGGGTCGGGCGTGGCCGACACCGGGCCCGCGGCCAGGAGAGCCGCGAGGAGTCCGGCGGCTGCCGTGGCAACTCCGAGGCGTCTGCGACGCGTTCGGGTGGAGTCCTGCAACAGGGTCACTGTTGTCTCCCTGACTGACGGTGCTGACGACGACTGACATGAGCGTCAGCGATACGTGAACGGTTCACGAATCCCCCGAGTATCGTCGTCATCATGCACAGATCAACAGATGGCAACAAGCTCGTCATGAAAGTTGCCGCACCCGCGCTGCTCGCGGCGCTCGCGCTGGGGTTGACCGCGTGCGACTCGGGCGACTCCGACGCCACGGACCGGGCCGGCTCCCCCACCCGCACCGGGCCTTCCGTCATCGCTCCGGGCAGACCGGGCGAGGCGGCGGAGACGCTGTCCGCGCGGGACGCGCAGGAGCGCCGGGGCGACGACAAGCCGAACTCGGCCGACGTCCGCTACGCGCAGATGATGATCCAGCATCACCGCCAGGCCCTGGAGATGACCGAACTCGCGCCCGGACAGGCCCGGTCGGGCCCGCTCAAGCGCCTCGCCGAGCGGATCTCCGCCGCCCAGGGTCCCGAGGTCGAGACGATGCGCGGCTGGCTGAAACAGCACGGTCGCGCGGAGACCCCGTCGGGGCGGGAGGGGCAGGAGGGGCACGCCGGGCACGAGGCGATGCCGGGGATGGCGAGCGAGGCGCAGCTGAAGAAGTTGCGGGCCGCGCACGGCAAGGCGTTCGACACCCTGTTCCTGGAGCTGATGATCACGCACCACGAGGGCGCCGTGACCATGGCCACCGACGTGAAGAGCCAGGGGAACGACGTGCAGATCGAGGAGATGGCGGACGACGTGATCGCGCAGCAGACGACGGAGATCAGCCGGATGCGCGACATGTCCTGAAGCCGTCCCGCTCCCGCGAGGCGGACGCTGCCGCAACCTCCCCAGCCGCCTCCGCCGGTGCCATGCTGAGAGCAAGCAGCACAAGCAGTGCACCTGCGGAAGGAGCGCCCGTGCCGTACATCGCCGTGGTCGGTTCCGGGCCGAGCGGGGTCTACACCGCCCAGAGCCTCGTCAACGAGGCGCGTCTGCCCGGCGTCCGGGTCGACGTGCTCGACCGGCTGCCGTGCCCGTACGGCCTGGTCAGGTACGGTGTCGCACCCGACCACGAGAAGATCAAATCCTTGCAGGGCACGCTGCGGACGGTGCTCCAGGACGAGCGCGTCCGCTTCCTCGGCGGCGTCGAGGTCGGCCCCGCGCTGCCGCCCGCGAAGCTCCTGGAGCTGTACGACGCGGTCGTGTACTGCGTCGGCGCCGCGGCGGACCGGCGGCTCGGGGTGCCCGGTGAGGACCTGCCCGGAAGCTGCTCCGCGACCGACTTCGTGGCCTGGTACAGCGCGCATCCGGACGCCCGCGACGCCGGTTTCGTACGAGGGGTGCGTACGGCCGTCGCGATCGGCGTCGGGAACGTCGCGGTGGACGTGGTCCGCATCCTGGCCCGGGGCGCCGCCGAGCTGACGCCGACCGACATGCCGCAGGCGGCGCTCGGAGCGCTGGCCGCGAGCGAGGTGCGGGACGTGTACATGGTGGGCCGGCGCGGCCCGTCGCAGGCCCGCTTCACCACGAAGGAGCTGCGCGAGCTGGGCGGGCTCGCCGACGCCGAAGTCCGCGTGGACGGAGCCGAGTTGGCGCTCGACCCCGGGTACCGCGACCCCGCCGCGCTGCCCGCCGCCGTCCGGCGCAATGTGGAGGTGCTGCGTGGCTGGGCGGAGTCGCCGCGCCGGGGCGCCGCCCGCCGGATCCATCTGCGGTTCTTCCTGCGGCCCGCCGAGATCGTCGGGGGCGGCGACGGCCGGGTCGCCGCGGTCCGCTTCGAACGGACCCGGCCGGACGGGCTCGGCGGCGTGACCGGCACCGGCGCGTACGAGGAGATCGGGGCCGAGCTGGTGCTGCGCTCGGTGGGCTATCGCGGGGTGCCGCTCGAAGGGCTGCCGTTCGACGCGGCGCGCGGGACGGTGCCGCAGGCGGCGGGCCGCGTCCTGCGCGGCGGGCTCGTCTCGCCGGGTGAGTACGTCGCGGGCTGGATCAAGCGCGGCCCGACCGGCGTCATCGGCACGAACCGGCCCTGCGCCAAGGAGACGGTGGCCTCCCTGACGGCCGACCTGGCCGCGCTCCCCGGCCCGGAGCGTGTCGCGTCGGATCCGCTGGCGGGGCTGGTCAGCGCCGGGGTCGAGCCCGTGGAGTGGACCGGCTGGCAGTCCATCGAACGCGCGGAGGCGGCCCTGGGCCGCTCCCTCGGCCGCAACTCCGTCAAGATCGCCGACTGGGAGGGGCTGCTGAGCGCGGCGCGGAACGCCGGGGACGCCCGAGGGCACACCCGGGGCACCTGAGGCCCCTCGGACCTCCCACGCGCGTCGCCTGGAGAAGCCCGCGGGCCCTCAGCCCTCCCGCAAGCCCTCCCCCAAGCGCTCCGCCTGCTCATTCGCCGCGGCCAGGATGCTGTCCAGCAGCCCCGGGAACAGCGCGTCCAGATCAGCGCGGCGCAGCCCGTTGAGCTTGGCCGTGCCCCGGTAGACCTGTTCGATCACGCCGCTCTCGCGCAGCACCCGGAAGTGATGCGTCGACGTGGACTTCGTGACGGGCAGGTCGAAGTGGGAACAGGACAGGCCGGGCGAGTCGTTCCCCTGCGCGGACGCCATCTCGCGCACGACCGCGAGGCGCATCGGGTCGGAGAGCGCGTGCAGCACCGCTTCGAGCCGGATCTCGGCCCGGTCGGGGTGCGCGAGGGTCCGGCTGCCGGTGGCGGGCGCTGCGTGCGCGGCGGCGGTCGTCATGGCGGCCATTGTACGAGTTTCCTCGTAGTTTGACAGCTCCCGTACTACGGCGCCTATCGTACAAGGGAAGAATCCCGTTCCCGTCCGAATGGAGTCCGCCGTGAGCGCGCTGTTCGAGCCGTACACCCTGCGATCGCTGACCGTCCCGAACCGCGTCTGGATGCCTCCGATGTGCCAGTACAGCGCCGCCCCCGAGGGCCCGCTGACCGGCGCCCCCAACGACTGGCACTTCCAGCACTACGGCGCCCGCGCGGCCGGCGGCACCGGCCTGATCATCGTCGAGGCGACCGGGGTCAGCCCCGAGGGCCGGATCTCCCCGTACGACCTGGGCATCTGGAACGACGAGCAGGTCGCGGCCTTCCGCCGGATCACCGACTTCCTGCGGACCCAGAACACGGTCGCGGGCATCCAGCTCGGCCACGCCGGGCGCAAGGCCTCCACCGACCGCCCCTGGAAGGGCGGCGCGCCGCTCGGCCCCGAGGAGCACGGCTGGCAGGCGGTGGCGCCGAGCGCCGTGCCGTTCGACGACAAGCACCCCGTGCCGACCGAGCTGACCGCCGAGGGCATCGCCGAGATCGTCACGCAGTTCGCGGACGCGGCGCGCCGGGCGCTCGACGCCGGGTTCGAGGTCGCCGAGATCCACGGCGCCCACGGCTATCTCATCGGCCAGTTCCTCTCCCCGCACAGCAACAAGCGCACGGACGCGTACGGCGGCTCGTACGAGAACCGCACCCGCTTCGCCCTTGAGGTCGTCGACGCCGTGCGCGCCGTGTGGCCCGACGAGCTGCCCCTCTTCTTCCGTATCTCCGCGACCGACTGGCTGGAGGGCGAGGAGGGCTGGACCGCCGACGACACCGTGCGCTTCACCGCCGAGCTGAAGGACCACGGCGTGGACCTGATCGACGTCTCGACGGGCGGCAACGCCGCGGGCGTCCGCATCCCGGTCGGCCCCGGCTACCAGGTCCCGTTCGCGGCGCGCGTGCGCAACGAGGCCGGGGTCCCGGCCGCCGCCGTCGGCCTGATCGACAACGCCGGGCAGGCCGAGAAGATCCTCGCCAACGGTGAGGCGGACGCCGTCCTCATCGGCCGCGAGCTGCTGCGCGACCCGTCCTTCGCCCGCCACGCGGCGCGCGAGCTGGGCGCCGACGTGCACGTCCCCGACCAGTACCACCGCTCCGTCTGAGCAACGGAACCGCTGCGGTCCGCCGCCCTCAGGCGGTGGTCCGCAGCGGCGGTACCGCCGGGACCTCGATCGCTTGGTCGATGTCGGCCTGCGTGAGCCTGAAGAGGTCCGGATAGGCGTCGCGGCGGGAGCGCCGGGCGGGTTCGGTGGTGCGCCAGGTGTAGAGGCACCGGTCGCACTGGAGCACATCCCAGACGCCGGGGACGGGCGAGGTGGCGAGCACGCCGACCGTCTCGAAAGCGCAGCGGGGGCACTCGACTTGCTGATCCTGCATGGCTGTTGGCCTTCCTGATGAGTCGTACGGGTGTCAGTGCCGGGCCGCGATCATGCGCTGCAACCGGGCCGCCCACTCGGCGGTCTCGGGCAGGTCCTTGGCCGGGGTGGAGAAGTTGCCGCGGACGTCGGGGGCGACCGGCGTCGTCGCGTCGATGATCATCTTGCTGGTGATGCCGGCGGGCTGGGCGGCGGGCGCGAGTTCGAGGACCGAGAGGTTCGGGATGACCACGACGTCGTCCTTCGGGTTCACCTTCGCGGACATCGCCCACATGACCTGCGGCAGGTTGAAGGGGTCCACGTCCTCGTCGACGAGGATGACCTGGGAGACGTAGCCGAGCCCGTGCGGCGTCGTCATCGCCCGCATGCCGACGGCCTTGGCGAAGCCCCCGTACCGCTTGGCCGTCGAGATCACGACCATCAGGCCGTGCGTGTACATGGCGTTGACGGCGCGCACCTCGGGGAACTCCGCGCGCAGCTGCTTGAGCAGCGGGACACAGGTGTTGGGGCCGACGAGGTAGTCGACCTCGGTCCACGGCATGCCGAGGTAGAGCGACTCGAAGACGGGGTTCGTGCGGTACGAGACGCGCTCGACGCGGATCACCGGCATCCGGCGCCCGCCCGAGTAGTGGCCGGTGAACTCGCCGAACGGGCCCTCGATCTGCCGCGTGCGGGACTCGATGTACCCCTCGATGACGACCTCGCTGCCCCACGGCACGTCGAAGCCGGTGAGCGGCGCGGTGGCGATCGGGGCCGGAGCCCCGCGCAGCGCGCCGGCCATCTCGTACTCGCTCTGGTCGTACGCCATCGGCATCCCGGCGACGATCGCCATCACCGGGTCGTTGCCGAGGGTGATCGCGATGGGCAGGTCCTCATCCACCTCCTCGGCCTTGCGCAGATGCTGGGCCACGTCGTGCATGGGGACGGGCTGGAAGGCGAGGCGGTCCTTGCCGATGACCTGGATGCGGTACGTGCCGACGTTCTGCTTGCCGAAGTCGTCGGGGTCCTCGGGGTCGCGGGAGACGACGGCGGCCTTGTCCAGGTAGAAGCCGCCGTCGCCGTCGTTGAGGCGGAAGAGCGGCAGGACGGAGAAGAGGTCGACGTCCCCGCCCTCCTGGCTGTTCTCGCGCCAGGGCGCGTCCTCGCGGCGCTCGGGCGCGACGGGGAAGGCGTCCCAGCGCCGGGCGAACTCCTCGACCTGCTCCTTGACCGGGGTGTTGCGCGGCAGGCCGAGGGCGAGCGCGTGGTTGGCCCAGGAGCCGTGCACGTTCAGGGCGATCCGGGCGTCGGTGAAGCCCTTGACGTCGTCGAAGTACAGGGCGGGGGCGTTCTCGCCGATGCGGCCGGTCGCGTTGGCGGCGGCGGCCAGATCGGGCTCGGGCAGCACCTCGTCGGTGATGCGGAGGAGCTGCCCCTCCTTCTCCAGGGTGGCGAGGAAGCTGCGCAGATCGTCGTAGGCCATTCTCAGTTCCTTTGTGCGGTACGGGGGTGGTCGGCGCGGGCGGCCCTCATGCCGGCCCAGCGGCGGGCGGCGGGCGCGGGCAGCTCGAACTGGTCGAGGATGCGGGCCGTGACGTGGTCGACGATGTCGTCGACGCTCTCCGGGTGGTTGTAGAAGGCGGGCATGGGCGGCACCAACTGCACGCCCATCCGGGCGAGTTCGAGCATGTTCCGCAGGTGGATCTCGCTCAGCGGCGTCTCGCGCGGGACGAGGACGAGCTTGCGGCGCTCCTTGAGGACCACATCGGCGGCGCGCGCCACGAGCCCTTCGGCGTAGCCGGTCCTGATGCCCGCGAGGGTCTTCATGGAGCACGGCACGATGACCATGCCGTCGGTGCGGAACGAGCCGGAGGAGATCGTGGCGCCCTGGTCGTCCGGGTGGTGCGTGACGTCCGCGAGGGCGGAGACGTCGGCGACGGACAGGCCGGTCTCCAGCTCGATCGTGGTGCGTGCCCAGCGGGAGAGGACGAGGTGCGTCTCCACGTCCGGCAGCTCGCGCAGGTTCTCCAGGAGCCGGACACCGAAGGGTGCGCCCGTCGCTCCCGTCATGCCGACGATCAATCGCACAGATCTCTCCTCACACGTCGCTGACCTGTGCTTTCACGCTAGGCGGCAGGGTGGCGCGGACAGCGGTACGCTCGGGACTCGGCATGGGGAGAAACGGACAGAAAGCAGCGGAGGCATCCGGCGCGCACGTCAGGGAGCTGGCGTACACGCCGAACGTCGGCGCGCCCGCCGGGGTCGAGGTGATGGAGCTGGCGGACCTGTACGAGCGGGCGCGGCGGCACGGCAACGACCCGTACGTCCCCTCGCGCCCCGCCTTCCACCAGCTGATCGGCGCCCGTGGCCGTCCGGTGCGGATGGGGGTGGACTTCGTCGAGCAGGAGCTGCGGCCCGGGTCGTGGCTGTGGATCCGCCCCGGCCAGGTGCAGCGTTTCAGCTCCGACCTGGCGGCGGCGGACGGGGTGATCGTCCTGTTCCAGCCGGGCTTCCTGCCGCCCGCGACGGTCTCGGCCGCTCATATGGACCCGCCGTACGAGCAGCGCCCGCTGGTGCCGCGCGGCGCGGACGCCGAGGCGGTGACCCGCGCCCTCGACCACCTGCGCCATGAGTACGGGGCGATGGCCTCACTCCCCTTGGACGCGCACACCGAGGTGCTGCGCGCCCTGCTCTCGGTACTGCTCGTGCGCCTCGCCGCCGTGCGGGAGCCGGTGCCGGACGCGGCGACGGTGTCCGGCACGTTCCGCCGCTTCCACGCCGCCGTCGAGCGGGACCACGCGGTGACCCGGCGGGTGGAGGACTACGCGGCGGCGCTCGGCTACAGCCCGCGCACCCTCACCAGGGCGGCGCTCGCCGCGACGGGCCGCACGGCGAAGCAGTACGTCGACGACCGGGTCCTCCTGGAGGCGAAGCGGTTGCTGTGGCACAGCGGGCTCTCCGCGCGGGAGGTGGCGGCGCGGCTCGGCTTCGCCGACGCGAGCGATTTCACCAAGTTCTTCCGGCTGCGGGCGGGCGAGACGCCGGGGGCGTTCCGGTCGGGCCCGCGCGGGTGGTCCCGGTGAACCGATAACTTGCCTTCCGTTTGCACGTTTCCTTACCGTGCGGTCATGCGGCTGACGCGATTCACGGACCTTGCCCTGCGCATCCTGATGCGCCTCGCGGTGGAGCAGGGCGGGACCCCGACCACGCGCGAGGTCTCGGGCGCCATGGACGTGCCGTACACGCACGCCGCCAAGGTCGTGGCCAAGCTTCAGCACCTGGGCCTCATCGAGGCGCGCCGCGGCCGGGGCGGCGGGCTCGCGCTCACGCCGGCCGGACGCGAGGCCTCGGTCGGCGCGCTCGTCCGTGCACTCGAAGGCCCGGGGGACGTCGTCGACTGCGACGGCGAGGGGGCGTCGACCCCCTGCCCGCTGCGTTCGGGCTGCCGACTGCGCGGTGCGCTGCGCGAGGCGCAGGAGGCGTTCTTCGCCTCGCTCGACCCGATCACGCTGAACGCGCTGGTCGAGGCGCCGACGGGGCCGCTGCTCATCAGCCTCTCCCCCACGCCGCCGAGGGACTGACCCACCCCCCGCACGAGCCGCGCGGAGCCGCGTCCTAAAATATGAATCCCAGATGCAAGATTAAGGAGTCGTCGATGCTCACCGAGCCCTCCGCCGTCGTCGTCCGCGCCACGCTGCCCGCCGTCGGCGCCGCCATCGAGGACATCACCGCCCTCTTCTACGAGAAGCTGTTCGCCGCCCACCCGGCGCTGCTGCGCGACTTCTTCAACCGCGGCAACCAGGCGGCGGGCTCGCAGCGGCAGGCGCTCGCCGGCTCCATCGCGGCGTTCGCCACCCACCTCGTGGACCACCCGGACGAGCGCCCCGACGTGATGCTCCAGCGCATCGCCCACAAGCACGCCTCGCTCGGCGTGCGGCCGGACCAGTACAAGGTCGTGCACGAGCACCTGTTCGCCGCCATCGCCGAGGTCCTCGGCGACGCGGTCACGCCCGAGGTCGCCGCCGCCTGGGACGAGGTGTACTGGCTGATGGCGAACGCGCTCGTCGCGATCGAGAAGCGGCTCCACGAGGAGCAGGGCATCGTCGACGGCGACGTCTTCCGGGAGTGGGAGGTCGTGGACCGCACCGAGGAGACGGCCGACGTCGCCTCCTTCCGGCTGCGCCCCGCCGACGGCCGCCCGGCGCCCGCGTTCCGCGCCGGGCAGTACGTCTCCGTCCAGGTCGAACTGGCCGACGGGGCACGGCAGATACGCCAGTACAGCCTCACGGGCGCGCCCGACGCGGAGACCCGGTCGATCGCCGTCAAGCGCGTCGCGGGCGCCGGGGCGAACCCCGAGGGCGAGGTCTCCCACCACCTGCACGCCGAGGTCCACGCCGGTGACCGGGTGCGCGTCTCGGCCCCGTACGGCGACCTCACCCTGGAGTCGGACGGCGGGGCGCCGCTGCTGCTCGCCTCCGCGGGCATCGGCTGCACCCCGGTCCTCGCGATGCTTGAGCAGCTGGACGCGGCCGGGCACAGCGGCCCGGTGACGGTCGTGCACGGCGACCGCTCCCCCGGGACGCACGCCCTGCGCGCCGGGCACGAAGCGCTGACCGGCAAGCTCGCGGACGGCACGGCCCACTTCTGGTACGAGGACGGCGCCGCCGGGGCCCACCGCACCGGCCTCGTCGACCTCGCCGAGGTGGCGGTCGCCCCCGGCACCCGCGCCTACCTCTGCGGCCCGCTGCCCTTCATGCGCGCGGTGCGCGAGCAGCTGCTCGGCAAGGGTGTCGCGGCGGCGGACATCCACTACGAGGTGTTCGGCCCGGACCTGTGGCTGGCCGCCGCCTGAGTGCTCGCCGCCCGAGTGCTTCCTAGAGGAGGACGGGCGTGAGGTCCGGGCCGTCCCCGGCCTCGTACGCGTCCTCGTCGAAGGGGTACAGCGGGCGCTCCACCTGGTGGTGTCCCAGGCGGAGCAGGTCCTGGTCGACACCGCCGGGGGTGAGGGCGAGCAGCCAGTCGGCGGCCATGTCGTACAGCTCGGGCTCCAGGTAGCCGATCTTGACGACGACGAGGTCGTAGGTGCGCGGGTCGATGCCGAGCCCGCCCTCGGCCGGGCCGGTGAAGTCGGCGAGCGTGTGGAACGGCTTGCGGCGCTCGACGAGGATCACGGTGAGACCGCCGACGCGGACGGCCGCCATGTCGACGCCGCGGTCGTAGGCGCCGCCCGCCGCCGGGTACGCCTGGTCGGCGGCGCGCTGCAACGCCTCGACGGTGCCGGTGAGTTCGCATGGGCCACCGTGGTTCGCGTCGACCTTGCCGCCGACGGAGAGCGTGACCTCGGCGCCCACCCCGGCCGCGAAGCAGGCGGCGACGGCGGCCGGGTCGGTGATGCCCGGGTGCACGGCCGTGACCTCACCGCTGCGGATCGCGTCGTTCTCCAGCAACTTGCCCAGCATGTAGGCGAGATCGCCCGCGCCGCCCGCCGTCGGATTGTCCCCGGAGTCGCTGATGAGGAAGGGCCGCTTGTCGGACGCGACGGCCTTCTCGATGCACTCCTCCGCGCTGCCGGTCGGGCCGACGAAGACGAAGTCCTTGCGGGCGTCCCAGTAGCGACGTGCGAGCGACTCGGCCTCACGAGCCGCGAGTTCGGCGTCCTCGCCGGTGACGACGATGGCGGCCTTGCAGCGCGGTTCGTCGGCCCAGGCGTAGCCGACCCACATCGCGGCGTCGAGGATGCCGTCCTTCCGCTCGATCTCGGCGAGCGAGGCGTAGAGGGACTTGGCCGGCTCCAGGCGGGTGCTGGTCTTCTCGCCGGGCAGCAGGACCGGGACCTGGACCCAGGCCCGGTGCGGGCGGACGCCCTCGCGCAGGCAGTGCACGAGGTTGCGGGCGGCGCGCTCGCGCGTCTCCCAGGCGTCCTCGTGCGGGGCGAGCCGGTGGGCGGTGAGCAGGTCGACGGGCTCGGCGAACCGGCGCGAGACGTTGCCGTGCAGGTCCATGGCGGTGGAGATCATGGGGCGGCCGCCGTCGGGGGCCCCGACGTGGTCGAGCGCGGCGCGCACGGCCTCGGTCAGGTCGCCCTCGGCGTCGGTGAGGCCGATGACGCTCATCGCGCCGTGGATGTCGTGGACGAGGCCGTCGAGCGGGCCCGCTTCCCGTATACGCGTGACCAGTTCGTTCTTGAGGATCAGGTACGACTCGGCCTCCACCGGGCCGCCGGGCAGCGACGTCGCGTGCAGGAGCGGCACCCACTCGACCAGATCGGCGAGGTCGCTGTCGGCCCGCGTCCACGTGTAGCGGTCGAGGAGGGCCTGGCCCCGGGTCTGCCGGAAGTCCTCGGTGGTCGAGCGGTGCGGGCAGAACGTGGAGGACTCGATGCCGATGCCGCCGATGCCGATGCGCAGGCGGCGGGCGGGTGCGGGGGTGGTGCCGGTCATGCGGGGGCGCTCTCTTCCTGGGGTGCGTGGCTCTGAGGTGCGGGGGCCGGGGCCGAGAGGTTCTGGTGCAGCGCCGTCAGACCGGCGCCGAGCAGGCCCGCGTCCGGCCCGGCCGTCGTGGTCGTGATCTCCAGGTCGGACGTGGCGAGCGGCAGGCAGCGCTCGTAGAGGACGCCCCGGACGGCGGCGACGAGGGGTTCGGCGGTGGCGAGGACGCCGCCGAGGGCGACGGCCTGCGGGTTGAAGAAGTTCACGACGACCGAGAGGACGGTGCCGATGTGGCGCCCCGCCGTGCGCACGAGGGTGGTGGCGAGCGGGTCGCCGTCCGCGACGAGCCGCAGGAGCTCGTTCGTGTCGGCCACCTCGACGCCCTGCGCGGCGAGTTCGCGGATGAGCGCGGCGCCGCTGGCGACGGTCTCCAGGCAGCCGATGTTGCCGCAACTGCACGGCCGTTCGCCCGCCGCCTCCACGCGTACGTGGCTGATGTCCCCGGCGCTGCCGGTCGCGCCGTCGTGCGGGCGGCCCGCGACGACGATGCCGCTGCCGATGCCGCGCCCCGCCTTGACGACGACCATGTGGTCGAGGTCGGGCCGGGTCGTGCGGTGCTCTCCGACGGCCATCATCGTGGCGTCGTTGGCGACGGTGACGGGCATCCCGAGCCGCTCCGCCAGCACCCTGCGCAGCGGGAACCGGTGCCAGCCCGGCATCCGCGACGGGCTCAGCACCCGTCCGTCGGCGGGGTCGACGGGCCCGGGGAACGCCACGCCGAGCGCCCGCACCGTACGCCCCGACGCGCGCTGCGCGGCGGCGAGCCGGTCCACCTGCTCGCACAGCCAGTCGACGGCGGAGTCGGGCCCGGCGGTGATGTCGTGCGGCAGGTCGACGGCGTCGTGCACGGTGCCGCCGAGGTCGACCGCGCCGAGCCGCGCGTGGTGGCTGCCGAGGTCGGCGGCGAGGGCGACGCCGCCCTGCGCCTTGACGCGGAGCAGCCGGGGCCGACGTCCGCCGCGCGAGGCGCCCTCGCCGGACTCGGTGAGCACCCCGGCCGCGACCAGCTCCTGCACGCGCAGCGACACCGTGGACGGGGCGAGCCCCAACTCCCGTACGAGATCGGCCCGGGAGGAGGCGGCGCCGGACGAGACGAGCCCGAGTATGTGCTGCGCCGAACCCGGCTCGCCGCCGTGCGCTGTGTCGGCCATGCCGCCCCCGTAGCTCCGTCACTTCGATGACTTAGTTCGACTCTGTTAGTTCGATAACGCACCGAACATTAACCATCACCGAACCAAGTTGGCCAGACCTCCCCGCATTTTGAAGTACTTTCCGAATGAACCTATTGACTTGATTCGAACGGCCGACTTAGGTTGCGGGCGCCCCTCCGTCGCACCGTGGCACGGAGCCCGGCGCTTCTCCCCCTTGGTCCCCTTGGAGGCCCTTCGGCATGCGTTCCCCCAGGTCAATGGCGTCCGCCGCGCTCGCCCTCGCGGCGACGCTGGTGGCGCTCACCGGCTGCACGCACGAGGGCGGCCGGATCGCGATGGGCCCCACCGGGGGCACCCCCGTCGAGGGCGGCACGGCCACGATGGCGCTGCCGCCCGCGGCCACACCCAACTGGATCTTCCCGATCGGCGCGCCCGGCTACGGGGCCTCCTACAACTACGCGATCCAGACACTCCTGTACATGCCGGTCTACGACGCGGTGCAGGAGAAGGGCGAGCTGACGACCACAGGTCCGGGCACGCTCGGCCTGAAGCCCACGTACAGCGACGGCAACACGACGGTGACCGTGCCGCTGCGGCAGGGCGTCAAGTGGTCCGACGGCACCCCCGTGACCGCCCGCGACCTGGAGTTCTGGTTCAACCTCGTCAAGGCGAACAAAGCCGACTGGGGCAGCTACTCGGTCGGCACCATGCCGGACAACGTGAAGAAGTTCGAGGTTCTCGACGACCACACCGTGCGGATGCGCCTGGACCGCGCGTACAACCCGGACTGGTTCACCGCCAACCAGCTCTACCTGCTGCGCGCCCTGCCGCAGCACGCCTGGGACGCCACCGAGGACGGCGGGCGGATCGGCGACCACGACCGTACGACGAAGGGCGCCAAGGCCGTCTTCGCCCGGCTCACCCGGCACGCGAAGAGCCTGGGCTCGTACGGCAGCGACCCGCTCTGGAAGACCGTCAACGGGCCCTGGAAGCTGGCCGGCTGGCGCGACACGGGCCAGGTGACGATCGTCCCGAACGAGAAGTACACCGGTCCCGAGTCCGAGCGGCCGCACCTCGACAAGGTGGTCTTCAAACCCTTCACCACCGCCGACTCCGAGTACAACGTGCTGCGCTCCGGCGGCGTCGACTACGGCTACATCCCGCCCTCGGTGATGGCGCAGAAGGAGAAGTTCGAGGACAAGGGGTACCGCGTCGACCCGTGGGAGGGCTGGGCGGCCACCTACATCGTCTACAACTTCAACTCCACGCACGCGGGCCCCGCGATGAACCAGCTCTACATCCGGCAGGCCATGCAGCACCTCGTCGACCAGGACGCGATGAGCAGGGTCATCTGGCAGGGCAGCGCCACGCCGACACTCGGTCCGGTGCCGGTCACGCCGAAGAGCCAGTACCTGTCGGAGGAGATGGAGCACAACCAGTACCCGTTCTCCGTCGCCAAGGCCAGGGCGCTGCTCACCGCGCACGGCTGGAAGACCGTCGACGGTGTCGCGCGCTGCGTGCGGCCCGGCACCGGCGGGGACGCGTGCGGCAAGGGGATCGGGAAGAACGACCCGCTGAAGCTGACCCTGCTCTCGCAGTCGGGGTCGACCGAGACGACGAACATGATGCAGGAGCTGAAGTCCTCGCTCAGCAAGGCGGGCATCGACCTGACCGTGCGCCAGCAGCCGCTCAACTCCGTGCTCGGCAACTCCGTGCCCTGCGAGGCGAAGGACTCCGGCTGCGACTGGGACATGTCGTTCTTCGGCACCGCGGGCAGCTGGTACTACCCGCTCAACCCGAGCGGCGAGCAGCTCTTCTCGACCGGCGCGTCCGCCAACTTCGGCAACTACACCGACAAGAAGGCCGACCGGCTCATCCGGGCCGTGCAGTACGCGCCCGACATGCGGGCCGTCCACGAGTACGGCGAGTACCTCGCCGAGCAGCTCCCGGTGATGTGGATGCCGAACCCCGCCTACCAGGTCTCCGTCCTCCGCAACGACCTGCGGGGCATCGAGCAGAACCCGACGGTCACGTTCGCGCCGCAGCACTGGTACTACGTCAAGAACTCCGCGAAGGGGGTTGCGAAGTGACCGGCTTTCTGGTCAAGCGTTTCCTCCAGGCGCTCGTCGTCCTGTTCCTCGTCTCCCTCATCGTCTTCACCCTTCTGCATCTGCTGCCGGGCGGCCCGGCCCGCGCCATCCTCGGCCCGAAGGGCACCCCGCAGCAGATCGAGCACTTCAACCATGCGCAGGGCTACGACCGTTCGCTGCCCGAGCAGTACTTCATGTACCTCAAGCGGCTGTTCACCGGCGACCTCGGCGAGTCGTACAAGCTGAACTCGCCCGTCTTCGACCTCCTGAAGCAGCGGCTTCCGAAGACCCTGCTCCTCACGGTCCTCTCCACGATCCTCGCGGTCGTCATCGCTGTCCCGCTCGGCCTGCTCCAGGCGGTGCGGCGCGGCAAGGCGTCCGACTACGCGCTCACCGGCCTCGCCTTCCTGCTCTACGCGACGCCCGTGTTCTTCCTCGGCCTCATCATGATCATCCTGTTCGCGCAGGTGCTGCCGGTCTTCCCGGCGGAGGCACCGCAGGGCGAGACGATCGGCCAGCTGCTCGGCGACTTCACCGGGCTCGTCCTGCCCGTCGTGACGATGGCGTTCGGCATCATCGCCATGTTCAGCCGGTACATGCGCTCGGCCGTCCTCGACAACCTCACCGAGGAATACGTGCGCACCGCCATGGCGAAGGGCCAGTCGAGCCGCCGGATCATGGTCAAGCACGTCCTGCGCAACGCGCTCATCCCGCTCGCGACTCTGCTCGGCCTGTATCTGCCGACCTTGTTCAGCGGCGCGCTCGTCGTCGAGTCGATGTTCAACTACCCGGGCATGGGCCTTCTGTTCTGGAACGCCGCGCAGGGCTCGGACTTCCCCGTGCTGCTCGGCGTGACCCTCGTCGTCGGCATCGCGACCGTCCTCGGCTCGCTGCTCACCGACATCCTGTACGCCGTCCTCGACCCCCGGATCCGGAGCGTGGCATGACGACCGCCGTGACGACCCCCCAGATACCGGGGCATGAGGAAGCCGCCCAGGCCACCCCCTCCCTCGCCCGCCGCACCCTGCGCGTCTTCACCGGCAACAAGCTGGCCCTGACCGGCGTCGTGCTGCTCGTGCTGCTGCTCGCCCTCTGCTACCTCGGCCCGCTCGTGCACTCCACCGAGCAGGTGCACACGGACCTGTCCCAGGCGAACCTCTCACCGGGAACCTCCGGGCATCTCCTCGGCACCACCGACCTCGGGTACGACATGGTCGGCCGGCTGATGGTCGCCGGGCAGACCTCCCTGGAGATCGGCCTGGCGGCAGGGCTGCTCGCCACCCTGTTCGGGACCGTGTACGGCGCCGTCGCCGGGTACTTCGGCGGCTGGGTCGACGCCGCGATGATGCGGATCACGGACGCCGCGCTCGCCATCCCCGCGATGTTCCTGCTCGTCGTGGTCGCCGCGATCATCACGCCGAGCAAGGGCATCCTGATCCTCATCATCGCGGGTGTCGCCTGGCTCTCCCCCGCCCGTCTGGTGCGCGGCGAGGCGCTGTCCCTGCGCAACCGGGAGTACGTGCAGGCGATGCGGATGATGGGCGGCGGCGGTGCCCGCGCCGTCTTCAAGCACATCGTGCCCAACGCCATCGGCACGGTCATCGTCAACTGCACGTTCCAGATCGCCGACGCCATCCTCTACGTCAGCTACCTCGCCTTCCTCGGCCTGTCCATCCCGCCGCCCTCCGCCGACTGGGGCTCGATGCTGTCCGCGGGCATCACCTACACGCAGAACGGCTACTGGTGGCTGATCTTCCCGCCGGGCATCGCGATCGTCCTCGTCGTCGCCGCGTTCAACTTCATCGGCGACGGGCTGCGCGACGCCTTCGACGTACGGCTGCGCAAGTGAGCAAGAGCCAGTCCCTGAACCCTAGGAAGCTGACATGACCGAGCCTCTGCTCAGGATCGACGACCTGCGGGTCGACATCGCCACGCGTGACCGCACCGTCCACGCCCTCGACGGCATCTCGCTCGACCTCGCGCCCGGCGAGGCGCTGGGCATCGTCGGCGAGTCCGGCTGCGGCAAGACCATGACCGCGCTCAGCGTGCTCGGCCTGCTGCCGCCCGGCGGCACCGTCACCGGCGGCCGCATCCTCTTCGACGGGCACGACCTGGCCGCCGCGCCCGCACCCGTCCTCCAGGACGTCCGCGGCAACACGATCGGCATGGTCTTCCAGGACCCGCTGACCTCGCTCAACCCGACGATGACGATCGGCGCGCAGGTCGCCGAGCCGCTGCTCCTGCACCGCGACCTCACGAAGAAGGAGGCGTACGCGCGGGCCGAGGAGACGCTGCGCCTCGTCGGGATGCCGCAGCCCGCGGAGCGCATGTCGGCCTACCCGCATCAGCTCTCCGGCGGTATGCGCCAGCGCGTCGCCATCGCCATGGCGCTCGTCTGCGAGCCGAAGCTGCTCATCGCGGACGAGCCGACGACCGCGCTCGACGTGACGACCCAGCACCAGATCCTGGAGCTGATCGACGACCTGCGGTCGCGGCTCGGCATGGCGATGATCCTGGTCACGCACGACCTGGGCGTCATCGCCAACCGCGTCGACCGGGTGGCCGTGATGTACGCGGGCCAGGTCGCCGAGCAGGCCGACGTACGGGGCCTCTTCGCGCGGCCCCGCCACCGGTACACCGAGGCGCTGTTCGCGGCGCTGCCCGAGCGCGCCGCCGACCACGACACCGAGCTGCACACCATCGCGGGCCTGCCGCCGAGCCTGACGGCGCGGCCGACGGGGTGCCGCTTCGCGCCGCGCTGCCTGTTCGCGAGCGACGAGTGCCGCGAGAAGGAACCGTACCTCGTCGAGGACGAGGTACAGGGCGCCGGGCACCGGTTCGCCTGCTTCCACCCGGTGCCCGACGCACGGGAGGCGGCGCCCGACGAGGTGGTGGCACCCGCACCGCTGCCCGCCCAGGACACGGCCACCGACGACGTCCTCCTCGAACTCGACACGCTGGTCAAGGAGTTCCCGCTGAAGGGCGGACCGTTCTCGCGGAGCAAGGGCACCGTCAGCGCGGTCGGCGGGGTCTCCCTCACCGTGCGCAAGGGCGAGACGTTCGGCATGGTCGGCGAGTCCGGCTGCGGCAAGACGACGCTGGGCCGGATCGTCGCGGGCCTGGAAGAGCCGACGTCCGGCGCCGTCCGCTTCGAGGGGCGCGACCGCGCCGAGCTGTCGCGCGCCGAACGCCGGGCGCACCGCAAGCGCGTCCAGCTCATGTTCCAGGACTCCACGGCGGCGATGGACCCGCGCATGCGCGTCGGCGAGATCCTGCGCGAGCCGCTCGTCATCCAGGGCGTCGGCAACCGCACCGCACAGGAGAAGCTGATCGGTGAGCTGCTCGACGCAGTGGGTCTGCCGCGCGGCGCGGTGCACCGCTACCCGCACGAGTTCTCCGGCGGCCAGCGCCAGCGCCTCGGCCTCGCCCGGGCGCTGACGCTCTCGCCCGAGCTGGTCGTGGCCGACGAGCCGGTCTCCGCGCTCGACGTGTCCGTGCAGGCGCAGATCCTCAACCTGATGCGGGAGCTGCAGCGCGAGCGCGGCCTGACGTACCTGTTCATCTCGCACGACCTGGCCGTGGTCCGCTACCTCGCCGACACGGTCGGCGTCATGTACCTCGGCAAGCTCGTGGAGCTGGGCCCGGCCGAGCAGGTCTACGACCGGCCGCTGCACCCGTACACGCGCGGCCTTCTCGACACGGTGAACGTGCCCGACCCCGAGGCCGCCGCCTCCGGTACACCGCTGACCGGCGAGACCCCGTCGGCAGCGCGGCCCCCGTCCGGCTGCCGGTTCCGTACGCGCTGCCCGATCGCGCAGGACGTCTGCGCGAGCGTCGAGCCGCCCGTGTCGAGCCCGGACACCCCCGGCCACCAGGTGGCGTGCCACTTCCCGCTGGGGGTCGCCGTACCGGCCTGACCTGCGACACAGCCGCTCGGGACGCCCATTGTCAGTGGCGGGGTGCAGACTGTCGGACACCTGGAGACAACGGCGTTTCGGAGGTGTTCGGCATGACGGACGTACTGCTGGCGGTGGGCACGCGCAAGGGGCTGTTCCTCGGGCGCAGGCGCGGCGGAGCGGCCTGGGAGTTCGACGAGAGCCCGTACTTCAACGCGCAGGCGGTGTACTCCGTCGCGCTCGACACCCGGACGGACACGCCCCGGCTGCTCGTGGGCGGCGACAGCGCGCACTACGGCCCGTCCGTGTTCCACTCGGACGATCTCGGGCGGACCTGGACCGAGCCGTCCGCGCCCGCCGTGAAGTTCCCCAAGGACACCGGCGCCTCCCTGGAGCGGGTGTGGCAGCTCCACGCGGCGGCGGCCGAGCCCGACGTGGTGTACGCGGGCACGGAGCCGGCGGCGCTCTACCGCTCGGTGGACCGGGGCGAGTCCTTCGAGCTGTGCCGCCCGCTCTGGGAGCATCCGACGCGCTCGCAGTGGGTGCCCGGCGGCGGCGGTGAGGGCCTGCACACAGTGCTCACGGACGCCCGGGACCCGGGGGCGCTGACGGTGGCGGTGTCGACGGCCGGGGTGTTCCGCTCGGCGGACGGCGGCGCGAGCTGGGCCCCGTCGAACTCCGGGGTGGCCGCCGTGTTCCTGCCCGACCCGGACCCCGAGTTCGGCCAGTGCGTGCACAAGGTGGCGCGGGACGCGGCCGACCCGGACCGGCTGTACCTGCAGAACCACTGGGGCGTGTACCGCAGCGACGACGCGGGCGCGAAGTGGACCGACATCGGCGAGGGCCTGCCGTCGACCTTCGGCTTCGGCGTCGCCGCGCATCCGCACCGGGGCGACACGGCCTACGTCTTCCCGATCACCGCGGACATCGACCGGGTCCCGGCCGAGCGCCGCTGTCGCGTCTACCGCACCCAGGACGCGGGCGCGAGCTGGGAACCGCTGACCAGAGGGCTCCCGGAGGGCGACCACTACGGCACGGTCCTGCGGGACGCGCTGTGCACGGACGACGCGGACCCGGCGGGCGTCTACTTCGGCAACCGGAACGGGGAGGTGTACGCGTCCGCGGACGACGGCGACAGCTGGCGGCAGGTGGCGTCCCACCTGCCGGACGTGCTGTGCGTGCGCGCGGCGGTCGTGGGGTGAGGCCCTGACGCCGGGCGGCTGAGAGGGTTCGGGAGACTTACGGCAGGCGCCAGTCCACCGGCTGCGCGCCGAGCCCGGTCAGCAGCTCGTTGGTGCGGCTGAACGGGCGGGAGCCGAAGAAACCGCGGTCCGCCGACATGGGCGAGGGGTGCGCGGACTCGATCGCCGGCAACTGCCCGAGCAGGGGGCGCAGGTTACGTGCGTCGCGCCCCCACAGCACGGAGACGAGCGGCCGGTTCCGGGCGACCAGGGCGCGTATCGCCTGCTCGGTGACCTCTTCCCAGCCCTTGCCGCGGTGCGCCCCGGGGCTGCGCGGAGCGGTCGTCAGCGCCCTGTTGAGCAGCAGCACGCCCTGCTTCGTCCACGGGGTCAGGTCGCCGTTGGACGGGCGGGGCAGGCCGAGATCCGCGTTCAGCTCGCGGTAGATGTTCTGCAGCGAGCCGGGCAGCGTCCGCACCTCGGGCGAGACGGCGAAGCTCAGGCCGATCGCCATGCCGGGGGTGGGGTACGGGTCCTGGCCGACGATGAGGACCCGGACGTCGTCGAAGGGCTGCTGGAAGGCCCTGAGGACGTTCGCCCCGGCCGGGAGGTAGGTCCGCCCTGCGGCGATCTCGGACCGCAGGAAGTCCCCCATGGCCGCGATGCGTCCGGCCACGGGCTCCAGGGCCTTCGCCCAGCCGTCTTCGACAAGTTCGTTCAAAGGTCGCGCTGCCACGACGCGTCACTCTACTGCCACGTCGCGGACGCTCCGCAGCCGGGGAACCCATGCGTGGAAGGGGTGTACGGGGAGGGGTGCGGCGGCGCTATGGTTCCTCCTCGAACAGGACAGGAGGTCCCCGGGTGCCCACAGCGAACCAGCCACCGGCCGCCGACACGGCGCCGGACGCGGCGCGTTGGGTGCTCGGCGTCGACTCCGGCGGCTCGGGCCTGCGCGTCGCGCTCGCCCCCGCCGACGACTTGTCCCGTGCCGCGACCACGGCGTCCCGCGAGCCCGTGCGCACCGGGGACGCGGGCATCGACCCGGCGCATCTCCTTGAGCAACTGCTGCCCATGGCAGGGGAGTTGCTGAAGGCG
>NZ_JAOCNE010000013.1:197593-279933 GCF_056172735.1 Streptomyces sp. R818
GCGTTCGTTCGCTGTGTAGAGGTGGTGGGTCGACGGGGAGAGGGCCAGGTCGCGGGGCCAGTGGCCGCCGCAGGGGACTGTCGAGCGGAGTGCGGGGTGCTCGCCTGTGGCGTCCAGGGTGAACGTGGAGATGACGTCCTCGCCCCGGGTCGCCGTCCACAGGAAGCGGCCGTCGGGCGAGACGACGATCTCGGAGGGGTAGGCGTCGCCGCGCGGCGCCTCCGTCAGGACGGAGACCTCGGTCAGCGGCTTGAGGATGCCGGCGGTGGCGTCCCACTGGCAGACCGTGAGGGTCGGGGTGAGTTCGTTGAGGACGTACGCGTATCCGCCCGACGGGTGGAAGACCAGGTGGCGGGGGCCCGAGCCGGGCCGCAGGGGCGTCTCGTGGTGGACGGTGAGGCGGCCGTCGGTGAGGACGCAGACGCGGACGGAGTCCGTGCCGAGGTCGACGCTGATGGCCCACCGGCCGCTCGGGTCCGGTAGGACCTGATGGGCGTGCGGGCCCTGCTGGCGCTGCGGGTGCGGGCCCGCACCGGTGTGCCGCAGCACGTCGCGGCCGCCCGCGTCCGGGGTGCCGTCGGCGCGCAGCGGGAGCGCGGTGACGCTGCCGGAGCCGTAGTTGGCGGTGAGCACGTGGGCGCCCCAGAGGGACAGGTGGGTGGGGCCGTCGCCGTCGACGGGGGCGGGCTTGCCGAGCGGGGACACCGGGGTGGTGTCCGTGCGGAACGTGGTGACCGTGCCGTCGTTCGTCTCGCCGACCGCGTACAGCAGTCCGCCGTCGGCGCCGACCGCCAGGTACGAGGGGTCGGGTGTGGCGTCGGTGGCGCCGAGGAGGGTCAGCGAGCCGTCGGAGGCGTCCACCGTCGCGGTGACGATGCCTGGGCCGCCCGCCGCCGTGAACGATCCGATGTAAGCCCGTCCTGACCGTCCTGACTGACTGCCGGTCACTGTGTCCCCTTTCGGCGTACGGGCCACGTGCCCGATGCGCCGACCGTAGCAGCGGGTTCAGGACCGGTCGGCGAGGGGCGCCGGGCGGTGTGCCGCGGGTCGCTCCTCGCCGCGGGCCCTTGCCCGGGCGTCGGGCGGGTGGACGTAGGCCGGGGTGCGCTCGGTGCTCGTGTCGAGGCCGAGGCGGTGGGCGAGGTGCGGGAGGAGGTCGTAGCGGTCGATGTCGGCGAGGTTGCGGGCGCCTGTCCCGGTGCCCATGTACCAGCCGTTGAAGGGGGCGGCGCCGTAGCGGACGCCACCGATCTCCAGGCACATGCCGGCCAGGGCGGGGACGGCGTGCCGGCGCAGGCCGAGCCCGGCGAACCAGCGGTGCTCCGGATGGTGCAGCTCCACTTCGAGCACCGCGTCCGGCGGCAGCTCGAACCAGCGGGCATGGCTCACCCCAGTGGCTCGAGAACGGTGCCCGGGGGCGCTCCCCCGCGTGCCGTGGCCGTGGCGGGACGACCACAGGACCGGGACGGTCGTCGGGCGGTCGCGGACGTGCGGGGAGCGCGCGGAAATGCGCGGCGGGGCGCGGTGCCGGTTACGCGCCGACGCTCGCCCGCCCCGCCCCGCGCAGCGGCACCGCCATCTCGACCAGGGCCCGCTCCAGCGCGTGCAGGTGCGCGAGGACCGGCTCGGCCTCCGGTGCCCGGGGCGCCGCCTCGACGTCGGCCTCGTAGGGGGCCGGGGTGGTCAGCGCCTCCACCGCCGCCTCCACGCGCCAGCAGGCCGCGGCGAGGCGGGCGTCGTGCGAGGCCTCCGGGTCCGCGGCGACGGAGGCGAGGCCGCGGACCTCGCGGGCGCAGTCGTCGAGGAGGGCGAGGATGCGACGGGCGCGGCCCTTGCGGGCCCGGAGCGGGCTGAACGGGTGGACGAGGGGCGCGAGGGAGAGGCGTACGCGGGTCAGCAGCGACTCCAGTTCGGCGACGCGCGGGGCCGGGTCCGCGGTGGCGTCACCGGCGAGGCGGGCGGCGGCCTCGGCGGTGCAGGCGTGGACGCAGCGCAGGGCGCGTTCGACCCAGGCGTCGGTGACGGAGTGTGTGGTCACGGGCAGGACGAGGAGCACAGCGAGGACGGCGCCGAGCGCCCCGACCGCCGTCTCCCCCACCCGCAGGGCGAGGAGGCCGGGGTCGAGGACGCCGAGGAGCCCGTACAGCATGCTCGCCATGGTGGTGACGGCCAGCATCATCCATGTGTAGGAGACGGCGGCCGTGTAGAAGATGCCGAAGACGCTCAGGGCGATCACGAGCGCCGCCGCGACCGGCTCGTCGTGCAGCGGTACGGCGACCAGGAAGCCGAGCACGATGCCGAGGACGGTGCCCAGGAAGCGTCGGAAGCCCCGTACGAGGGTCTCGCCGCGCGAGGTGGTGTTCACGAAGACCCACCAGGTGGCGCCGACGGCCCAGTACCAGCGCTGGTCGGAGAGGAGCTGGCCGACGGCGAGCGCGAAGCCCGCGCCTGCGGTCGCCTGCACGGCTTGGCGAGTCGTGATCCGGGCCAGACCGGTTCCGGTGAAGGGCACCGGAACGGGCGCGGGCACCGGGACCCGGCGCTCGTAGCACCACGCGCCGAACCGCACGGCGGCGGCGACGGCGAGCGAGAGCAGCACCGCCGCGTACAGCTCGGGGAGCTGCCCGGGGGTCGTGTGCAGGAACTGGGCGGCGAAGTAGGTCATGAAGGCGAAGACGCCGAGGGAGTGGCCGCGCGGCCCCCACCGCCGCGCGTACACGCCCGCGCCGACGATCGCGAGGAAGACCAGGTCACGGGCGAGGGGCTGGGCGTGGAGCAGCGCGGCCAGCGCGAGGACGGGAAGCCCGGCGACGGGCAGGAGCGCCGTCGTGACCGCCTGCCCCCGGACCGTCGCGTCGGTGACCGTGAAGAGGGCGAGCAGCGCGGCGAGGCCGCCCGTCACGGCCGACGTCAACGCGTGCCCCAGCGCCCCGCTCACCGCCACGGCGAGCCCGATCCCGAGCACGGCCCGGCTCGCGAACCGCAGCCGCGTCCGCCCCGGATCCGGTGCAACGAAGGCCCTCTTCAGCAATGTCCCCGCCCTTTCCCAGCCGTTTCGGTCCGTGTTCCGCCCCGGACATGAGTAAGGCGCCGCGGAGATCCCGGAAGGATCCGCAGCGCCATCGACCTGTGCATTGCAGCACCTGAGGGGCTGATGGTTCAACAGGGCACGGGTGTGTTGTGCCATTGGTCCAGCGGGAGCGGGTCACCGGCGTCCGGAAGCGGGCCAACGGACCACCCACCCCCCACCGGCTCTCACCCGTCCCCGCCTGTACGCCGTCCTCCTCCCCTGTCACCCGCACGAGGTGATGCGGTACGCCCCGGCCACGCGGCAGGGTCGTTCCCGGACCGGGCTGTCGCAGGGGAGGTGGCGTCATGGGCGGGGCGCGGGCGGGCTCCGGAGCGGACCGGCCGTCGTCGGGCGCCGACTACGAGATCCGGGTCCGGGGCAGGATCGGCGAGGCGTTCCGGGCGGAGTTCGGCGAGCTGACGATCGTGCTGCACCCGGCCGAGACGGTCCTCCTTGGAGCCGGGCTCGACCAGGCGGCCCTGTACGGCATCCTCGACCGCGTCCAGACGTTCGGCCTCGAACTGGTCGAGGTGCGACGGCTCCCGGGCCCCCGCGACGCGGGACGCTGAAGCCCGTGAAGGCAGGCCCCGGGCACAGAGGGCCGACAAGCCCCTTCCCCGGTCCCCGTTCCGCCCGCACGGTATGAGGGAGATGCCCTGTCACATGGGGAGGTGGGGGGCATGCACACGCACATGCCGCGCGCGGAGCCCGACGGCTCCGGGCCGGTGGACGGGCGGGTGGCGGATCTGCACGGCCGTCTGCGTTCGCTGAGTCGTGATCCGCTGGGTGCGGACGAGGCGGTGACGACGTGTCTGGTGTGGGTCGCCGGCGTCCTGGACGAGATCGCGGAGGACGTGACGGACGCGCGGAGCGCCCGCGAGCTGCGGGACGAGGCGTCCGCCGTACTGGCCTCCGTGCCGGAACAGGACGACCGGGCGGCCGTCACACCCGCCGCTCTCGAACCTTTGACAGATCGTCAGCTCGCCGTGCTGCACGCGTTGCAGCACGAGGCGCCGCTGCGGCAGATCGCGGACGGCATGTACGTCTCGTACAACACGGTCAAGAGCCACACCCGTGCGGTGTACCGGAAGCTCGGCGCGCGCACACGGGCGGAAGCCGTCGACCGGGGGCGGGAGCTGGGGCTGATGTGAGACGGGCTCGCGGGGCGGGCTCAGGACACGTGGGGGCCGCCGAGGTAGGTGCCCGCGCGGTCGTAGGGCCAGGCGTTCGCGGTGCAGCCGTGCAGGCCCTTGATCTGCTGCATCATCGCGGGCGCGGGCCGCCCGGCCGCCGGGCACGTCTCGTGTCCGTGGCCGATGCGGTGGCCGACCTCGTGGTTGACGATCAGCGCCCGGTAGTCGGTGAGGGGCCCGTCGAACTCCGGTGAGCCCTGCACCCAGCGCCGCAGGTTGACCACGACCGAGCGGCCGATGCTGCAGTTCACCTCGCCGCCGGTGTCCAGGCCCGCGGAGCCGCAGAGGCAGTCCACGGTGTGCGGAGTGGCGATCTTGATGATGAAGTCGCGCGGCCCCGAGCCGACGAGCTGGAACCGGTCGACCCCGTCGCGGCTCCAGCCGCGCGGATCGCCGAGGATGCCCGCGATCTCCCGCGCGGCGGTGTCGGCCTGGATGCCGATGCCGTCCTCGACCTGCACCTTGTAGCGCCGCAGCCGCTGCCCGGAGCCGACCGGGGCGCCGTCGCCGTGCGCCGTGGTGAAGGTGCCCGGGCCGACGACGGGCAGCGCGCCCGGCGCGGCGCCGATCGCGGACGTGCTTGCCTCACCCCCGTCCCGTACGCACCGGGTGATGGCGAGCGCCTTGCTGTGGCGCCAGTACGCGTACGCGCCGCCGGCGGCCCCGAGCACAGCGGCGATCACCGCGCTCGACACCAGCACCTGCGTGAGGCGTCTTCGCGCCCTCCCGGCACGGCGCGCCCCTTGTTCCCGTCGTTCCACCCTGGCCCCCCTGAGTTCGCGAACCCCCTGATCCTGCCACTTGGTTCGGACCAGGTCACGGCGGGGGCCACGCCACGCGCGCGTGGCTGGACCGCACCCCCGAGGCGGCAACCGCCCCAGCCGCGCCATTGACGCGCCCGCGCCCCACCCGTAGGAATCGATGCATGCGAAGACGCCTCTGGCCCCGACGCCCCCGACGCCCCCTCGCCCTCCTGACGCTCCCCCTCGCAGGACTCCTCGCCGCCCTCTCCCTGCCTGCCTCCGCGCAGGCGGCACACGCGGCGCCCCCCGGTCCCGGCCTCGTCGGTACCTGGGCCGCCGCGCCGACCGGGGTGCCCGGCTCCGACGCCACGTCCTTCGCGGATCAGACGCTGCGGCAGATCGTGCACACCAGCGTCGCGGGGCGCACGGTGCGTGTGCGGTTCACGAACGAGTTCGGCACCGCCCCGCTGGCGATCGGCGAGGCCCGGGTCGCGCACCGGGCCACGGGCGGGCCCGCCACCGCGATCGACCCGGCCACGGACCGGTCGCTGCGCTTCGGCGGCCGTTCCTCGGCGACCCTCGCGCCGGGCGCACAGCGCTGGAGCGACCCGGTGGCGCTGCCCATGACCCCGGGCGGCTCCCTGGTGATCAGCCTGTATCTGCCGCGCCCCACCCCGGCCGACACGGTGCACTCCTCCGCGTTCCAGCGCGGCTTCGTCGCGGCGGGCAATGTCGCGGGCAAGCCCGACCTGACCCCGACCACCACGATGACCAGCCGCTACTTCCTGTCGGGCGTGGCCGTCGACCGGCGCCGCGGCACGGCCGACTCCGCGCTCGTCACCTTCGGCGACTCCATCACCGACGGCTCCAACACCCAGGTCGACGCGGACCACCGCTGGCCCGACCTGCTGGCCGAGCGGCTGCGCGGCGACCGGCGCCTGGCCTCCACCGGCGTCCTGAACGCGGGCATCGGCGGCAACCGCCTGCTCCGCGACCCGAACCCGCCCGCCGGTTCACCCGCCGAGTCCTACGCCGCGTACTTCGGCGAGAGCGGCCTGAAGCGGTTCGACCGGGACGTGCTGAACCAGCCGGGTGCCCGTGCCGTCGTGGTGCTGCTCGGCGTCAACGACCTGGGCCACCCGGGCACCACCGCACCCGCGTCCGAGGAGGTCTCGGCCGCCGAACTCATCGCGGGGTACGAGGAATTGATCCACCGCGCCCACGCACGCGGCCTGCGCGCCTTCGGCGCGACCATCCTGCCCTTCGAGGGCGACTCGCTCGGCTTCTACACCCCGGAACGGGAAGCGGCCCGGCAGGCCGTGAACCATTGGATCCGCACCAGCGGCGCCTACGACGGCGTCGTCGACTTCGACAAGGCCGTGCGCGACCCGGCGAGCCCCGGACGACTGCTCGCCGCGTACGACAGCGGCGACGGCCTCCACCCGAACGACGCGGGCATGGCGGCGATGGCAAAGGCGTTCCCGCTGAGCCTTCTGCGCAAGTGAGGTCATGACGGTGCCCCCGCCCGTACGGGGCGGGGGCACCGTCGTCGTACCGGGCTACTTCTGGCGGAAGACCGCCACCGTCCGGGCGGGAACCTCGAAGGTTCCCGAACCCGCCTTGTACGTGGCCGACTTGACGACCGGGTCCGAGCCGCCGGCCTGTGTCGGGTGCAGCCGGTACCCGGTCCCGGCGAGCCCGGACACCGTCTGGCTCTGCCGCTGCGGCGTGGCGTTCAGGACGACCACGAGGTCACCGAGGCGCATGGTGATGACGCCCGGCGTCTCGTCCTTCCCCGAGAGCGGGAACGACAGCTCCTTCTGGACCTGCCCGGCCGAGGCCAGGTGGAAGGCCGGCTCGGCCGTGCGGATCTTCAGGAGGTCCTGGTAGGCGGCGGAGGTGCCGTTGATCGCCGTGCACCCCGGCACCTTCACCGATGCCAGCAAGGGCCGCGCGTACGGCCACTTGGCCTGGTTGTCGGCGGCCGGGGGCAGACCGCGCCCGAACCCGTTGCCCGCCCGGCAGTCCCAGTGGACGGCGTTGAACCAGTCGCCGCTGTCGAACGAGTTCCGGTCGAGCGACTTCGAGCGGAGCAGGTCGGTGCCCGCCTGCGACAGGGCCGGGCCCTGCGAGAGCGCGGCCGTCGCCATGGCGAGGACCTGCATGCGCGAGCGGTCGGCCGTGCTCGTCGTCGCGGGCAGCTTGTACGTCAGCGTGTCGAACAGGGACTCGTTGTCGTGCGCGTCCGCGTAGGCGAGGGCGTCGCCGGGAGCTGCCGCGTAGCCGGCGGGCGCCCCGTTGTAGTCGACGTCGGAGCCCTTCACCTGCTTCCCCGCGCTGTCGGTGAACTCGTAGGCGGCGAGGTTGCCGGACAGGCCGACCTTGATCAGGTCCTGGTAGTGCAGGAGGCGGGCCTTCTGCTCGGCCTCGGTACCGTTCGCCTTCGAGGAGTTGGGGTCGGTGTAGAGGCCGGAGGCGAAGCCCTGGACGCCCGGGTCCTCGTCGAACGGGCTGCCGCCGCGCACCGCGTCGCGGGCCCGGTCGGCGAAGGTGGCGATGCCGGTGCCCGCCATGTTCTTCTGCGTGGCCTGCTCGAAGCGGGCGTCGTCGGCGACCTCGCCGAAGTTCCAGCCCTCCCCGTAGAGGATGATCTTCTTGCCGTCGACGCCGTCCTTCTTGAGGGTGAGCGCGTCGAGCGCCTTGCGGACCGCGAGGATGTTCGCCTTCGGGTGGTGACCCATGAGGTCGAAGCGGAAGCCGTCGACCTTGTACTCCTTGGCCCAGGTGACGAGCGAGTCGACGACGAGCTTGCCCATCATCGCGTTCTCGGGCGCGGTGTTCGCGCAGCACGTGGAGTTGGCGACGGAGCCGTCCGCCATGAGCCGCTGGTAGTAGCCCGGCACGATCCGGTCGAGGACGGACGTCTTGTCCTGCCCGGCCGCCGCCGTGTGGTTGTAGACGACGTCCATGACGACGCGCAGGCCGTCCTCGTTGAGCGACTTCACCATCTGGCGGAACTCGACCGTGCGCCGGGTGCCGTCGGGGTCGCTCGCGTACGAGCCCTCGGGGACCGTGTAGTGGTACGGGTCGTAGCCCCAGTTGAAGGCGTCCTTGGCCGCCGTCCTGCCGACGCACTCCTGCTGCTTGTCGCTGTCGGCGGCGTACGACGCCAGGTCACAGGCGGGCGTGGCCTGCTCGGACTTCTTCTCGGGGATGGTGGCGATGTCGAAGGCGGGCAGCAGGTGCACGTACGAGGTGCCTGCCTTCGACAGCTCGCGCAGGTGCTTGGAGCCGTCGCTGTTCTTGTCGGTGAAGGCGCGGTAGGTGCCGCGGTCCTTCGCCGGGGTCGTGCCGTCCGCCACCGAGAAGTCGCGGATGTGCAGCTCCTGGATCTGCGCGTCCTTCATCGCGACGGCCTTCGGCTTGGTCAGGCCCGACCAGCCCTTCGGGGCGAGCGTCTTGTCGGCCAGGTCGACGACGAGGCTGCGCTCGGAGTTCGCGGTGAGCGCCACCGAGTACGGGTCGGTGACCTTGTTGGTGACGAGCTTCTGGACGCTCGGCGCCCACACGGTCACGGCGAACCGGTACTCCTTGCCGCGCCAGGCCGACGCCGGTCCGGTGACGGACCAGACGCCGCTGGCCGCGTCGCGGCGCATCGCCCGCGCCTTGCCGCCGTCGCCGAGTTCGAGCCGTACGTCCTGGGCGGTCGGCGCCCAGACGGAGAGTGTGACCTTGTCGCCCCTGAACACCGGGCCCAGGGCGGCCTTCTCGGCGCTGCCCGCGTACACGTCGTCGAGGGCGCCCGGGACCTGAACACCCGTGGCGGAAAGGAGCGCGCCGTTCGCCGCGCGCTGCGTCGCGATCAGCTGGCCGCGCAGGGCGTCCCGCACCCGGTCGCGGTCGCGCGGGTCGACGGTGAACGCCGGGTACTCCTTCAGGTGCGGATACTTCGCCTTCTGCGCGTCGGTCAGCACACCGGCCTTCAGCCGCAGCCAATGCCCCTCGCTGCTCAGCGCACCGTCCTGGACGGTGATGCCGCCCTCGGGCGCGTAGACGAGCTGCTGACTGGTGGCGGCGGTGGCCGTCACCTTCCAGACCACGGTGTCGGCGTCGATCCACTGCGCCTGCGCCTTCGACAGATCGAGGTCACCGCCCGAGCCGACCGACGGAAGCAGGTACGAGGACTCCCCCGCGTTGAGCCACACCTCCTTGCCGTACGTGGCGAAGTCGAGGACGCGGTCGGTGGCGATGTCCTTCTCGTCGCCCTTGTGGACGATGTAGTTGAGGGTGGTCGCGCCGTCGGCGAGCGGCACCTCGAAGATCAGGCCGTAGGCGTCCTTGCCGGTCGGCTGGAGCGGCTTGGCCCAGTCGGTCGGCGTCGCGGCGCCGGTCCAGGTGTGCAGGCCCCAGCCGTCGTAGTCGCCGTCGGCGCGGTGGACATGGATGACGGCCTTCTTCTCGTCCTGCGGCGGGTAGGCGCCGTCGGGCTTGGCGGTCGCCTGGTCGTCCTTGCCCTGCTCGATCCAGACCTCACCGGTCTTGGCCAGGTCGACGGTGCGCTGCGGACCGTCGGCGGAGCCGTCCTTCTCGACGGTGTACGTCACCGAACTTGCGCCGTCCGGGACCTTCACCCAGGCGAAGGCGCCGAAGGCGTCCCGTCCGGTGAACTGGCCACTTGCGGAACCCGACTTGACCGTCCAGCCGTCGTAGTCGCCGACCGCGCGCCGGTAGTGGACGACGGCGTGGTCACGGTCCACGGCCGTCGGCTTCTCGGGCGCGGGCGGCTGCCCCGCCGTCGAGGAGGCGAGGGCGCTCGCGGTGCGTCCGGCGCGGTCCACCACGACAGCCTTGTACCGCAGCGGCGTCCCGGCCTCCACCGTGTCGGGGAGGTACTGCGTGATGCGGTACGGGGCGTGGTCGACGGAGCCGAGCGTCTTCCAGGCACCGTTGCCGGTCTGCGCGGCGAAGACGACGCGCGCGGAGGCCGTCGCGCCGGGGTCGGCGGAGAGCGTGACCGTGCCGGTGGCGCCCGCGGCCGGGGCCGTCAGCGACAGCGTGGGCTGCACTGCGGGAGCGGGGAGCTTGCCGTCGGCCCGCAGGACGAGCGACGAAAGCGCCGGAACCGTCACCTCGACGGAACCGCCGGACGCCTTCACCGTGCCCGAACCGCCGTACAGCGCACGGAACTTCGCTGACTCGACCGGCAGCTCGACCGTCTTCGCCGTCATCGCGTTGTTGACCGCCACGACGTACTCGCGGTCCGCGCCCGTACGGGAGAACGCGTACACCGAGTCCTTGGCGTACAGCTCGCGCTGGGCGCCGTCGGCGAGCGCCGGGTTGTCCTTGCGGAGCTTCGACAGCGCGGCGATCGCCTTGTAGAGCGGGTGCCGGGTGTCGTAGGCGTCGTCGGCGTGGGTGCGGGCGGTGCCGATCTCGTCGTCGTCGAGGTAGTCGGCGACCTTCGAGGCGAACATCGTCTGCCGGGCGTCCTTGTCGCCGCCGGGCCCGGTGAAGCCCTGCTCGTCGCCGTAGTAGACGACGGGGTTGCCGCGCGAGAGGAACATGACCTCGTTGGCCAGCTTGTCGCGTCGCAGCAGCTCGGCGTCGGTGGCCTGCGGGTTGTCGGCCTTCAGGAAGCTGCCGATGCGGCCCATGTCGTGGTTGCCGAGGAAGGTGACCTGCTCGTAGGCGTTCGCCTTGTCGGTCGCGTACTTGTAGTCGTCGGCGAACACCTTGGCCAGCTTGTCGGCCGACGCGCCCTGCGAGGCGTAGGCACGGGCCGCGTCCTGGAAGGGGAAGTCGAGCGTCGCGTCGAGGCGGCCACGGGTGACGTACGGGGAGGTCACGTCGGTGTCGGCGGAGTACACCTCACCGAACATGAAGAAGTCGTCCCGCCCGTGCTCGGCGGCATACGTGTCGAGCGCGGTCGCCCACTGGGTCCAGAAGTCCAGGTCGACATGTTTGACGGTGTCGATGCGGAACCCGTCGATGTCGAAGTCCCGCACCCACGTCTTGTAGATGTCCTCCATGCCCTTGACGACCTCGGGCCGCTCGGTCCACAGGTCGTCGAGGCCGGAGAAGTCGCCGTACGTGGTCGACTCGCCCTCCCAGGTCGAGTCGCCGCGGTTGTGGTACATGGTCGGGTCGTTCAGCCAGGACGGGACCATCTCGCCGGTGTTCTTCGGCGTGTACGGGAACGAGTCCGCGTCGACCTTCGCCTTGACACCCTTGCTGTCGTCGAAGGGGCGGCCCTCGGTGTCCAGATACGGATAGGCGCCCTTGGGCCGGTAGCTGTACGTCTTCTCCGTGTAGTCGACCGTGTCGGCGGTGTGGTTCGTGATGACGTCGAAGAAGACCTTCATGCCCTTGCGGTGGGCCTTGGAGATGAGGGTCTTCAGGTCGGCGTTGGTGCCGAAGTGCGGGTCGACCTGCGTGAAGTCGGTGATCCAGTAGCCGTGGTAGCCGGCGGACGCGTTCTCTCCCGTGCCCTGCACGGGCTTGTTCTTGAAGATCGGCGCCAGCCATATCGCGGTGGTGCCGAGTTCCTTGATGTAGTCGAGCCGGTTCGTCAGGCCCTTGAGGTCGCCGCCCTGGTAGAAGCCCTTGTCGGAAGGGTCGTAGCCGGTGGCGAGGCGCGTGCCGGTCAGGCCGCCCTTGTCGTTGGAGCTGTCGCCGTTGGCGAAACGGTCGGGCAGGACGAAGTAGTACTGCTCGCGCGTCAGGTCGTGGCGTGCGGGCGTGGCCGCCAGCTTCGCGTCGGACGGCGGCGCGGGCGGCGCCGCGGCGCGGGCCGCGAGCGGCTGGGCCAGGGTCAGGACCAGCGCGGCCGCCGCGGTGTACGCGGCCGTCCGTCTGTGTCGGTGCGGGGTGGAGAGGGAGCGGCTCAAGGCAGACAAGGCGAACTCCTCGCGGGGATCGGGCTCTTGCGGGTGCGTGAATCCGGGGGCGAGGGGCCGGCACCGGTCCGCCGCGTGACCGTATCGCTTGCAGGAACTTTGCTGCAAGAGTTCTGCAATGCATAGCAAGAACTTTCAACAGAGTTATTGACGCGGCCTCACGGACTCCCTCACGCTCTCGGTGCGCCGCCCCCTCAGGGGCTGCCGCAGTCCCCACATGTAGGAGCCGCACATGCGCCCATCCCCCACCGCGCCTTCCCGCAGAAGGCACCGCACCGCCACCGGTCTCGCCGTCGCCGCGCTCGCGCTCGGCGGTGTCGTCACCCTGCCCGCGCAGACCGCGTCCGCCGCCGACACGGGCGTCAAGAACGGCGACGTCATAGCCAACCTCTGGTCGTGGAACTGGAAGTCGGTCGCCAAGGAGTGCACCGACGTCCTCGACCCGGCCGGCTACGGCGCCGTCCAGGTCGCGCCGCCCGAGGAGTCCCTCAAGCAGGCCAACTACTTCTGGTGGGACGTCTACCAGCCGTACTCGTACAAGCTGGACAGCCGGTTCGGCAGCGCGAGCGACTTCAAGACCATGGTCGACACCTGCCACGCCGCCGGCATCGAGGTCTACACGGACGCCGTCATCAACCACACGGCCGCGCAGACCGGCACCGGCTACGCGGGCACCACCATCGGCAACAAGTACGACACCCCGGACTACGACCCGGCGGACAGCAACGACTGCACGAAGACCATCTCCAACTGGTCGGACCAGTACGAGGTGCAGCACTGCGAACTGCTCGGCCTGCCCGACCTCGACACCTCCGAGTCCGGCGTCCGCGCGAAGATCGTCGGCTTCCTGAACCAGCAGATCGACCTCGGCGTCGACGGATTCCGCGTCGACGCCGCCAAGCACATCGAGACGGCCGACATGAAGGCCATCGTGAGCGCCCTGCACACCACGAAGGCGGGCGACGCCCCGTACATCACGCAGGAGGTCTACCCGGGCACCCCGCCGGCCCTCGGCGACTACTACGCCAACGGCGACGTCCTGGACTTCACCTACGCGGCCGCCATGAAGTCCCAGTTCGGCGGCGGTGACATCGCGAACCTGGCCTCCTTCGGCAGCAGTTGGGGCCTGGCGAACGAGGCGAACTCCAACACCTTCGTCACCAACCACGACACCGAGCGCAACGGCTACACGCTCAGCTACAAGGACGGCGCGACGGCGGTCCTCGCCAACGTCTTCCAGCTGGCGCGCGGCTACGGCCGCCCGTCCGTCTACGCCGCCTGGAACTTCTCCCAGAGCGACGAGGCACCGCCCAACAACGGCGGCTTCGTCACCGACACCACCTGCTCCTCCGGCTGGTCCTGCCTGGACCGCGACACCGCCGTCTCCGGGATGGTCGCCTGGCACAACGCGGTCGCGGGCGCCTCCGTCACCAACTGGCAGTCCCCCGCCTCCAACGTCATCGGTTTCGCGCGCGGCACCGGCGGCTTCGTCGCCCTCAACAACTCCTCCTCCGCGCACACCTCCACGTACACGACCGGCCTCAAGGACGGCACGTACAAGAACGTGATCAACGGCGGCGCCACCTCGGTCACCGTCTCCGGCGGCAAGGCCACGCTCACCGTCCCGGCGAAGGGCGCGGTCGCGTTCTACGACGGGTCGTACACCTGCCCCGTCAACTGCGGCGGCGGGGACAACGGGGGCGGTGACGGCGGCGGCACCACCGTCACCGCGTCCTTCAACGAGTACGCGCCCACCACCTCCGGCAGCGATGTCTACGTGGTCGGGTCCGCCCCCGCGCTCGGCTCCTGGAACACGGCGAACGCCGTCAAGCTGTCCGCCACCGGCTACCCCGTCTGGAAGAAGGACATCGCCGTCCCGGCCTCGTCCGCGATCGAGTACAAGTACCTGAAGAAGGACGCCTCCGGGAACGTCACCTGGGAGTCCAACGCCAACCGCAAGCTGACCACGGGCACGGCGTCGACCGCGGTCAACAACACCTGGAACGTCGCCGACGCGAGCGCCACCGACGTGCGGTTCACGGTCAACGCCACGACCACGACCGGCACGAACGTCTACGTCGTCGGCTCGATCCCCTCGCTCGGCTCGTGGAACCCGGCCGACGCGATCCCGCTGTCGTCGGCCTCCTACCCCGCCTGGGGCAGCACGGTGATCGTCCCGAAGAGCACGTCCTTCACGTACAAGTACCTGAAGAAGGACGCGTCGGGGAACGTGACGTGGGAGTCCGGGGACAACCGGTCGTACACGACCGGTTCGGGCAGCGGCTACACGGCGAGTGACACCTGGAAGTGACACACGTGTGAGGAAGGGGGCCGGTGCGCGAACACCGGCCCCCTTCTCACGTGTGTGCGCGGATCAGACCGTCTCCCACCACACCGTCGTGTCGGCGGGCAGCTCCACCGTGCCGTCCTCGGCCGGCGGCACCGGGCCCGAGGCGAGCAGCGCGCGGCCGGGCGCGGGGACGCGGACCGGGGCGCCGGTCGTGTTGACCGTGCAGGCGAACCCGGGGCGCTCGAAGAAGAGGACGCCGGCGGGCACGTCGTCGCGCCAGGTCACGTCCGCACCGGCGCCGAGGCCCGGCTGTGCGCGGCGCACGGCGAACGCCGAGCGGTACATCTCCAGGGTCGACTCCGGGTCGCCGGTCTGCGCCTCGACGCTGAGCGGGCCCCAGGTGGCGGGCTGCGGGAGCCAGCTGCCGCCATCGCCGAAGCCGTACGAGGAGCCCTCGACGGTCCACGGGATCGGCACCCGGCAGCCGTCGCGGAAGCCGTCCTGGCCCTGGGCGCGGAAGAACGACGGGTCCTGGCGCACCTCGTCGGGCAGGTCGGTGACGTCGGGCAGGCCGAGCTCCTCGCCCTGGTAGACGTACGCGGACCCGGGCAGCGCCAGCATGAGCAGCGTGGCGGCGCGGGCGCGGCGCAGGCCCAGCTCGCGGTCGCCCGCGGTGCGGATCTGGGTGCCGCCGGGCGGGTTGGCGTAGCGGGTGGCGTGCCGGGTGACGTCGTGGTTGGACAGGACCCAGGTGGCCGGGGCGCCGACGGGGCGCATGGCGTCGAGGGAGCTGTCGATGATGGTGCGCAGCTCCTTGGCGTCCCAGGGGGCGCCGAGGTACTGGAAGTTGAACGCCTGGTGCAGTTCGTCGGGGCGCACGTAGTTGGCGGTGCGCTCGACGGTCGGGGTCCACGCCTCGGCGACGAAGACGCGCTCGCCGTCGTACTCGTCGAGGATGAGCCGCCACGAGCGGTAGATCTCGTGGACGCCGTCCTGGTCGAAGAAGGGCATGACGTCGTTGCCGAGCAGCTTCAGCTGGTCGTGGGCGCCGAGGTCGGGCAGGCCCTCGGCCTTGACGAGGCCGTGGGCGACGTCGATGCGGAAGCCGTCGACGCCCATGTCGAGCCAGAACCGCAGGATGGAGCGGAACTCGTCGGCGACGGCCGGGTGCTCCCAGTTGAAGTCCGGCTGCTCGGGCGCGAAGAGGTGCAGGTACCACTCGCCGTCGGGCAGGCGCGTCCAGGCGGGGCCGCCGAAGATGGACTCCCAGTCGTTGGGCGGCAGTTCGCCGTCCGCTCCCTTTCCGGGGCGGAAGTGGTAGCGGTCGCGCGAGGGCGATCCCGGGCCCTCGGCGACGGCACGCTTGAACCACTCGTGCTGGTCGGAGGAGTGGTTGGGCACGAGGTCGACGATGATGCGCAGGCCCAGGGCGTGCGCGTCGCGGATGACCGCGTCGGCGTCCAGGAGCGTGCCGTACATGGGGTCGACGGCCCGGTAGTCGGCGACGTCGTAGCCGCCGTCGGCCTGCGGGGACGCGTAGAAGGGGGAGAGCCACACGGCGTCGACGCCGAGGTCGCGCAGGTAGGGCAGGCGGCGGCGGACGCCTTCGAGGTCCCCGGTGCCGTCGCCGTCGCTGTCGGCGAAGCTGCGCGGGTAGACCTGGTAGATGACCGCGTCGCGCCACCAGTCGGTGGTCTCGCGGGTCGTGGTGGCGAACGCCGGGGACTCGTCGGTGGAGTGCTGAGTCATGGTGTCCTTGCTGCGTAAAGGAGCCGGCATGTTGGTCGGTGTGCGTAGGGGTCTGCTGGGCCTCAGCCCTTGGTCCCGCCCGCGGTGAGGCCGGTGACCAGGTGCTTCTGCACAAGGTAGAAGAAGGCGGTGACGGGGATGGCGATCAACACCGCGGTGGCCGCCATGAGGTTCCACTGGGCGTCGTGTTCGCTGATGAAGCTCTGCAGGCCGACCGCGAAGGTGTACTTGGAGTCGTCGAGCAGGAACGTCGAGGCGAACGCGACCTCGGCGAACGCGGTGATGAACGCGTAGAACGCGGCGACCGCGATACCGGGCTTGGCCAGCGGCAGGATCAGCCGCCAGAACGTGCCGAAGGGTGAGAGGCCGTCGATCCGGCCCGCCTCGTCGATGTCGACGGGCACGGTGTCGAAGTAGCCCTTCATCAGCCAGGTGCAATACGGCACGATCGTCGTGCAGTTGACCAGGATCAGGCCCAGGTAGCTGTCGACGAGGCCGAGTTCGCTGAAGATCTCGTACATCGGCACGATGAGGACGGCGATGGGGAACGCCTGCGTGAGCAGCAGGACCCACATCAGCGGCCGGTAGCCGGGGAAGCGCATCCGGGAGACGGCGTAGCCGGTCGTGGCGGCGAAGAGCACGCCGACGAGGGTGGTGCCGAGGGCGACGACCAGCGTCGACTTCGTCCAGTCGAGGAAGCCGGTGTGCTGGAGGACGTACGTGTAGTTGTCGAAGGTCGCCTTGGAGGCGATGCCGCCGGGGTGCAGGTAGTCGTCCTTGTCGGGGCCGACCGACAGGTAGACCAGCCACACGATGGGGAACAGGGCGATGAGGCTCGCGACGGCGAGGACGCCGTGCGACAGGGCGGTCGCGAGCGGGCCGCGCTCGCCGCGCCTGCGCGCGCGGCGCGTACCCGTGGGGGCGGCCTTCGGCGCGGAGCGCTGCGCGGGGACCTCCGGCGCTGAGGTGGTCGTGGTGCTCATGATGGTGGCTCCTGCGGCGTCAGACGGCGAGCTGCTCATTGCGCTTCAACCAGCGGTAGTAGAAGGAGGTGAAGACGGTCAGGATCGACAGGAGCAGGACGCCGTAGGCGGCGGACTGCGCGAAGTCCCGCGGCTGCTGTCCGAAGCCGAGGCGGTAGGCCCAGGTGACGAGGATCTGGGCGTCGGGCGCGGTGTTGCCGAACAGCAGGAAGATGATCGCGAACTGGTTGAACGTCCAGATCACGCCGAGCAGGACGACCGTCGAGGAGACCGAGCGCAGGCCCGGCAGGGTGATGTGGCGGAACTGCTGCCAGCTGCTGGCGCCGTCCATCTCGGCGGCCTCGTAGAGGGAGGCGTCGATGGACTGCAGGCCGCCGAGCAGGGAGATCATCATGAAGGGGACGCCGCACCAGGTGTTGACGAGGATCGCGGCGGCCTTCTGGAAGAAGGGGTCCTCCAGCCACTCGGGCTGGGGCAGATGGAGCGAGCCGAGCGTGGCGTTGATGATGCCCGAGTCCGCGAGCATGATCCGCCAGGCGAAGACGGTGACGAAGGTGGGCACCGCCCACGGCAGGATCAGCATCAGCCGGTAGAAGGTGCGTCCGCGCATCTTCTGGTTGAGCAGCAGCGCGAGGCCGAGCCCGATGCCGTAGTGCAGGGCGACGCAGAGCGCCGTCCACACGATCGTCCAGATGAAGTGCGACCAGAAGCGGTCGTAGGAGGACGGGCCCCACAGGATGTCGGCGTAGTTGTCGAGGCCGACGAACTTGTAGGTGGCGTCGATGTGGTTGACGCCGATGGTGCGGGCGGAGTTGAGGCTGTTGGCGTCGGTGAGCGTCAGGTAGAAGCCCCGCACCAGGGGGTAGCCGACGAGCACGCCGAGGACGATCACCACCGGGGCGATCATGACGTACGCGTACCAGTATTTGCGGTACGAGTCCTTCAGGCGCTGGATCGGTCCCGGGCGTGGCGTCTTGCGTACGGGGTGCGTCGGTCGGTCGACGGCGATGGTCATGGCGGAGCACCTTCTGGTCAGGTCGACGCCGGCCCGCACCCTCCCCCAGTGGGGCGCGGACCGGCCGAACTACAAGGACGCGTGCGTCCCTCGCGTCACTTGCTGAACGCGACTAGCTGAGCGTCACTTGCTGAAGTCGGGCACGAGCTTGGCGAACGAGGTCTCCAGGCTCTTCAGGCCCGCCTCCAGGGACTGCTTGCCGGTGGCGATCTTCGGCAGCTCCTGGTCCATCGGCGTCCACAGCGAGCTGTACTCCGGCAGCTCGGGGCGCGGCTGGGCGGCGGCGAGCACCTTCTGGTAGCCCGCGATGCCCGGGTCCGCGGTGACCTTCGCGGTGTAGGCGTCGGCGCGCGTGGGCAGCGTGGAGTTCTTCAGGGCGATCTGCTCCTGCGTCTTCGCCGAGGTCATCCACTTGACGAACTTCAGCGACGCTTCCTGGTGCGCCTTGTCGGAGCCCGCGTAGACCGAGAGGTTGTGGCCGCCGGTCGGGGCGCCCGCCTTGCCGGTCGAACCGGCCGGGACGGTGGCGATGCCCAGGTTGTTCTTGTCCTTGAAGGCCGAACCCTTGTAGAAGTTCGTGATCTCCCACGGGCCCTGGATGATCGAGGCGACCTTGCCGTTGACGAACGCGTCCTGGATGTGGGCGTAGGCGTCGGCGGTGGCGTCGGCCTTGTGCAGGCCCTTGCCGTCGAAGAGACCCTGCCAGGCGGTGAGGCCCTTCTTGGCCTCGGCGGAGGCGATGGTGATCTTCTTGCCGGAGGCGTCGACGGTGTCGGTGCCCTCGCCGAAGAGGAACGGCTCGGCGTAGTAGCCGGCGGTGGAGGCCCAGTAGCCGTCCGCGCCCGTCTTGTCCTTGACCTTGGCGGCGTCGGCCTTCAGCTCGTCCCAGGTGGTCGGCGCCTTGGTGATGCCGGCCTTCTTGAAGAGCTCCTTGTTGTAGACGAAGGCGAGGGTGTCGGTGACCAGCGGCACGCCGTAGGTCTTGCCCTCGAACTGCGCCTGCTTGATGAGGCTCGCCTGGAACTTGTCCTGCTCGGCGAGGGCCTCGGTGCCGTCGAGCGGCAGCAGGTAGCTCTTCTTCGCGAAGGCGGGGGTCCAGCCGACCTCGGCGCGCAGCACGTCCGGGGCGCCGCTGGCACCGGCGGCGGTGTCGAACTTGTTCTGCGCCTGGTCGAAGGGGACGTTGACGTACTTGACCTTGACGTCGGGGTTGGCCTTCTCGAAGTCCTTGACCAACGCCTTGTACGTGGGCGCCTCGTTGGTGGCGTTCGACGTGTCCCACCACGTGATGGTGGTCGGGCCTGACGCCTTGCCGCCGTCGTCGTCGCTTCCGCCGCACGCCGTCGCCGCGAGAGCGAGGGACGCCACCACCGCGGTGGCCGCTATGCCACGCCGCATGAGATCTCCTAGAGGGTGAATGCCCGTGAGTGGGCGAGGAGAGGTCCCGTCCGCTCCTCTGGCCTACTTGCCGACCGCGCCGTCGCCGCCGCCGGGCGTCAGGAACGTAACAGCGCGGCAAGCCCGGCGAAAGACCTTGCAGCAAAAAATTGCAGCCAACTTGGCGAGTTATCGCTTCGTGACCCACAAAGGGCCGATGAATGCGGGGAGTTCTGCCCGATTATGGTCCGTTATGCCGCCTTGCAAGGGTCTGCAAGGTCTTGCCACACGGTGGTTGCACAGGGATCATCAGGAGCCTTGCCAGCACGATGCCCCCACGATGTCCCCCCGAGGAGCGCGATGACGCAGCTGCCCGCACAGGCGGCCCGGCGACCGGCCCAGACCCCACCCGGGACCGCCCGCCTGGCCGACATCGCCGTGCAGGCGGGCGTCAGCGAGGCGACGGTCAGCCGCGTCCTCAACGGCAAGCCGGGCGTCGCGTCGGCCACCCGGCAGTCCGTGCTCGCGGCGCTCGACGTGCTCGGCTACGAGCGGCCCGTACGGCTGCGCCGGCGCAGCGAGGGCCTGGTCGGCCTGATCACTCCGGAGCTGGAGAACCCGATCTTCCCGGCGCTCGCCCAGACCATCGGGCAGGCGCTGACCCGGCAGGGCTACACCCCGGTCCTGGCCACCCAGACCCCGGGCGGCTCCACCGAGGACGAGCTGACGGAGATGCTCGTCGACCGGGGCGTCACCGGCATCATCTACGTCTCCGGGCTGCACGCCGACACCACGGCCGACATGCAGCGCTACGAGCAGCTGCGCGGGCAGGGCGTGCCGTTCGTGCTCGTCGACGGGTTCTCGCCGAAGGTGCAGGCGCCGTTCATCTCGCCCGACGACCGGGCCGCGATGCAGCTCGCCGTCACCCACCTCGCCGCCCTCGGCCACAGCCGGATCGGGCTCGCGCTCGGCCCGAGGCGGTTCGTGCCGGTCCAGCGGAAGATCGAGGGGTTCGTGCGCACGATGCAGGAGCGGCTCGGCGTCCACCCGGACGACACCGAGCGCGACCTCGTCCAGCACTCCCTCTACACCTTGGAGGGGGGCCAGGCCGCGGCGTCCGATCTGATGGACCGCGGCTGTACGGCCATCGTCTGCGCCAGCGACATGATGGCGCTCGGCGCGATCCGGGCCGCACGCCGGCGCGGCCTGGAGGTCCCCGATGACATCTCCGTCGTCGGATTCGACGACTCACCGCTGATCGCGTTCACCGATCCGCCGCTGACCACGGTGCGCAAGCCCGTCCAGGCGATGGGCCAGGCCGCGGTCCGCGCGGTCCTGGAGGAGATCGGCGGTACCCCTGCCCCGCACACCGAGTTCGTGTTCATGCCCGAACTGGTGGTGCGCGGTTCCACCGCGTCGGGTCCTGGCGTCAACGGCAGACGCTGAGCATCTCCTGAACGCGGCGCACCCCCGCTCCGTATGCTGCGGTGAGGGCCGGCCTTCACATCCCGAGGCCGGAGAAAACGGGGGCCCGTACGGGAGGTACGGATGGTGCGCAGAGCGCTCCGCTGAGGCGGGCGGTACGACTGTTCCTGCGGTCGTGTCGCCCGCTTGATCATTTCTCACCTTTTCTCAATTAATCCTCAATTCCTTTTTCCTTTGCCCGGAGTGCCGCTTCGCGCTGCCCGAAAACAGCTCCGAATAGGCGGCGCGCTTTTATTTCCGGATTGTTTCGTTCCCGGTTGACAGGGCCGAATCGGTCCGCCAATCCTGGCTGCACACCGCGATTCCGGAAATTCGCAGAACTCCAATGCCTCGGGAGGGGGAAACGCCATGAAGAAGATTTCCGTCCGCAAGGCCGGTCCGATCCGTCTGACCACCGCCTGCTACTACCTCTGCGGCGACGCCGCGTAATCCGCTCCACCGCCGGTCGGAGCCGGGCCGCCTTCGGGGTCCGGCTCCGATCTTTCCCAGGGAGGTGCGCCGGATGGGCGCGACCGTTTCTCTGCACCGGCTGACCATGGTCGCCGAGGACGACGGCGTGATGGTGGGCCGGCCCGACACCGGCAGTTACGCGGTCTTCCCCGAGGAGGGGGCGCAGGCGCTGCGGATGTTCGCCGACGGGGCACCCGCTGAGGAGGTCACCGCCTGGTTCGAGCGCACCTACGGGTCGCCGCTCGACCTCGACGACTTCCTGGAGACCCTCGCCGAGCTGGGATTTCTCCGCACGGACGATGCCGAGGACGCCCCCGTGGAACAGCCGCGGGTGCGCTGGCAGTGGCTCGGGCGCGCGGTGTTCTCCTGGCCGGCGTTCGTCGCCTACGGCGCGCTCGTGGGCACGACGGTGGCCGCGATGGTGCACGACCCGGGTCTGCGGCCCACGTACCACCACGTCTTCTTCACCCACTACGTGTCGCTGATCCCGATCATCGTCTTCGCCGTCGCCATCCCGTGCATCGTGATCCACGAGGGCTTCCACGCGCTCGCCGGGCGCCGCCTCGGACTGCCCTCCACGCTCGGTCTCGGGCGCAGGCTGTACTACCTCGTCGCCGAGACCCGGCTCGATTCGCTGCTCAGCGTCGAACGCAGGAAACGCTATCTCCCGTTCTGCGCGGGGATACTGGCGGACATCATTCTGCTGTGCGGACTGACCCTTCTGTCGGCCGCTCTGGACGGGCCCGGCATTCCGTCCTGGATTCACAAACTGTGCCTCGCTGTCGCCTTCACCTGTGTCCTGCGCCTCATCTGGCAATTCCTGTTCTATCTGGAGACCGACATCTATTACGTCCTGACCACCGCGACCGGGTGCACGGACCTGCAGAACGCGACGCGGTTCAGGCTGCGCACAGGACTGCGGAAACTGGCCCGCCGGAGGCCGCCCGTGCCCGACACCGCATGGTCGCCGCGCGACCAGTCGGTGGCGCGCTGGTACGCGCCGCTGCTCGTCGCCGGGTACGGGTTCTCGCTGGCCTCGCTCCTGTGGGCGGGCCTGCCGACCGCGCTGCACTTCTGGTCGACGATCACCGACCGGCTCAGCGGCGGATCCACCCCGGCCTGGGACCTGGTCGACGCCGCCGGCTTCATCGCCCTGTCCGGACTGCAGATCGGGCTGCTCGTCCACGTCACCCTGCGGGACCGGCGCGCCCGGTCCCGGACCACCGCACCGCAAGGAGCCCTGACATGACCGCATCTCCCACCGCCCCGCTCTCCACCCGGCACTGGTGGCTCGACGCCACCGCCCGGGTCACGGACGGCGAACCGCCGCCCACGGCCCAGCTCCAGGTGCGCTGCCACCGCCGGTTACGGGGCCCGTTCACCGCCGCCCACTTCCTGCTGCACCAGGCCGTGCCCCAACTGGTCGAGAAGGACGCCGAACTGGTGGCCTCCGCGCGCGCCCTGGAGGTCGAGTCGATCGCGCCCGAGCTGATGGCGATCGTGCCGACGCCGCCGCAGACCCTCACCAACCTCGCCTCGGCCACCGAGCGCACCCGCTTCTATCCGGCGACCCGCGCCCTGCGCATCGCCCACGGCGTCGCCGAACTCCTCATGGACTGGGCCCGCTCCGCCCACCCGGACGGCCTCACCCTCGCCTTCCGCGGCCTGGACGACGCCGACCCGACGGACCGCGATCTCGTCGCCGTCCTGCTCCGGCGCTGCGACCCGGCCGTGCTCACCGTGATCGTGGACGGCGCGGGGGCCGCCTCCGACCTGCTCGGCAAGGCCCTGTACGCCCACGCGCACCGGGCGCCCCGGCTCCCCGTCGTCGACGCCGCGCTCCTTCCCGACACCGACCTCGCCCAGCTCTACATCGATTCCGACGGCACCAGCGAGGACCCCCGGCTGCTGCGCGCCTACGACGCGCTGACCGCCGACGAGCGCGCCCGCCGCCACACCGCCCGCGCCGCGCTGCTCGCCGCCCGCGACGAACCGACCCTGCGCCTCGCCGCGATCCCCTACCACCTGGAGCACGGCACGGACCCCGCGGGCGCGGGCGTCGCCGCGATCAACGAGGCCGTCGCCACCTGCTTCAACAAGGGGTTCTACGAGGCTGTCGTCAACCTCGCGCTGCGCGGCCGGGCCCTGCTCGACGAGGCCGAGCCCACCCGTACGTACTGGAACCTGACGCACAAGATCGGCGCGTGCCTCTGCTACCTGGGCCGCGGCCACGACGCGTTCCCCTACTTCGAGGAGATGCGGCGCGGCTCGACCTCGCCCGACGTGCACATGGGCACCGCCTACCTCATGGCGATGCTCTACACGCGGTTCCTGCCGAAGGCGGACCACGACGAGGACCGCGCCCTGGCCTGGGTCAACACCGCCATCTCGATCGCCGACGTGCACCCCGACCCGCACAAGCGCGTCCTGGTCCGGGCGTTCATGCGCAACGCGCGCGCCCTGGTCGAACTGCACCGCGGCAACGTCGACGGATCGCTCGCCCTGGTCGACGAGGCGATGGACATCACCGACGCCGACTTCGGCCCGCACGAGCAGCTCCTGCACCGCTCGGTCCTGCTCTACAACCGGGCCCAGGTGCGCGGCGCCCGCCGCGACCACACGGCATCGCTCGCCGACTACGACGAGGTGATCCGCCGCGACCCGGACTACGGCGACTACTACTTCGAGCGGGCGGCCCAGCACCGGGCGCTCGGCGATCACCGCTCGGCGCTCGCGGACTACGCGGCGGCGATCCGGCTGACCCCGCCGTTCTACGAGGCGCACTTCAACCGGGCCGACCTGCTGCGCGAACTCGGCGACGACGCGGGCGCGCTGCGCGACCTGGACATCGCCCTCGACCTCGAACCGGACCACGTGGACTCCCTGGTGCACCGCTCCGACCTGCACCTGGTCCGCGGCGACCTCGACAAGGCGGCCGTCGACATCGGCCACGGCCTGTCCCTGGCCCCCGAGAACGCCCAGCTCCTCGCCGCACAGGGAGCGTTGCTCTCCGAGATCGGCGACGCCGAAGCCGCGTACGACAGCTACTCGGCGGCGCTGCGGGCCGACGCGCTGTGCGTCGCGGCCTGGGCCAACCGCGCGGTGCTCGCCTTCGAGGCGGGCCGCGCCGACGCCGCCGTCAAGGACCTGGACGCGGCGCTCGAACTCACCGACGACACCGAGCTGCGGGCCAACCGGGCCGTGGCGCTGCAGTCGCTCGGCGAGCACGGCCGGGCCGTCGCCGACCTGGACGCCGCCGTGGCGGACACCGGCGCCGACACCGACCCGGAGCTGCTGTACCTGCGCGGGGTCAGCCGCTTCGCCCTCGACGACGAGAGCGGGGGCCGCGCGGACTGGGCGGCGCACAGCGCGGCGTACGCCACGGCCGACGCGTCCCCGCACGCCGAGGAGATCCGGGCCCGTTTCGGGGCCGTCCCGCGCGAGGGGGCGGCGTGAGCCGGACCGATGCCTCCCGGCGGCTCCAGCCGGTACCGGCCGCGGGCCCCGTCGAGCCGGCCGGGGCGGACCTCGTACGGTCCGTCCTGCGCCGGCACGCCAAGGGCGTCGCCGTCGTCACGGTCGGCGGGGAGCCGCCGACCGGGTTCTGCGTGACGTCGCTCGCCTCGCTCTCCCTCGATCCGCCGCTCATGTCGTTCACGGTCGGCCTGCGCTCGGCGTCGTGGAACGCCGTGCGGGGCGCGACCTGGGTGATGGTGCAGCTCCTCGCCGCCGGTCAGGAGGAGGTGGCGCGGACCTTCGCGGGCCCGCGCCAGGGCCGGTTCGCGGCAGGCACGTCCTGGCACCGGGACCCGCTCGGCCTGCCCGCGCTCGACGGCGTCCTCGCCCGGTTCGTCCTCACCCCGGTCAGCTTCCGCCCGGTCGGCGACCACGCGCTCGTGATCGGGCTCGTCGTACGGGCGGGCCGGGTGGCGGAGACCGCGGGGCCGCTGGTCCACCACGACGGCGACTTCACCGGCCTGGCGGCGGCACCTGGCGCGGGCTGAGCGCGACGGCAGGGCCATTGGTACAGTCGGCCAGGATCGACCTCGTACCGAAGGGGCCCGCAGACGCATGGCCGTGGACCAGCTCGACACCCGTATCCTGCGCCTGCTCCTGGAACAGCCGCGGACCAGCGTCCGCGAGTACGCCCGCATCCTGGGCGTCGCGCGCGGCACGCTGCAGGCGCGGCTCGACCGGCTCGAACGGGACGGTGTGATCACGGGCGTGGCCCCGTCCCTCTCCCCCGCGGCCCTCGGCCACCCGGTGCTCGCCTTCGTGCACATCGAGGTGACGCAGGGCCATCTCAGCGAGGTCGGGGACGCCCTCGCACAGGTCCCGGAGATCATCGAGGCGCACTCGATCACCGGCGGCGGCGATCTGCTCGCCCGCGCGGCGGCGCGCGACGCCGGTCATCTGGAGGACGTGGTCCAGCAGCTCAACCGGCTGCCCGGGGTGGTCCGCACGCGGACGGAGGTGGCGCTGCGGGAGCGGGTTCCGCACCGCCTGCTGCCGCTGGTGGAGGCGGTCGGGAAGGCGGCTGCCGCGGAGCGCGGCTGAGCCTTCGATCACCTCTCCCGCATGCACCCGTCCTGCATGCTGAGGGCATGAACACCCCGCACCCCTTCGGTTCCACCGCTGTCGTCTTCGACCTCGACGGCACGCTCGTCGACAGCGAGCCCAACTACTTCAGGGCGTCGGTCGCCACCCTGGCCCGCTACGGCGTCGAGGACTTCACCTGGGCCGACCACGAGACCTATGTCGGCATCTCGACCGCGGAGACCATCGGCCTCTGGAAGCGGCGGTACGGCATCGACGCCCCGGCCGACGAGATCCTCGCCGACAAGACCGCCCGCTACCTGGAGCTCGCCCGCGCCCACACGGCCGTCTTCCCGCAGATGCGGCTGTTCGTGGAGCGGCTGCACGAGGCGGGCGTGCCGATGATCGTGGCGTCGGGTTCCTCGCGGGACGCCATCGGGTCGATCCTCGACGGCACCGGCCTCGCGGCGTTCCTGACGCGGTACGTCTCGGCGGACGAGGTCGAGCACGGCAAACCGGCCCCGGACGTGTTCCTGGAGGCGGCCCGTCGCCTCGGCGTGGACCCGGCGCACTGCGTGGTCCTGGAGGACGCGGCTCCCGGCGCCGCCGCCGCGCACTCGGCCGGGATGCGCTGCATCGCGGTGCCGTACGTCGCGGCGCAGGCCGACGACCCGGCGTTCACGACGGTGGACCTGTTGTTCAAGGGCGGCCAGGAGGAGTTCACGGCGCGGGCGGCGTGCGAGTGGCTGGAGCGCTGCGCGACGGCGTGAGAGCCCGACGGCGTCGGAGCCTGCTGGCGTGAGCCCGACGGCGTGAGAGCCCGACGGCGTCGGAGCCGGCTGGCGTGGGGCCGTGATTGACGCCCCCGCCCACGTCCATGAGCATGTCGGCACCCGATCATCCACCGCTGTCCAAGGTTCCGGAGGGGCTCATGGGGTCTGCCGCCGTACTCGTCGCCAACCGCGGGGAGATAGCCGTACGGATCCTGCGCGCCGCGGCCGGACTCGACCTGCGGACGGTGGCGGTGCACGAGCCCGGCGACGAGGCGCACGTCCACCTCGCCGACGAGACCGTGCCTCTGTCGGCGGGCGGCTACCTCGACGCGGCGGCGCTCGTGGCCGCCGCACACCGCGCGGGCTGCACGTATCTGCACCCCGGCTACGGCTTCCTCAGCGAGTCGGCGACGCTCGCCCGCGCCTGCGCCGAGGCGGGCGTCGTCTTCGTGGGTCCTTCGCCCGAGGTGCTCGACCTCTTCGGGGACAAGGCGCGGGCCCGCGCGCTCGCGGCCGGGGCGGGCGTGCCGGTCCTTCCCGGCACGGACGGCGACACAACCCTGGAACAGGCGCGGGCGTTCCTCGCCGGAGGACCCGTGATGGTGAAGGCGGTCGGCGGGGGCGGCGGTCGCGGGCTGCGGCTCGCGCGCACGGCCGAGGAGCTGGACGCCGCCTGGGAGCGGTGCCGGTCAGAGGCGCGGGCCGGTTTCGGACGGGCCGAGCTGTACGTGGAGCGGCTGTGGGAGGGCGCCCGCCACATCGAGGTGCAGATCGTCGCGGACGGGGCGGGTGGAGTGGCGCACCTGTGGGAGCGGGACTGCAGCGCCCAGCGCCGCCACCAGAAGCTCGTCGAGATCGCCCCGGCGCCCGCGCTCGACCCCGCGGTGCGTGACCAGCTGCTCGGCAGCGCGCTGCGGCTCGCGCGGGCCGCCCGCCACGAAGGACTCGGCACGGTCGAATTCCTCGTACGCGGCGAGGAGTTCGTGTTCATCGAGGCGAACCCGCGGCTCCAGGTGGAGCACACCGTGACGGAGCAGGTGACCGGGGTCGATCTGGTCGCGGCGCAGCTGCGGATCGCGGCGGGCGAGCGCCTCGCCGATCTCGGCCTCGCCGGTGAGCCCCCGGCGCCGCGCGGCTTTGCCGTGCAGGTGCGGGTGAACGCGGAGTCCGCCGGACGGATCACCCGGTTCGACGTGCCGACAGGCCCCGGCGTCCGTGTGGACACGGCGGCGCGGACCGGCACGGAGGTCGGGACACGGTACGACCCCCTGCTCGCCAAGGTCGTGACCCATGCGGCGGGCGGGACGTTCGAGGCGGCGTGCGCGCAGGCACGGCGCGCGCTGGACGAGTTCGGGGTCGAGGGCGTACGCACGTCGATACCCCTGCTGCGTGCGGTGCTTGAGCACCCGGGATTCACCGCGGGCGGCAGCGACACCGGGTTCGTGGAGCGGCACCTCGACGGGGCGGCGACAGCAGAGCGGATCGGCGACGCGGGTGCGGCGACCGCCCCGATGAACGGCACCGTGATCGCGGTCGAGGTGGAGCCGGGGCAGGCCGTGGCGGCGGGCGCCGCGCTGGTCGTCCTCGAAGCGATGAAGATGGAGCACGTCGTGCGCGCGGAGCACCCGGGTGTCGTACGGGCCGTGCACGCGCGCGTGGGCGAGACCGTACCGGAGGGCGCGGCGCTGGCGCTCATCGACGCGGCGGAGGGCGGCCCCGCCGCCGAGGACGCGCGCGTCGCCGCCGATCCGGACCTCATCCGCCCCGACCTGCGGGAAGCGCTCGCGCGGCACGCCTTCGGGCTCGACGCCCACCGCCCCGAGGCGGTCGCGAAGCGGCACGCGGCCGGGCGCCGCACCGCCCGCGAGAACATCGACGACCTCTGCGACCCCGGCACCTTCACCGAGTTCGGCGCGCTCGCCGTGGCGGCGCAGCGGCGGCGCAGGACGCTCGACGACCTGATCCGGTCCACGCCCGCCGACGGCCTGGTCACCGGCACGGGGCGGGTCTGCGGCGCGCCCGTCGTCGCGATGTCGTACGACTACACGGTGCTCGCCGGGACGCAGGGGCTCAACAACCACCGCAAGACCGACCGGATGCTGCACGTCGCCGAGGAGCGCGGGCTGCCCGTCGTGCTGTTCGCGGAGGGCGGCGGCGGGCGGCCCGGGGACACCGACACCACGTCGGTCGCGGGCCTGAACGTGACGACGTTCCAGCGGATGGCGCGGCTGAGCGGCCGGGTGCCGCTGGTCGGGATCGCGTCGGGCCGCTGCTTCGCGGGGAACGCGGCGCTGCTCGGCTGCTGCGACGTCGTCATCGCGACGCCCGAGGCGACCATAGGCATGGGCGGCCCCGCGATGATCGAGGGCGGCGGGCTCGGCGTGTTCCGGCCCGAGGAGGTCGGCCCGCTCTCCGTGCAGGTGCCGAACGGGGTCGTCGACCTGCCCGTCGCCGACGAGGCCGAGGCGGTGCGCGTGGCCCGCGCGTATCTCTCGTACGTCCGGGGCGCGGGCTTCCAGGGGGCGGACGCCCCGGGGGCGAAGGACGGCTGGGACGCGCCCGATCAGCGGCTGCTGCGGCACGCCGTGCCCGAGAACCGGCGGCGCGCCTACGACGTACGGGCCGTGATCTCCGGGCTCGCCGAGACCGGCTCGGTGCTCGAACTGCGGCGCGGCTTCGGCGTCGGCGTCATCACCGCGCTGGTCCGGATCGAGGGCCGGCCGCTGGGGCTGATCGCGAACGACCCGGGGCATCTGGGCGGCGCGATCGACCGGGACGCCGCCGACAAGGCCGCGCGGTTCCTGCGCCTGTGCGAGGCGTCCGGCCTTCCGGTCGTCTCGCTGTGCGACACACCGGGGTTCATGGTCGGCCCGGACGCCGAACGCACGGCGACCGTGCGGCAGTTCGCCGATCTGTTCGTCGCGGGCGCGCGGCTGACCGTGCCGCTGGTCTGCCTCGTGCTGCGCAAGGCGTACGGGCTCGGGGCGATGGCGATGATGGGCGGCTCGACGCGGGCGCCGCTGGCGACGGCGGCCTGGCCGAGCGGGGAGTTCGGCGGGATGGGCCTGGAGGGCGCGGTCCGCCTCGGCTACCGGCGCGAACTGGCGGCCATCGCGGACCCGGCCGAGCGGGAGCGGGCGTTCGCGGCGCGCGTCGCCGAGCTGTACGAGCACGGCAAGGCGGTGAACGCGGCGGCGGCCCTGGAGATCGACGCGGTCATCGACCCGGCGGAGTCACGGAGTTGGGTGCTTGCCGCGATCGGCCCCGGCACACGGGCGCACGGGCGTCCTTGAAGCGGCACCGACATCCAGGCGCGGGGGCATCTGCGAATCGGCCCCTGCATCCAGGCGCGCGGGCGTCTTTGAGCAATACGGCGGAAGGGTACCCGGACGATCATGCGAATCAGTGTGGTGGATGTCGGAGCGAACACGGTGCGCCTCGCCGTCGCGGACGCGCGGGACGGCGCGCCGCTGCCGGTGCACACGGCCAAACGCAGACTGCGCCTGGCCGAGGAGGTCGACGGCGAGCGAAGACTCGGGCCGCGCGCCGTGGAGCGGATCGTCGAGGCGGTCGGGGACGCGTACGCGGAGGCGGGACGGTGGGGCAGCGACGAGCCGTTCGCGTTCGCCACGGCCATCGTGCGCGACGCGCCGAACCGGGACGAGGTGCTGCGCGCCGTGCAGGAGGGGACGGGCGCGCGGCTCCGGGTGCTGCCCGGTGAGGTGGAGGCCGAGCTGACGTTCCTGGCCGCCCGCCGCTGGATGGGCTGGCGGGCCGGGCCGCTCGGCGTGCTCGACATCGGCGGCGGCACGCTGGAGGTCGCGTTCGGCCGTGGCCGCCTCCCGGACTTCGCGGTCTCGCTGCCGCTCGGCGCCCGGCGGCTGACCCGCGAGCACCTCTCCGGCACCGACGCGCCCACGGAGGCGGAGCTGAAGGAGCTGCGCCGGTACGTGCGCCACTCGCTGCGGGACGTCGCGGCGCGGGTCCGCTGGGAGGGCCCGGTCACGATGACGGCGACCTCCCGTACGTTCACGCAGCTCGCCCGGTTGTGCGGGGCCCCGCCCGGGCGGCACGGCCCGTTCGTCGGCCGGGCGCTCAGCCGCAAGGCGCTGCGCTCCGCCGTCGGGCAGCTCGCGGCGCTGCCCGCCGCGCGCCGGGCCGAACTGCCCGGGATCTCGGCGCCGCGCGCCTCGCAGTCCCTGGCGGGCGCGCTCGTCGGGCACACGGCGATGAAGCTGATGGACATCCGTGAACTCACCATCTGCCCGTGGGCGATCAGGGAGGGCATCCTGCTGCGGCGCATCGAGGGCGACACGGACTGGTGGTACGGGGAGGCGCGACCGGCGCCCGCGGGGGCGAAGCTGCGGCTCGCCGGGCGCTGACCGGGCCCGTTCCGGGGTGACGTTCGCCATGAACGGCGCGGGCCGGTTGTGGCGCCGCGTCGGAGCTGGTCAGCTGGGGCCTTCACCCCTCTCAGGAGCGCGTTGGAGGCCCCGTTGTTCACTTCCGTGGACGATGTCACCGCACGTCTGGCCACGACCGGTTATCTGGCCTCGCCCGCGGTCGCGACCACCGTCTTCCTGGCGGCCCGGCTCGGCAAGCCGCTGCTGGTCGAGGGCCCGGCGGGCGTCGGCAAGACGGAGCTGGCGAAGGCGGTCGCCGCGATCGGCGACGCCCGCCTGATCCGCCTCCAGTGCTACGAGGGCGTCGACGAGGCACGGGCGCTGTACGAGTGGAACCACGCCAAGCAGCTCCTGCGCATCACGGCGGGCCGTGACGAGTCGTGGGACCAGACGCGCACGGACATCTTCAGCGAGGAGTTCCTGCTCTCCCGCCCGCTGCTGACCGCGATCCGCGGCGACGACGCGAAGGTCCTGCTCATCGACGAGATGGACAAGGCGGACGTGGAGGTGGAGGGGCTGCTCCTCGAAGTCCTCTCCGACTTCCAGGTGACGGTCCCCGAACTCGGCACGATCAGCGCCACCCGCCGCCCCTTCACCGTCCTCACCTCGAACGCGAGCCGTGAGCTGTCGGAGGCGCTGCGCCGCCGCTGCCTGTTCCTGCACATCGGTTTCCCCGACGAGGAGTTGGAGCGCCGGATCGTCGCGCTGAAGGTGCCCGATCTTGACGAGGTCCTGGCCCGGTCCCTGGTCCGGGTGGTGGGCGCGCTGCGCGCGATGGACCTGCGCAAGATGCCGTCGGTCGCCGAGACGGTCGACTGGGCCCGCACCCTCCTCGCCCTCGGCGCGGACCGCCTGGACGAGGAGGTCGTACGGCAGTCCCTCGGCGTCGTCCTCAAGCACCAGGAGGACGTGCAGAAGGCGACGGCCAAGCTGGACCTGGACGCACTGTGAGCACCGCTCTCACGGTCGCCGACCGGGTGACGTCCCTCGTACGGGCGCTGCGTACGCACGGCATCCGGATCGGCACCGGCGAGAGCGTGGACGCCGCGCAGGCCGTCGCCGCGCTCGGTTTCGACCGGCGCGAGCATCTGCGCGAGGGCCTCGCCGCCGCGCTCCTGCACGAGCAGAGCCAGCGCGCCGTCTTCGACCCGGTCTTCGACCTGTACTTCCCGCGCGCCGTGGACGCGCCGCCCGCGTCGGACGGCGCCTTCGACCGCGCCGACCTGCGCGAACGCCTCGCCGAAGCCCTCGCGACGGGCGACCGCGCGGCCATGGAGCGCCTCGCCGCCGAGGCCGTCGACCGGCTCGGCCGCTACGACGCCGACGGCTTCTCCTCGATGCAGACCCTGGACCGGCTGCGCCCGCAGACGCTCCTCGCCGGGATCATGGCCGGTATGCGGGGAGGCGGCGGCTCCGGTGCCTTCACCGACCGCATCGAGGCCGACGAGATCCGCCGCCGCATCGAGGAGTTCCGCGAACAGGTCCGCTCGGAGGCGCGCCGCCGGGTCGCCGAGCGGCGCGGCACCGACGAGATGGCCCGGCGCGTCCCCGTCCGGACCCCGGACCGTACGCCGTTCCTCTACGCGGGCAAGGACCAGCTCGCCGAGCTGCGCAGGACCGTGCATCCGCTGGCCCGCAAGCTGGCGACGCGTCTCGCCGCCCGGCGGCGCCGGGCCGCGCGCGGCCACATCGATCTGCGCCGCACCTTGCGCGGCTCGCTGTCCACGGGCGGCGTCCCGATGCGCCCGGTGCTCCGCAAGCGCCGCAAGGCCCGCCCCGAACTGGTCCTGCTCTGCGACGTGTCGGGCTCGGTCGCGGGGTTCGCGAACTTCACGATGCTGCTCATGCAGGCGCTGCACGACGAGTTCAGCAAGGTCCGCGTCTTCGCCTTCGTCAACAAGATGGACGAGGTCACCGACCTGATCGCCCGGGGCACCGCCGACCCGGAGGGCCTGGGCGCCCGGATCACCACCGAGGCGACCGTCACCGGCTGGCACGGCAGCAGCGACTACGGCACCGCCCTCGGCGAGTTCGTCGAACGCTACGAGGCTGCTCTCACCCCGCGCGCCTCGGTCTTCATCCTGGGCGACGCCCGCACCAACCAGATGGACCCGAACCTCCCGGCCCTGCGCCGCATCGCCCGCGCCGCCCGCCGCGTCCACTGGCTCAACCCGGAGCAGCGCTCCCTGTGGGACACGGGCGACTCGGCGGCGGGCGCGTACGGGGAGGTCGTGGCGATGCACGAGTGCCGTACGGCCCGCCAACTGAGCGCGCTGATCGGCCGGTTGCTGCCCGTCTGAGCCGCGCTCAGGCCTTCGGTCCCAGCCAGGTGAGCGCCGCGACCACCAGCGCCTCCACCCCGGTGCTCAGGGTCGGCTCGATCAGCGGAGCGAAGTGCGGGGAGTGGTTGCTGGGCAGCTTGTCGAGGCGGCCCTCCTGGAGCGCGCCGAGCACGGTCGTCGTCTCCAGGCCGCCCCAGAACCAGAACACGGTCGGCACCCCGAGCGCCTCGCCGAACACGCCGACGTCCTCACTGGCGTTCACCTGCGGCATCGGCATCAGGCGTTCCTGCCCGAAGTGCGCGGCGAACGCCGCCACCGTGGCCTGCGTCCTCTCCGGGTCGCTGACGAGCGCGGGCGCGCTGGCCCGCCAGTCGAAGTCGGGCTCGGCGGTGGCCGCGCTCGCCTGCGACTCCGCGCGCACCACCCGCTCCACGGCGGTGCGCACCAGCGTGCGGATCTGCGGTGTGTAGGTGCGGATGTTGACGCCCAGCTCGGCGGTGGCCGGGATGATGTTCTCCTTCGTCCCGGCCTGGAGCCGGCCGACGGTGACGACGGCGGTCTCGGCGGGCGGCACCTCCCGGCTGACGATCCCTTGCAGCCGGGCGACGACGTTGGCGGCCATCAGGACGGGGTCCACCGACGCCTCCGGGCGCGAGCCGTGCGCGCCGCGCCCGTGCAGCGTGATGTCGAGGGAGTCGGAGGCCGCCATGACAGGACCCGTGCCGTAGCCGATGAACCCGGCGGGCAGCGGGCCCACGTGCTGGCCGAGGACGATCTCCGGCTTCGGGAAGCGCTCGAAGAGTCCGGCGGCGACCATGTCACGGGCGCCGCGCACCAGCTCCTCGGCGGGCTGGAACACCACGAGGAGCGTCCCGGACCACTGGTCGCGGGCCTGGGCGAGGAGGGCGGCCGCGCCGGACAGGCAGGCGGCGTGCATGTCGTGGCCGCAGGCGTGCATCACCGGCACCTCGCGCCCGTCGGCGTCGGTGCCGCGGACCCGGCTCGCGTAGGGCAGGTCCGTCAGCTCCTCGACGGGCAGCGCGTCGATGTCGGCCCGGAGCATCACGACGGGCCCCTCGCCGTTGCGCACCACACCGGCCACGCCGGTCCCGCCGATGTTCTCGGCGACCTCGTCGAAGCCCGCCGCGCGCAGCCGCCGGGCGAGCAGGTCCGCTGTCCGGGTCTCCTGGAGCGACAGCTCCGGGTGCTCGTGCAGGTCCCGGTAGAGAGCGGCCAGGTCGTCCTGGAGCGCGGCAAGACCCGCGGTCACCGTCTGCGTCATGTTCCGGCCCTCCTCGCATGTCAGTACGGGGAACGCTACCCCCGTGATGATCATGGTGCCAGCTCCGCAAGGGGCCACTGAGCACCCCGGAGGGGGCCGTCCGGCCCCTGTCGTACCGGGACCGTACGCCCCATCGTTTAAGGGATCTCTCCCCCCATCCATCATCCGCTCCCTACGCAAGAGCCCGGCGACGGGTCGGTCGTGGCCGCATCCAGCGGCCTGCCCCGCACGCCGGGCGGGCCCTACGTGGAGCAGCCCACAAGGACGGTGCCATGTCGACGCAACTGAGGGTCCTGCTCGTGGACAACCACGAGGAATCGCTCTACGCCCTGGAGAACGCGCTGGCCCCGCTGGGGTGCCCCACCGAGCGGGCGCAGAGCGGCGAGGAGGCGCTCAAGGCGGTCCTGCGCGGCGGCATCGACCTGGTCATCCTGGACGTGGTGATGCCGGGCCTGACCGGCGTCGAGGTCGCCCGGCACCTGCACCGCCTCGACCAGACGGCCGACATCCCGGTGATCCTCCTGACGGGCCTCATGGGCCATGCCAACCTCGCCGAGCAGGCCTACGAGCTGCAGGTGACGGACATCCTCACCAAGCCCCTCGACCCCTGGCTCCTGCGCGTCAAGGTCGCCTCCCACCTGCGCTACCTGAGCCGCATCAGGGAGCTGGAGAGCGACTCGGCCCGCACGGCGAAGGCGGCACAGAACGGCGGCGTGAAGGCCCGCACCGGGCGCGGCTAGGCCCGGTCCCGGCAGGCGGGTCCGGGCCCGTCCTAGTCGGCGTGGATCGGTCCCCGCTCCCCCGCGAGCGGCGCCCCGCTGCCGCCGCGCCGCACGGCGACGATCTCCGCGCCGATCGACACCGCCGTCTCCTCGGGCGTACGCCCGCCGAGGTCGAGGCCGATCGGTGAGCGCAGGCGGGCCAGTTCGGTGTCGGTGAGCCCCGCCTCGCGCAGCCGCTGGGTGCGGTCCTCGTGCGTACGCCGTGAGCCCATGGCGCCGACGTAGGCGACGGGCAGCCGCAGCGCCACCTCAAGAAGGGGCACGTCGAACTTGGCGTCGTGCGTGAGGACGCAGAGCACGGTGCGTTCGTCCGTACGGGTGGCGCGGAGGTAGCGGTCTGGCCATTCCACGACCACCTCGTCGGCCTCGGGGAACCGGTTCCGGGTGGCGAAGACGCCCCGCGCGTCGCACAGCGTCACATGGAAGCCGAGCAGCTTGCCCACGCGCACCAGGGCGCCCGCGAAGTCCACCGCGCCGAACACGATCATCCGGGCGGGCGGCACGCTCGACTCCACGAACAGGGTGACGTCGCCGCCGCACCGCGCCGAGCTCTCCGGCACCGCGCAGAGACCGGTCCGCCCGAGGTCGAGCAGGGCGCGGGCCTGCGCGGCGAGCCCGGGGTCGTCGCCGGAGCCGAGCCCGCTCTCGTACGAGCCGTCGGGCCGCACCAGCAACAGGCCGCCGCTGTCGGCGAGTTGCCCGGGGCCGTCGAGCACCCGCGCGAGGGCCACCGTCTCGCCCTGCGCGGCGGCGGCGAGCGCCGCCTCCACGACCGGCCGTGACGCGGACCCCGTACGGACCGGGACGACGTGCACCTCGACGGCGCCGCCGCAGGTGAGCCCCACGGCGAACGCGTCGTCGTCGCTGTACCCGAACCGCTCCCGGCGCGGCGTCCCGTCCGCGAGGGCCTCGACGCACAGCTCGTAGACCGCGCCCTCGACGCAGCCGCCGGAGACGGAGCCGATGACCTCGCCCCCGGCGTCGACGGCGAGGGCCGCGCCGGGCGGCCGGGGCGCGCTGCCGCTCACCGAGACGACGGTGGCGACAGCGAACTCCCGGCCTTGCGCGGCCCATGCGCTCAGCTCGGCGGCGAGGTCAAGCATCCGGGCCCGTTCCGTCGCGCCGCGCCTCGCCGAGCAGCACCCGGTCGGGGCGGATCGGCAGATCGCGGTGGCGGACGCCGGTCGCGTGCCACACCGCGTTGGCGATGGCGGCGGCCGTGCCGACGATGCCGATCTCGCCGATGCCCTTGATGCCGACGGGGTCGTCCGGGTCCGGGTCGTCGATCCACTCGGCCCGGAGCTCCGGCACGTCGGCGTTGGCGGCGACGTGGTAGCCCGCGAAGTCGGCGTTGACGTGCCCGCCGGACGCCGCGTCGCGCACCGCCTCCTCGTGCAGGGCCATGGAGATGCCCCACGTCATGCCGCCGGTGAACTGGGAGCGGGCGGTCAGCGGGTTGATGATCCTGCCCGCGGCGAAGACGCCGAGCAGCCGCCATACCCGGACCTCGCCCGAGGCGACGTCCACCGCGACCTCGGCGAACTGGGCCCCGTAGGAGTACCGCTCCTTCGCGGAGAGCTGCGCGATCAGCTCGGCCGTGTCGGTGCGGGCGGTGATGCCCTCCGCCGGGATGTCGCCGGACCCGAGCGGCAGGCGTTCGCGCAGGTCACGGGCGGCGGCCTGGACGGCCCAGCCCCAGGAGCGGGTGCCCATGGAACCGCCGGCGACCCAGGCGGGCCCGAAGTCGCTGTCGGCGATCCGCACCCGGACCCGCTCGGGCGCCACGTCCAGCTCGTCGGCGGCGATGAGGGTGAGCGCGGTGCGGGCGCCGGTGCCGACGTCGGCGGCGGTGACGCGGACGGTGAAGGTGCCGTCGGCCTCCGCGGCCGGCGTGGGCGCACGCCGACGGAACGTGGCGCGGCCGTGCCCGTGCCGAGCAGCCAGCGGCCCTCGCGGCGCACGCGCGGACGCGGGTCGCGGTCGCCAGCGAACAGGCGGGCGCCCTCCTCGAAGCAGCCGAGCAGGTTGCGGCTGCTGAAGGGCAGCCCCGAGACCGGGCCGACCGTCGGCTCGTTGCGGGTGCGCAGCTCGATCGGGTCCATGCCGAGGCGTTCGGCCAGCTCGTCGAGCGCCGACTCCACGGCGAAGGAGCCCGGGGCCTCACCCGGCGCCCGCATCCAGGTCGGCGTCGCCACGTCGACGGGCAGCACGCGGTGCGCGGTGTGGTGCGCGGTGGCCTCGTACATGGAGCGCCCGTACGAGGCGCCGTTCTCCACGAACTCCCGCATGGTGGAGGTGAGGTTGTGGTGCTCGTGCGCGAAGGCGCGCAGGCGCCCGTCCGGGTCGGCGCCGAGCCGCACGCGCTGCGCGGTGGGCTGCGGTAGCCGGTCGTCGCGAACACCTGACGTCGCGTCAGCACCACGCGGACCGGCCGCTGCAGCTCGGTCGCGGCCATCACGGCGGCCACGTGGTGGGCGCGCAGCCCCTTGGAGCCGAAGGCGCCGCCGACGTGCTCGGAGCGTACGTGGACCGCCGACTGATCGAGCGAGAACAGGTTGGCGAGGTCGTCGGCGACCCACTTGGAGCCCTGGTTGGAGTCGAACACCTCCAGGCGTCCGCCCTCCCAGCGCACCGTCACCGCGTGCGGCTCCATCGCGCCGTGGTGCTGCTCGGGCGTCGTGTAGGAGGCGTCGACGACGACGGCGGACGCGGCGAGTTCGGCGTCCAGGTCGCCCTTGGCCGCCTCCCCCTCCTCCGGGGTGTAGGTGCCGGGCCGGTCGGCGCCGAAGGAGACGTCGTGCGGCTCCTCCTCGTACTCGACGACCAGCGACTCGGCCGCCTCCCGCGCCTGTTCGGACGTCTCGGCGACGACCAGCGCCACGGGCCAGCCCGCGTGCGGCACCCGGTCGTCCTGGAAGACCTCGACGATCGGGTCGGGGCGGCCGAGCGCGCCGACGACGTCGTCGTTCACGCGCGGCGCGTTCTTGTGGTGCAGGACGGCCAGGACGCCCGGCAGGGCGCGGACCGCCTCCTCGTCGATGGCGCGGACCCGGCCGCGCGCGATGGTCGACAGGACGAGCCAGCCGTGCGCGAGGTCCGCGAAGGGGATCTCACCCGCGTACCGGGCGGCGCCCGTGACCTTCTCGACGCCCTCGACGCGGGAGCGCGCGACGCCGACGGCGTTCGCCCGCGCCGCTGTGGTCTGGGTCTGGACGGTCACCGGGTCGCCTCCTGAGTGAGTTCGCTGAGCATCGCCACGACGAGGTTGCGCAGCAGCGGCACCTTGTACCCGTTCTGCGCCAGCGGCTTCGCCGCGGCCAGTTCGGCGTCGGCCGCCGCCGCGAACGCCTCCTCGTTCGCGGGCGCGCCGATCAGCGCCCGCTCGGCGACGTGCGCCCGCCACGGCCGGGACGCCACGGCCCCGAACGCCAGGCGCACGTCGCGGACGACGCCGTCGTGGACGTCGAGCGCGGCGGCCACGGAGCCGATCGCGAAGGCGTACGAGGCGCGCTCGCGGACCTTGCGGTAGCGCGAGTGGGCGGCGACGGGCGCGGGCGGCAGGGTAATCCCGGTGATCAGCGCGCCGGCGGGCAGCGCGGTCTCCAGGTGCGGGGTGTCCCGACGGGGAGGTAGAAGTCGGCGAGCGGCACCTCGCCGGGCCCGTCGGCACTCTCGTAGCGCACGACGGCGTCGAACGCGGCGAGGGCGACGCCCATGTCGGACGGGTGCGTGGCCACGCAGGCGTCGCTCGCGCCGAGAATGGCGTGATTACGGTGCTCACCGGTGAGCGCGGGACAGCCGCTGCCGGGGACGCGCTTGTTGCACGGCTTGGTGACGTCGGTGAAGTAGGAGCAGCGGGTGCGCTGCAGCAGGTTGCCGCCGACGGTCGCCATGTTGCGCAGCTGGCCCGAGGCCCCGGCGAGCACGGCCTGGGTCAGCGCCGGGTAGCGGCGGCGGACCTCGGGGTGGGCCGCGAGGTCGCTGTTGGTGACGGTGGCGCCTATGCGCAGGCCGCCGTCCTCCGCCGGCTCGACGCGGCCGAGCGGCAGTTCGCGGACGTCGACGAGGCGTGCGGGGCGCTCCACGCCCGACTTCATCAGGTCGACGAGGTTGGTGCCGCCGCCGAGGAAGCGGGCGTCGGGGTCGGCGCCGAGCACGGCCACCGCGCCCGGGACGTCGAGCGCCCTTTCGTAACCGAACTCCTTCACGCGACGGTCTCCTTCGCGGTCTGCGTCTCCGCGGCGGCCCGGGCGACGGCGCGGACGATCGAGACGTACGCGCCGCAGCGGCACAGGTTGCCGCTCATGCGCTCCCTGATCTCCTCCGGGGTGAGCGGCGGGGGTCCGGCCTCGGGCCGTACGTCCTCGGTCGCGGCGCTCGGCCAGCCGTCCGCGTGCTCCTGGAGGACGCCGAGCGCCGAACAGATCTGGCCGGGCGTGCAGTAGCCGCACTGGAAGCCGTCGAGGTCGACGAACGCCTGCTGGAGCGGGTGGAGTTCGTCGCCGTCGGCGACGCCCTCGATGGTGGTGATCTCGCGGCCCTCGGCGGCGACCGCGAGCGTCAGGCACGACACGGCCCTGCGCTCGTCGATGAGCACGGTGCAGGCACCGCACTGGCCCTGGTCGCAGCCCTTCTTCGTGCCGGTCAGATCGAGCCGCTCGCGCAGGGCGTCGAGCAGCGTGGTGCGGTGGTCCACGGGCAGCGTGTGCTTCTCTCCGTTGACGTGCAAGGTGATCGAGCTGGAGGTGGACATGCCCGCTGGGGCCATGATCAGCCTTCTTTCGCGTATCCGGTGCCACGTTCGTGTAAGCGGTGCGAGAGGATTTGCAAGGAAATCGGCGAGGGGGAGGTAGCGCTAGGGTGGGGGGACCGAAGTCAAGCGGACAGCTGTCCACTCTCCGCACGAACGTAGTGGACAACTGTCCGGTCAGCAAGGACCATTCCGCGCCACGACCCGAGGAGGCGGCGTGCAGCACCCGAAGAAGCAGCCGGGCCTGCGCTCGGACGCCCAGCGGAACCGCGAGCGCATCCTCGAAGTGGCCCTGGCCGAACTCACCTGCTCCGCGGACACCCCGCTGAGCGCGATCGCGCGCAAGGCCGGCGTCGGGCAGGGCACGTTCTACCGCAACTTCCCCAGCAGGGAAGCCCTGGTCCTCGAGGTCTACCGGTACGAGGTGCAGCAAGTCGCCGAGACGGCCGCCCAGTTGCTGTGCGCCCGGCCGCCGGAGGTGGCGCTGCGCGAGTGGATGGACCGGCTCGCCCAGTACGCCATGGCGAAGGCGGGCCTCGCGGACGCGCTGCGCGAGGCGACGACGGCCCGCGGCGCCTTCAAGAGCCTCTCGCACGGCCCGCTGACCCAGGCCGTCACGCTGCTGCTCACCGCCAACTCGGAGGCGGGCACGATCCGGCCCGGCGTCAGCGCGGACGACTTCATGCTGGCGATCGCGGGGCTGTGGCTGGTGGACCCGCACAGCGACTGGCAGGCCCGCACGAAACGGCTGCTCGACCTGGTGATGGACGGGCTGCGGGCAGGGGCGCCGGGCCCGGCGGGCGGGTCCTGACTACGAGCGCTTGCGCGGCTTCCCGCGCTTGGCGCCGCCCTGCTTGCCGCCCTGCTTGTTTCCGGGCTTGGGGCGGCCCGCGCCGCGTGCGGGTGCCTTGCGGGGCGCGGCCTGCGCCGGCTTCTTCTTGGCCGGCGCCTTCTCCTGCTGCGGGCTCTGCCGCCCCCGCGAGCTGTTCACCGTCCGGCCGCGCACGATGCCGATGAAGTCCTCGACCTGGTCGGTGGTCCGCTCCTCGGGCCAGGCCAGGGCGACGTCCGAGCCCGGCGCGTCCGTGACCGGCCGGTAGGTGAGGTCGCGGCGGTGGTGCAGGCGGGCCAGGGACTGCGGCACGACGAGGAGGCCGACCCCGGCCGCGACCAGTTCGACGGCGTCGGCGGTGGTGGCGGGCCGCTCGAAGGCGGGCTGCCCCGGCGGACGCTCCCAGTCCATGACGTCGTCGAGGGGGTGCTGCACGATCTCCTCGGCGAGATCCGCGAGCGTGACCTCCTCGACCGCGGCCACGACATGGTCCTTCGGTACCAGGACGACGGTCGTCTCGGTGTAGAGGGGGATCGCGCTGAAGAACGTACGGTCCACGGGCAGGCGCACGAGGCCCGCGTCGGCCTCGCCGCGCCGCAGGACGTCCGCCGCGTCGGCGGCGTCGACCGGAACGAGGGCGAGCGGGGTGCCGGGCAGGCGCTCGTTCCAGATCCGCACCCACTTGGCGGGGGTCGCTCCGGGTACGTACGCGAGCCGGAACGAGGGGGCCTGTGCGGGGGTCTTCTCCGTGCCTGTCACCCCGCAAGGCTACCCGGCGCGGTCACGCGTGGTCGGACCTCTGCCCCGCGCTCGATACCCTTGACCTCATGAGTTCCGATCAGAACACCCAGACCATGAAGCCCGCCACGGCGGCGAAGAAGCTGGGTGTGTACCTCGAGGCCACGCCCGCCGAGTTCCGTGAGGGCGTCGTCTCGCGCGGCGAGCTGGCCGCGCTGCAGGCCGACCCGCCGCAGTGGCTGCGGGACCTGCGCGCGAACGGCCCGCACCCCCGCCCGGTCGCCGCGGAGAAGCTGGGCGTCTCCATCGCGGGGCTCGCCCGCGGCGGCGTCACCGAGCCGCTCACCACCGAGCAGATCACCGCTCTCAAGGACGAGAACCCGGAGTGGCTCCAGAAGGAGCGGGCGACGCAGGCGGACGTCCGCAAGGAGAACGTCCGCGTGAAGAAGCTCCACGCGGAGCAGGCGCGGAAGCGGGAGCAGCGGGCTCAGGACTGACCGCGGCGCGGTGCTCGTGGCTCGGCCCGGCGCAGTGCCAGCAGGCCCGCCGCGGCCAGTGCGGCGAGGACCGTGCCGGACGCGGCGGGCCAGCCGCCGGACGCGACGAGGGGCGCGGCGAGCGCCGAGCCGATCACGCCCGCGAGGAAGTAGAGCAGCAGGTAGACGCCGCTGAGGCTGCCCGCCCGCGCCGGGTCGATGCCGAGGATGCGGGTCTGGTTGGCGGCCTGGGCCGTGAAGCAGCCCGCGTCGACGAGGGCGAGCCCCGCCGCGGTGACGGCGGGCCGGTCCAGACCGGTGCAGAGCAGCGCGGCCCCGGCCGCCGCCACGGCCATGCTCGCGCAGATCACCGCGCGCGGCCCGAACCGGTCGCCGAGCCGCCCGGCGACCGGCAGCGCGGCGAACCCGAGGGCCCCGGCGAGGCTGTACAGGCCGATGGCCGCGGCGTCGAGGCCGTACGGGGGCTGGGCGAGGCGCAGGGTGAGCGCGACCCAGACGAGGCTGAACGCGAAGTACCACAGGCTGCCGGTGAGCACCGCGCGGCGCAGGGCCGGGTGGCGCCGCAGGGAGCCGGGCAGCGCGGTCAGCGTGGCGAGGTAGCTCCCACTCGGCGCGGGCCGCGCGTCCGGCAGCCGCCACCACGCCCCGGCGGCGCAGGCGAGCACGAGCCCGGTGCAGCAGAGCAGCATGCCGCGCCAGCCGAAGGCGTCCGCGAGCGCACCGCCGACCAGCCGGCTCAGCAGGATCCCGGCCGACATCCCGGCGGCGACCACCGCGACGGCCGCCCCGCGCCGCCTTTCCGGCACACCTCGCCCGGCGATGGTCGAGGCCATCGCGCTGACACTGGCCCCCGCGCCGACGACCCCGTACGCGACGAGCAGCACCCCGAGCCCACGGGCCGACGCCGCGAGCAGCAACCCGGCGCTCAGGAGCGCGAGCTGCCCGGCGACGAGCCGCCGCGGCGCCGCCCGGTCCGCGAGGGGCAGCAGGAAGGCGAACCCCGCGATGCATCCGGCGAGCGCGGCGGTGGTGACGAGCCCGATGGCGGCGGCCGACGTACCGGTGTCCCGGGCGATGTCGCCGAGGGCGGGCTGGACGGCGTAGTTGTTGGCCAGCGCCACCCCGGCGACACACCCGAGCAGCCCGACGCCACCGCGCCGCAGCACCGCGACCGGACTCACCTCAGGGCCCCTCTCCCCGGACGAGCACGACCGCGTACCGGCACACCCGCCCGGTCGCGTTCTCGAAGACGCAGGCGGTGGGCGGGCCCAGTTCGACGGTGTCGCCCGCGCCCAGTTCGTGCACCGTGTCGCCCTCGTGGAAGGTGAGGCGGCCCTCGACGACCCAGATGAGCTGGCGGTGGAAGGCGAACGCCGCCGCGGGGTACGGGACCCGGGCCCCGGCGGGCAGCCGGACCTCGGCGACCTCGGCGGGGAAGCCGGGCCCGGAGAGCTGGCGCCGCTCGTAGCCGGTCCCGGGGTCGGTCCAGCGGGGCGCGGACTCCTCGCGCCGCACCCGGTCCGCCTCCGTACCCGCCTCGGGGTCGAGCAGCGTGGCGACGCTCAGCCGGAACGCGGCCGACAGCTTGCCGAGGACGACGGCGGTGGGGTTGCTCTCGCCCCGTTCGATCCGGTGGATCATCGCCCGGGAGACCCCGGACTCCTCCGCGAGTTCGGACAGCGTCCAGCGCCGCCGGTCCCGCTCGGCGCGGATGCGACCGCCGATCCGCGCGACCAGGGGGTCTACGATGTTGGACATGAATCCACCATACGAGACGGGGGCGCGGGCGGTGACGGTCCGCCCGGCCCGCGCGGGCGACCTCGACGCGGTCCTCGCCATCCGCAACCACGCCATCGAGCACGGCACGGCGCTGTGGACGGACACGCCGCAGACCCGTGCCGAGGGCGCGGCCTGGCTCGGCGCGCACCTGGGGCGGGGTTCGGCGTACGTCGCCGAGGACGACGGCACGGTCGTCGGGTTCGGCGTCTACGGCCCCTGGAAGGACTACTCCGGTTTCCGCCACACCGCCGAGAACTCGGTGTACGTGGCCGAGGGCCATCACGGCAAGGGCATCGGCTCCGCCCTGCTCACCACACTCATCAGGTCCGCCGAGGCCGCGGGCCTGCACGTGATGATCGCCGGGATCGAGGCGGGCAACAAGGCGTCGGTCCGGCTGCACGAACGGCACGGGTTCGAGCACGCGGGCACGGTGCGCGAGGTGGGGACGAAGTTCGGCCGGTGGCTCGACCTGACGCTGATGCGGCTTCCGCTGGAGTAGGGGCCCGCGGGAGCACGGGCACCCGCCGCGTCAGGACGTACGCTGCAGCGCGCTGTCCAGCGCGCCTCGTGTCCGGTCCGGCAGCGGCCGGCCGTTCGCCCACCCGACGACCTGCCCGGCGATGTCCCTGAGCTTGGTGTTGGTGTGCTGCGAGACCTGTTTGAGGACGTCCCAGCCCTCGTCGGGGGTGAGCCGGCCGAGCACGATGACGACGCCTATCGCCTGGTCGACGACGATGTGCGAGGCGATGGCCTGGCGCAGCTGCCGCACCTCCGCCCGCAACCCGGTGAGGTGGTCGGCCGGTTCGGCCGATCCGGCCGATTCCGCTGAATTGTCCCTGTTCATCACACCCCACCGCCTTCCTCGCGACCGACGTGACCACCAACGATCCAGGGGCTTGTCGCGGCACCGCGACACCGTGGGCGAACAGCACCATGGGCGGCCGTCCACAAAACGAACTCTTTTGACTCGTCCTTTCTCCCCGGCGTGCTTGCGCGGTGCCCGGGAGCCGTAGGCTCCTGTCAGAAGCACGGGCACGGAACAGGCGAGGTGAAGGCGGTATGCAGACCCTGCACTTCGACAGCAGCGACATCGGGGTGACCGAGGAGTTCCTGAGCCGCGCGTACGCGCGCATGCACATCGGCAACGGCACCCCCGGGACCAGCCGCGCGCAGATCCGCCGCGACACCATGCCCGGCGTGAGCATCGACGAACTCGACCTCGACTTCGACATGCGCTACGAGGTGACACCGCTCGGCAAGATCTGCCTGTGCGTCGTCCACGACGGCACGATCCAGGACCACGGGTTCGCCGGGGTCGAGGACGCCTTCGGCCCGGGTGACGTGGTCTCCTTCGCCCCGCCCGAACTCCCCTACAAGGGGCGGATCGTCGGCGCGCGCTACAACATCACGATGCTGGACCCGGCTCTGCTGAACCAGGTCGCGGGGAACGATCCGCGGTCGGGTCCGGGGCCCGTGCGGCTCACCGGGCACCGGCCGGTCTCCGCCGCCGGGGCGCAGCATCTGCGGCGCACGATCATCCACGTACGCGATGCGGTCCTCGGTGATCCCGAGGTGGCGGAGCAGCCGCTGGTGACGTCGACGGCGGCGCAGCATCTGGCGGCGGCCGTCCTCGCCGCGTTCCCGCACACCGCGCTCACCGAGCCGACCACGAACGACCGCAACGACGCCCATCCGCGCTCCCTGCGCCGCGCCCTCACCTACATGGAGGACCACGCGCACGAGCCGCTGACAGTGGCCGAGATCGCGGCCGTGGCCCATGTGACCGTGCGCGGCCTGCAGTACGCGTTCCGCCGCCACCTGGACACGACGCCGCTGGCACACCTGCGCCGCATCAGGCTCTCGCACGCCCACCACGACCTGCTGAACTCCGACCCGTCCAGGGGCGACACGGTGACGTCGATCGCGGCGGGCTGGGGCTTCTACCATCCCGGCCGGTTCGCGTCGCTCTACCGCGCGGCCTACGGCCGTCCGCCCCACCACACCCTCGCGGGCCGCTGACGCCCGCCTCCCTTGTTTCTCCCCAGCCCCCGGAGGACTACTTGCACACTGATCCGAGCCCACGTCCGGACACGCACGAGGACGGGTCCGTCGCCGACGAGCGGACGCGGCTTGAGGCGCAGGCCGCGCGTCTGCGCCACATGGTGCGCGGCCGCGCGGTCGTGGACCAGGCCGTCGGCGTGCTTCTCACCCTCGGCCGGATCACCCCGGCCGAGGCGTGGGACGTGCTGCGCCAGGTCTCCGAGCGCACCGCCGTCCCGCTGCGGGAGACCGCCGCGCACCTGGTCGACTACGCCCGCTCCGGCGACCTCCCCGACGCGCTCCGCGAAGAGGTGGAGCGGCACCTGCCGGGCCCGTGGCGGCGGGAACTGCCGGACACGGGTACACGTATCGTCCGGCGCCGCTCCGCCCCGTAGGGCCTCGGTACGCCGACCATGTGCCGGCGCCGTCTCGACGCCGACTACGTGCCCGGCGCCGTCTCGACCGGCGGCGCCGTCACCGTCGTCGTCCCCTCCGCGGTGTCGGCGGTGTCCGCGGTCTCCGCGGCGTCCTGCCAGCGGATCCGCGTGCCGCACAGGCAGACGACGGCAGCCGCCCCCGCGACCACCCCCAGGCCCCACACCAGGCTGCTCGCGCCCGCGACGAAGCCGATCAGGGGCGGGCCCGCGAGCAGGCCCGTCGTGCCCATGGCCGCCACGAGCGCCAGCGCGTCGGAGCCCTGCCGGGCGGCGGCCACGTAGACGCACGGGGTGACGGCCGCGATGCCGAGACCCACGCAGGCGAAGCCGGTCAGGGCCGTCACCACGTTGCCGCCGAGGAGGGCGAGGACGAGGCCCGCGGTGGCGAGGGCGCTGCCGATCACGACGACCTTGCCGTCGCCGAAACGGCCGCGCCAGCCGTCCGCGAAGAGCCGGGCGAGCACCATCATCCCGGAGACGACGGCGATGCCGAGCGGCGCCAACTGGTGCGAGGCGTCGACGACTTCACGCATGTAGAGCGTGGACCAGTCGTTCATGGCGCCCTCGGTGACCGTGCCGAACGCCATCGCGCAGCACATCCAGAGCACCACGCGCGACGGCATGGCCCGCTTGCCGCGCCGCGCCTTCTTCTTCTCGGTTCCCTCCCGTGCCGGTGCGTCGTCGGTGAGCAGTCCGGTCCTGGCGTACGCGCCGAGCAGGACGAGCAGGGCCGCGGCGACGGCGAAGTGGGCGGTGACCGAGGGCGTCATCGCCGTCATCCGGGAGGCGAGCAGCGCGGCGAGCAGGGAGCCGCCGCTGAACGTGGCGTGCAGCCGGGCCATCGTGGTCCGCTCGAAGCGGGCCTCGAGCGCGGCGCCCTGCGCGTTCATGGCCACGTTGAGGCAGCCGACGAGGACGCCGTCGAGGCCGAGGACGAGGAGGGCGAGCGGGAAGTTCGGCGCGGCGGCCAGGGCGAAGAGCAGCGCGGCGAGGCCGAGCGCGGAGAGCAGGGCGAGCCGCTGGGAGCCGAGCCGCCGCATCAGCGGGTCCACCAGCGGGAACGAGACGACGGCGCCGATCCCGGCGGCCATGAGGAGGACACCGACCTCGGCCGCGTTGAGCCCCAGGTCGTCCTTGAGAGCGGGGATGCGCGCGGCCCAGGTGGCGTACTGGAACCCGAGGGAGCAGAACAGCGCGGCGATCGCCCACTGGTGCCGGCGGAAGGAGGTGGCCGGGGGCGCGGTATCAGGGGACACGCACATCACTCTTTTCGAGCTGTTCATAGGGGGTTGCTTCGAGCGGGCCGGTTTCAAGCGGCAGGGACATGTAGACGGCGTGGGCGCCGTACTCGCCGCCCGGGGCGACGACCCCGGGGTGCGCGCCGAATCCGCGCGCCGCCCAGAACGCCTCCGCCCCGCCGACGGAGACCAGCGACACACGGTCGTACGCGCGGGACCGCGCGACCGCGCAGAGGTGGCGCACCAGCTGCCGGGCGAACCCCTGCCGGCGCAGCTCGGGCGCCACCACGAGGTCGTGGAGGTGGAGGTTGCGGGCCGGTACGGCGGACAGCCCCGTGCTCTCGCGCGCCCGCCGCAGATCCGGGTAGGACCCGTGCGGGTACGGCAGCGCCAGCACGTACCCGGCGAGTCGGGGACCGGCGTGCGCGGCGAAACACGTCTCGGGCGAGGCGTCGCGCCAGGCCCGCAGGGCGGCCTGCCCCTCCGTCAGTCCGAGACGTGCGTACGCCCGCGCCTCCAGGGCGGTGATGGCGGGCCAGTCCCGTTCGGCGATGGCGCGGATGCGGACGGTGTCGTTCATGCCGGGCCGCCTGCGCAGTGGTGCGGGAGCGGGGCGAAGCCGTTGAAGCCGCGGGTCATGTAGCTGGCGGCGTAGGCACCGCTGGACCGCACCTCGACGGGGTCCCCGGAGCGGAGCCCCCTCGGCACGCTGACGAGGCCGGGGAAGGCGTCGTCGCTGTCGCAGGTGGGGCCCGCCACGCGCGCGAGGACGCGGTCGGCGCCGGGATCGGCGCCCGGGAAGACGAGCGGGTACTGCAGGGCGTCCGTCTCGTAGAGCCCGTTGAAGCGGCCGACGCTCAGATACAGCCAGTGCCGGTCCTCGCCGTCGGGTCCGCGGCGCCGGGTCATACGTACCACGTGGGCGTGGACGGTGCCGTGGTCGGCGACGAGATGGCGTCCCGGCTCGACGACGAAGTGGAGCGGGTCGCCGTGCAGGTCCCGCAGGTGCCGCATGCCCTCGCGGAGCACGGCGAAGATCTTGTCGAGCGGGGGGTCGAGCGGTGTCCCGTACCGGTCGGCGTAGCCGAGGGCGGGCAGGCCGCCGCCGAGGTTGACGTGGTCGAGGACGAGGCCGCGCCGGCGGAGCGCGGTGAGGGTCTCGGCGAGGTCGGCGAAGGCGTCCTGCCAGGCGTCCGCGGACATCTGCTGCGATCCGACGTGCACGGAGAGCCCGGCGGGCACTAGCTTCGACTCCCGCGCCGCTCCCATCACCTGTACGGCCTCGTCGGGATCGCAGCCGAACTTCTCGCTCAGCCCCCACAGCGCCCCTTCGCCGCTCGTCGCGAGGCGGCAGAAGACGCGGGCGCCGGGCGCGTGCGCCGCCACGGCCCGTACGTCCTCGACGGTGTCGGTGGCGAAGTCGCGGATGCCGAGCCGGTGGGCGTCCGCGATGTTCCGGTCGGACTTCACGGTGTTGCCGTAGTGGATCCGTCCGACGGGGACGCCCGCGCGGAGTGCCTGCGTGATCTCCTGCGGCCCGGCGGCGTCGACCCCGCTCCCCCGCCCGGCGAGGAACCGGAGCACGTCATCCACCGGGCACGCCTTGAGCGCGAACCGCACGCGGACGCCCGGGAGTTCGCGGAGCAGGGCGTCGTACTGGGCACCGATCCCGTCGAGGTCGTACACGATCCGGTCGCCGGGGGCGGCTGCGGGGGTGGTCGCGGCTGCGGCGGCGGTGGCGGTTGCGGCGGTGGTCGCGGCTGCGGCGGCGGCGGCGGTTGCGGCGGTGGTCGCGGCGGCGGCGACATGCGCGACTGTGTCGGTGGCCGTGGTTGCGGCGCTATGCGCGACTGTGTCGGTGGTCGCGGTCATCGGGCCGGCTCCGCCGTGTGGTGGACGGGGGTGACGCGGGCGGCGCGGACGAGCGCACCCCACTCCTCCGTCAGCAGGGCGAAGTCGGCCATGTCGCTCCGCGCCTCGTGCAGCAGCCGCTCGCGCTCGCCGGCGAGGCGGTCGGCCAACTCCGCGTAGCGTCCGCCGAGTCTGCGGTACGAGGCGTCGAGGACGTCGAGCCGTCGTACGTTCTCGGCGGGGTCGAGCTGGACGCTCTCGCGGACGAGCGCGGCGACGACATCGGCGCGGACCTGGCCGAGTTCGTCGTCGAGCAGCGTGTCACCGGCCTCGGCCATCCGCTCGTAGACGTGGTGCAGGTACAGCATCGACAGCAGGAACTTGGCGAACCGCGTCTGGTAGGCGAGGAAGCCCTCCCCCGTCCTGCGCTCCTTGGTGTGGAAGTTGACGATGTCCCGGTTGTGCAGCACGCCCGGGAGCCCCGCGTCGTGGACGAGGTGGATGAGGAAGTAGTCGCTGCCGATCGTGTCGGTGGCGGGCGGCAGCGGTACGCGCTCGTGGACCCCGTGGAAGGCGATGTTGCACATGTCGACGCGCATCGGGTCGACGAGGGTGAGCAGCGTCCGGTCGTGCGTGAACGGCTCGGTCCCGGCGCCGAGGAACGACTCGGCGGCCAGCTCCGCGCGTTGCTCGGCGGACCAGTGCCCGGGGGCCCACAGCCCGACGATGTCGGTGTAGACGTCCGGGTCGAGCGCCTTGATCTCGGCGATGTCCACGGAGAGCGCGCCGACGAAGGAGGCCCCGGCCATGGCGACCCGGCGGCCCTGGGCCGCGGTGGTGAGGGCGGTCTCGTCGACCGCCGCGGCGGCGTCGGCGGCCCGGCGCCCGAGGGTGCGCAGTTCGTGGTGGACGGGGAAGACGGGGCGCCCGTCGGCCTTCTGGTACCGGCTGTCGGAGTCCCTGCGGTGCACGGACTCGCAGCCGAGAGCGGCGGCCACCAGGAACGCCCGGTTGGTGCAGGCACCGTAGGAGACGCGGTCCGGGAGCATGAGGTCGAGCAGGAGATCGGGCTTGCTGGTGCCGCTCCGCTCGATCACGGCGCGCAGGAAGGCGCGCTGCTCGTCCTCGTCGAGGTGGTGGACGGTGATCCGGGGGTGCGGAGGGAGGTCGTTCAGGACGGCCCGGTGCCGGGCGCGTACCGCCGCGTCCTGGCAGGAGTCGAGGACGACCACCCGCACCTCCACGTCACCGAAGTTCTCGACGGCGTACGCGGCTTCCTCGCCGAGGGCGGTGAGGGCATCGGCGCAGGGCCGGTTGGTCGGCAGCGTCAGGCAGATACGGCGCACGCCGCCCCCTCCCGCGCACCGTGCCGCGGTCCGCCCCAGGACTCCAGGCCCAGGAGCTTGGCGCCCAGGTCGGTGAGGTCGGCGGTGCCGTACCGGAGCGCCTCGGGACGGTCAGCGTCGCCGAGCAGGGTCGCGTTCCAGGTCGGGGTGGTGAGGTCGCGCCAGGAGTCGACGCGGGAGCGGCGCAGCGTCTCGTGCGTCTCGAGCGCGGGCATCATCGACAGGTACTGCACGGCGCGGATGCTGCTCTCGGAGGTGTTCGGGGCGACGCCGTGCGCGAGCATGCCGTTGAAGATGAGCAGGTCCCCGGCTTCCAGGTCGGGCCGCACGACCGGCATCTCGTCGCGGTCGATACGGGGCCGGATGGGGTCCCGGCCCTCGGGCTGCAGCGCGGCCCACCGGTCGAAGCGCCGGAACAGCTCGGGACAGCACTGGAACCCGCCGGTCTCGGGGCTCGTGTCGTTCAGCGCGATGATCCCCTGGACGCGCTGCGGCAGCATGCTGGCCGTGGTGTCGACGTCCCAGTGCAGCTCGATGTCGAACCCTTCCTCGGTGGGCGCGATCAGCTCACGGGAACGGTTCCTGATGTTGGGCGGGTTGAGGTTGAGCCGGTCGAGCGTGACCCACAGCTCCTCGCTGTCCCACACGTCGACGAACGCGTCGTACACGCGCTGCGTCTGCCGGCTGTCCCACAGCAACTGGTGGTGGTACGCCTCCACGAAGCCGTAGACGTGCAGGTCACGGTCGAGGTCGCTGCGGAACTTGCGCTCCTCGTACCAGGTGTCGGGCCGGTCGGGGTCGAGCCCCTGGAACTCGTGGGCGAAGTCGAGCAGCCGCCCGGCGGCGGCCCGGGATATCGCCTGCTTCACGACGACGTACCCGTACGTCTGCCAGAAGGCGAAGTCTTCCGGCGACAGCACTCTGAGCGGCCGCGTCTTGCGCAGGTGGCGCAGTTGCGTCTGCGCCAGATAGCTCTCACCGTCCGCACTGAGGTACGGCAGCTCGCCGGCGGCGCGGTGGAGGTACGGGGCGGGGGGTGACACGGGGTGTTCCAAGACTCGTTCCTTCGGTGCAACCACGTCGGCCTCCGGCGGGGAGGCGACGGGTGGGAGGTGACGTAGGAGGAGATGGCGGAGGGCGTCGCGGACGCGGGCGACGAGGTGTACGCGGGTTCGGAGGCCTGCGAGGGCGACGGGTGGTCGACGCCCGGGCAGCTCGCGGGGCGACGGCGCGGGACGGCCCCGACGGAGTGCTCCGCACATCCGCCGACGACCCGGCGCCCCTCAATTTGGACTAGACCAACTGAGGCTGTCAACAGTGGAATTGACCTTGCCCCGGGCCGGAGTGTCGGGTTACTCGCAGGTCACATGCCTGATCGGCGGAGATTGCGGGGCGCGTCAACTTGGGCCTTGACAGCGCGGGTTGAAGCGGCAATGTTAGTGGTCTATACCAGGCCAGGCCCCCCCGGAAACCCTCAAGGAGGCATGGCACCTACAGTCCTGTCCGGCTTGCCGCTACCTGCTCAGGCCGGCCGGGACGAGATCGGAGGCGGTGTCCATCACGCCCCGATCATCCAGTCGGGCCACATCGCCGGACTCACCCTGCACGTCAGTGGTCCCGTTCGCGGTCAGGACGGCTGACGGCTGGGGACGGGCGCGAGGAACGGCTGTCGCGGAGCGCGCTGCCCTGGGGCTTGGCATGGCGGGCATCGCATGGCATGCATGGCATGGCATCCAGGGCAGCAGCACGCGGCCGCATCTCAGCCGAGGAAGCTCAGGCGGACCTTGCGCTCCGGGTTGTCCTTGTTGGTGTCGACCAGGCACACCGACTGCCACGTGCCGAGTTCCAGGGAGCCGCCGACCACCGGCAGTGTCGCGTGCGGGGGTACGAACGCCGGGAGTACGTGGTCGCGGCCGTGGCCGGGGCTGCCGTGGCGGTGCTGCCAGCGGTCGTCGGCCGGGAGGAGGGTGTGCAGGGCGGAGAGGAGGTCGTCGTCGCTGCCGGCGCCCGTCTCGATGACGGCGATACCGGCCGTGGCGTGCGGCACGAAGATGTTGAGCAGGCCGTCGCGACCCCGGGCGGCCTCGCGGAGGAAGGATTCGCAGTCGCGGGTGAGGTCGACGACTCGTTCGTCGGAGCCGGTGGAGAGGTTCAGGATGCGGGTCGTGAATGCGTCGGACATGGGGTCATTGTCGCTCCGACGGTCTCGGTCTGCCCGCAGCGCGGGGGTGAGGGGCGCCGCGCGACTCCGCGAGCGACGCCTGGGCGACGGCCAACCGGCTCCTCGACGACCTCTCCCCCGAGACGGTCGCCACCGCGCAGGCCGCGCTCGGTCGCAGCTAATCCGTCGGGCAGCAGCGGATGCTGGCGCTGCACGGCGGCACGCGCGACGGGCTCGGGATCGCGCCGAACCTGTGGGCGGGGATCGGCCTGGTGCGGGGCGGCGCCGGGACCGCACCAGGCCGGCAGTCACGCGGAGGTCGCCGACCAGAGTGCGCCGCTCCTGGTCGCGGGCGGGCGTTGAGCGCGGCGGAGTGACGGGAAGATCCCGCGCCCCGGTCGAGTTGGTACAAGCGTGGACGAGTTCGGGGAAGTCGGAGCAAGCGGCGGAAGCGTCGGCGGGGCGGGCGGCTCGGCCGAGGTGGCGCGGGGTACGGGTGCGCGGCCGGAAAGCGCCGCCGCGCCCGTCGATGCTCACGTCGACATCGATATCGACACTGACAGCGGCATCGGCATCGGCATCGACAACGGCTTCGACATCGACGTCGTCGTCATCGGTGCCGGTCAGGCTGGTCTCTCCGCCGCCCACCATCTCCGCCGCGTCGGGTTCGAGCCGGAGCGGGACTTCGTCGTGCTCGACCACGCGCCCCGGCCCGGCGGTGCCTGGCAGTTCCGGTGGCCCTCGCTCACGTACGGCAAGGTGCACGGGATGCACTCCCTGCCCGGCATGGAGCTGACCGGCGCCGACCCCGCGCGCCCCTCGTCGGAGGTCATCGCCGCGTACTTCGAGGCGTACGAGGACCGGTTCGACCTGCGCGTACGGCGGCCCGTCGAGGTGCGGCGGGTGCGCGAAGGAGACGGCGGGCGACTGCGCGTCGAGACCTCGGACGGGGTCTGGTCGACGCGTGCGCTGATCAACGCGACCGGGACCTGGGACAAGCCGTTCTGGCCGCGCTACCCCGGGCAGGAGACGTTCCGCGGGCGGCAGCTGCACACCGCGCAGTACCCGGGGCCGGAGGCGTTCGCAGGACAGCGGGTCGTCGTGGTCGGCGGCGGTGCGTCCGGGACACAGCACCTCATGGAGATCGCCCCGTTCGCCGCCGCGACGACCTGGGTGACGCGCCGCCCGCCGGTCTTCCGCGAGGGGCCCTTCGACGAGGAGCGCGGACGGGAGGCGGTGGCGATGGTCGAGGAGCGGGTGCGGCAGGGGCTCACGCCGCTGAGCGTCGTCTCGGTGACGGGCCTGCCGCTCAACGACGCGATCCGCGAGGCTCGCGCCAACGGTGTCCTCGACCGCCTCCCCATGTTCGACCGGATCACTCCGACTGGCGTGGCCTGGGACGACGGCCACACGGTCGAGGCCGATGTCATCCTCTGGGCCACCGGTTTCCGCGCCGCCATCGACCATCTCGCCCCGCTGAAGCTGCGCGAGGCCGGCGGCGGCATCCGGATGGAGGGCACGCGGGCCGCTCTGGATCCGCGGGTGCATCTGGTCGGGTACGGGCCGTCGGCAAGCACGATCGGCGCGAACCGTGCGGGGCGCGCGGCGGTGCGGGATGTGCAGCGGCTGCTGCGGACGGAGGGGGAGGACATGCCGGGGGCTGCGGCCTAGACGGGCGGGCTGCGTGGGGTTAATCGCCGAGGAGGCCCCGCATTGGGCGGGCTCCGCGTGAGCAGGCCCCCGCGCCGGAAAAAGGCGCTCGCGCCGAGCAGCCGCCGCCCTAGTCCTGCCCTAGTCCGTCTTCCCCTGGTACCTGTTGAACTCCGCCACGTTCCTCCGCTGCTCGGCGTAGTCCGAGGTGAAGCGGGTGTCGCCCGGCTTGACCGTGACGAAGTAGAGCCAGTCGCCACGCGTCGGCCGCGTCGCCGCCTTCAAGGCCGTGTCCCCGGGGTTGCCGATCGGCGAGGGCGGCAGCCCCTTGCGGGCGTACGTGTTGTACGGGCTGTCCGCCTTGGTGTCCTGATGGCTGGTGTCCAGCGTGGAACGGTTGAGCGCGTAGTTGATGGTCGAGTCCATCTGCAACGGCATCCCGTGGCCGAGCCGGTTGTAGATGACACGGGCCACCCGGCCCATGTCCTTCTCGTTGTCCGCCTCCGCCTCGACGATGCTCGCGACGGTGACCGTCTGGTACAGGTTCACCGGTGTCCGGTCACCGCTCGCGGCGGCCTGACTGCCGTCGAACCTCTTGGTGGCCGTGTCGACCATGTACGAGAGCACCGACTCCGGGGTCGACTTGTCGTCAATGGGGTACGTCGCCGGGAACAGGTACCCCTCGGGGTTGCCGCCCGCCTCCTCCGGAAGCCGGAGCTTCGCCTTCGGCACGGCCTTCCTGGTGGCTCCGGCGGGCAGATCGAGCGCCTTGTCGACGGCGGCGTAGACCTGACTCGACCGCCAGCCCTCCGGAACGGTCAGGGCGCTGGGCTTCTCCTCGTCACCGGTCATGGTCAGCGGCACCACGACCGCGGCGGCCACCACGACAGCTCCGGTCACGATCAGGGCGATACGCCCCTTGCGCGTGAGTCGCAGCGGGCCCCGTCGCGGAGTCTGGTTCGGCATGGAAGTACGATAACCCGCACATCAGGGCGTTACGGACATATGCGCAGCTCCGTGCCTCCCCGAGGTCACCTGCAGACCGCCGACGAGCCGCCCGTCCGGGGCTCAGGCCGCCGTCTCGAGACGCGCGTCACGCTGAACCAGCGCCGCGTACCGGCCTTCCTTGCCGAGCAGCTCCTCGTGCGTGCCGCGCTCGGCTATGCGGCCGCCGTCCAGGACCACGATCTGGTCGGCGCCGCGGATCGTGGAGAGGCGGTGCGCGATGGTGAGCGTGGTGCGGTCGGCCGAGAGGGCGTCGATCGCTTCCTGCACCGCGTGCTCGGTACGGGTGTCGAGCGCGCTCGTCGCCTCGTCGAGGATGAGGATCGGCGGGTCGCGCAGGATGGTGCGGGCGATGGCCAAGCGCTGCTTCTCGCCGCCGGAGAAGCGGTGGCCCCGCTCGCCGACCACTGTGTCGTACCCGTCGGGCAGAGCGGCTATGTGGTCGTGGATCTGGGCCGCGGCGGCCGCCGCGTGAAGCTCCTCGTCGGTGGCGTCCGGCTTGGCGAACCGGAGGTTGTCGGCGACCGAGGCGTGGAAGAGGTACGTCTCCTGCGAGACGACGCCGACCGCGCGCGCGAGGGTGTCGAAGTCCAGGTCGCGCACGTCGAACCCGTCGATCGTGACGCGGCCGCCCGTGACGTCGTAGAGGCGCGGCACGAGGTAGCTGAGCGTGGACTTTCCGGAGCCGGTCGGGCCGACCACGGCGAGACTGCCACCGGCCGGGACGGTGATGTCTATGCCGTCGAGAATCAGCTTCTGCCGCTCCTGCCGCTTCTGCTGATCCCGCTGACCGTCGGCATCGGCGCCGACATCGACAACGGCATCGGCATCGGCATCGGCATCGGCGGACACCTCCGCATCTGCGTCGATCCCGTCGTAACGGAACTCCACATCCTCGAAACGGACCTCGCCCTTGACGCTGTCGAGATGCACGGCGTCCTCGCGCTCGGTGATGTCGACGCGCAGGTCGAGGTATTCGAAGATGCGCTGGAACAGCGCGAGCGAGGTCTGGATCTGGACTCCGGTCTGCAGCAGGCTCACCGTCGGCCGGAACAGCCCTTGCTGGAGCGAGACGAACGCGACGAGCGTGCCGATGGAGACGCTCGGGCCGCCGAGCTGGAAGGCGAGGCCGGCCGCCCAGTAGATGAACGCGGGCATGGCGGCCATGACGATGCTGATGACGGCCATGCGCCAGCGGCCCGCCATGTTCGAGCGCACCTCCAGGTCGACGAGGCGGTCCGACTCGTCGGAGAAGGACTTGGTCAGGGAGTCGGCGCGGCCCATGGTGCGGCCAAGGAGGATGCCGCTGACGGAGAGCGACTCGGTGACCGTGGCGGCCATGGCGGCCATCTGCTTCTGGCGCTGGGTGGCGATCTTCTTGCGCTCGCGGCCGACGCGGCGGGCTATCCACACGAAGACGGGCAGCAGAAGCAGGGAGACGACGGTGAGCCGCCAGTCCAGGGCGACCATGGCGACGATCGTGGCGACGACGCTCGTCAGGTTCGACACCAGGGACGTCGCCGTGGAGGTCACCGTCGCCTGCATGCCGCCGATGTCGTTGGCGATGCGGGACTGGACCTCGCCGGTGCGGGTCCGGGTGAAGAAGGCGAGCGACATGCTCTGCAGCCGTCCGTAGACGGCCGTGCGCAGGTCGTGCATGACGCGCTGGCCGACCGTCGTCGAGATCAGTGTCTGCAGGACACCGAAGACGCTGGTGACGACGGCGCTGAGGATCATGCCGAGGGCGAGCAGGCTGAGCAGCCCGGTCCGGCCCTGCGGGATGGCGACGTCGAGGATCTCCTTCAGCAGGAACGGCGTCGCGACCGTGACCAGTGAGGCGGCGCCCACGAGCAGGCCGACGAGGGCGAGGCGGGCGCGGTAGGGGCGGAAGAGGGAGAGGATGCGGCGGATCTGCCGCGGCCGGCCCGATGTCCGGGCATCGGGGGGCGGCGTCCAGTCGATTGCGTCGCGGGGCATGGGCCTCCTAGGTAAAGGGAGAGACCGGCGGACAGCGTGCCGATCTCGACGTTGAGGAGCATAGCTCATTGTTACCTATACTCACAATGCACAAAGTCCTGCTAATGTTCCCGGCATGAGTACCCCGGACGCCGACGGCTTCCTCGCCGAGCAGTTGCTGAGGCTCACGCGCCGCCTGCAGCGCATACAGAAACGCCAGCTGGAACCCGTCGGGATCACGCCCGCCCAGTCCCGGCTGCTGCGCACGCTGGTGCACTACGAGACGCCCCCGCGCATGGCCGATCTCGCCCAGCGCCTGGAGGTCGTGCCCCGCGCCGTCACCAGTGTCGTGGACGGGCTCGAAGCCGGTGAGCTGGTGCGCCGCGTGCCCGACCCCACCAACCGCCGCGTCATCCGGATCGAGCTGACCGAGCGGGGCCGGGCCGCCCTGCGGGAGCTGCGCAGCGCGCGCCGCGCGGCCGCGGAGGAGATCCTGGCCCCGTTGGACGCACCGCAGCGCGCCCAGCTCACCACATTGCTGAACGCGCTGTTCGAGGCCCCCCGCGACCTGAGACCGGAGCGCCCGCGCGAACATGAGAGCTGATCGACCCGCGTAAGAGCACCGCACCGAACGAGGAGAGGCGAGAGGCATGCCGCTGCTGGAGCCGAAGCCGGAAGCCCTGCGACCCGGATCCCGCCCGTTGGTCCCGGCGCACGACCGGGTCACGGACGCGCAGGCGGACGGCACGCCCGAGCCACTGCGCTCGGACCTGGAGCGGCTGCTCGGCGCGGACAAGGTCCTCACCAAGATCTCCGACCTCGTGCGGTACGCCTCCGACGCGAGCCCCTATCGCTTCGTGCCGAAGGTCGTGGTGGTCGCCGAGGACATCGACGACGTGTCGGCCGTGCTGTCGTACGCCCACGGCAAGGGCCGCGAGGTCGTCTTCCGCGCGGCGGGCACGTCGCTGAACGGGCAGGCGCAGGGCGAGGACATCCTGGTGGACGTCCGTAAGTTCTGGTCCGGCGTCGAGGTCGTCGGCGACGGTTCGCGGGCGCGCATCGGCCCCGGCACCACCGTCGTACGGGCCAACATGACGCTGGCCCGGTACGGGCGCGTGCTCGGCCCCGACCCGGCGAGCGCCGTCGCCTGCACGGTCGGCGGCGTGGTCGCGAACAACGCGTCGGGTATGACGGCGGGCACCACCCGCAACTCGTACCGCACGGTCGCCTCGCTCACCTTCGTCCTGCCGTCCGGAACAGTCGTGGACACCGCCGACCCGGCGGCCGACGAGGAGCTCGCGCACGCCGAACCGGCGCTGTGCGAGGGCCTGATGGCGATCAAGCGGGAGATCGAGGCGGACGCGGAGCTGACGCGCCGGATCCGCGCCAAGTACGAGATCAAGAACACGAACGGCTACCGGCTGGACGCCTTCCTCGACGGCTCGACGCCGGTCGAGATCATGCGCGGCCTGATGGTCGGCTCGGAGGGCACCTTCGGGTTCATCTCCGACATCGTCTTCGAGACCCTGCCCCTGGACCGGCGCGTCTCGACGGCGCTGCTCTTCTTCCCGTCGCTGCCCGCGGCCGCGGCGGCGGTACCGCTGTTCAACGAGGCCGGGGCGCTGGCCGTCGAGCTGATGGACGGCAATACGCTGCGGGCGTCGGTCAGCGTGCAGGGCGTGCCGCAGGACTGGGCCGAGCTGCCCAAGGAGACGACGGCGCTCCTTGTCGAGTTCCGCGCGCCCGACGAGGAGCGGCAGGCCGCCTACGAGGACGCGGCGGCCAAGGTGCTCGAAGGGCTCGAACTCGTCACCCCTGTCGCCTCGGTGACCAACGCGTTCACGCGCGAGGCGGGAACGATCAACGGGTACTGGAAGGCGCGCAAGGCGTTCGTGACGGCGGTCGGCGGCGCCCGCCCGTCGGGCACCACGCTGATCACCGAGGACTTCGCCGTTCCGCCGTCGCGTCTGGCGGAGGCGTGCGAGGCGCTGCTCGAACTGCAGACACAGCACGGCTTCGACGCCGCCGTGGCCGGCCATGCCGCCCATGGCAACCTGCACTTCCTGCTGGCCTTCGACGCCGCGCTGCCGGCCGACGTCGACCGGTACGCGGCCTTCATGGACGACTTCTGCCGTCTGACGGTGGAGCGGTTCGACGGCTCCCTCAAGGCCGAGCACGCCACCGGCCGCAACATCGCGCCCTTCCTGGAGCTCGAATGGGGGCCGCGCGCCACGGAGCTGATGTGGCGCACGAAGCAGATCATCGACCCCGACGGCGTGCTCGCGCCCCGCATCGTCCTCGACCGCGACCCGAAGGCGCACCTGCGCGGCCTGAAGACCATCCCCAAGGTGGAGCTGATCGCCGACCCGTGCATCGAATGCGGCTTCTGCGAGGACACCTGCCCCAGCGAGGACCTGACCACCACGCCGCGCCAGCGCATCGTGCTGCGCCGCGAGATGATGCGCCAGCCCGCCGGTTCCCCGGTCGAGGACGCGCTGATCGACGCGTACGGCTACGACGCGGTGGACACCTGCGCCGGGGACTCCACCTGCAAGCTGGCCTGCCCAGTCGGCATCGACACCGGGGCCTTCATGAAGGGTTTCCGACACGCCCGGCACTCGCCCCGCGAGGAGAAGGTCGCCGCGCTCACAGCGAAGAACTTCAGGGCCGTCGAGGCGTCCGCGCGGCTCGCCGTGGCCGCCGCCGACAAGATCGGCGACCGGCTGCTCACCGCCGTGACCGACAAGGCCCGCAAGGCGGTCCGGCCCGACCTGGTGCCCGAGTGGCTGCCGGAGATCCCGGCCGCGGCCTCCCGCAAGATGCCCCGCACCGCGCGCGTGGGCGCCTCGGCCGTCTACTACCCGGCGTGCGTGAACCGCATCTTCGGCACTCCGGGCGACGTGTCGCTCCCCCAGGCCGTCGTCGCGGTCTCCGCACGCGCGGGGCGGCCGGTGTGGATCCCCGGCGACGTCGCGGGCACCTGCTGCGCCACGATCTGGCACTCCAAGGGGTACGACGAGGGCAACACGATCATGGCGAACCGGATCGTCGAGGCGGCCTGGGGCTGGACCGCGGGCGGCCGCCTCCCGCTCGTCGTCGACGCCTCGTCCTGCACGCTCGGCATCGCGCACGAGGTGGTGCCGTACCTCACCGACGACAACCGGGCACTGCACGCGGAGTTGACCATCGTCGACTCCCTCGTCTGGGCCGCCGAGGAGCTGCTGCCGCACCTCACCGTCGAGCGCACGATCGGTTCGGCCGTGCTGCACCCCACCTGCTCCATGGAACACCTCGGTGACGTGGCCCAGTTGCGGGCGGTCGCCGAGGCCTGCGCCGACGAGGTCACCATCCCGGACAATGTGGGCTGCTGCGCCTTCGCCGGCGACCGCGGCATGCTCCACAAGGAACTGACCGAGACCGCGACCCGCAGAGAGGCCGCGGAGGTCACCTCGCGCGCGTACGACGCGTACCTCTCGGCGAACCGGATGTGCGAGGTGGGCATGGACCACGCGACGGGTCATACGTATCACTCCGTGCTCGTGGAGCTGGAGCGGGCGACGCGGCCCGCCTGACTCCTCCACCGCACGGCGCGCTGGGCGTGCGGCGCGCTGGGCGTGCGCGACAGAAGTCCAACTCCCCGGCCCCTTCCGTCCCTTGCGTCCCTCACTCGGCCCCTCCAAGGTGGCAGGCGTTTGCCCGGCACCGCACCCGCCAGCCTTGGAGGTCCGATGCACGACGACAACCTGCCCTCGTACGAGACGCCCGAGCCCGACGAGCAAGCCACGTCCGGCTACGGCTCCGGACCCGACGGCCGCTCCCGACGCGACGTCCTGCGCACCGCGGGCGTCGCGGGCGCCGGTCTCGGCCTCGCCGCGTTCGGCGGCACGGGCGCGGCCAACGCCGCCACCGAGGCGGACTCCGCGCCCGCCGCCGCCTCCGAAGCCGCCGCCCCGGCCCGGCAGGGCCGCACGATGGTCGGTGTACCGTTCGAGCGGCGCTCCACGGTCCGCGTCGGGATCATCGGTCTCGGCAACCGCGGCGGCAGCATGATCGACCTGTTCCTCGCCATGCCGGGCGTCCGCGTCGTCGCCCTGTGCGACCCGGTGAAGGAGAAGACGGCCCGCGCGGCGGCGAAGGTGACAGCCGCGGGCCAGCCGGCCCCGGCCACGTACACCAAGGGCGACCACGACTTCGAGAACCTCTGCAAACGCGGTGACCTCGACTTCGTGTACGCGGCGACGCCGTGGGACTGGCACTTCGAGATGGCGAAGGCGGCGATGCTGAACGGCAAGCACGTCGGCGTCGAGTGCCCCATCGCACTCCAGCTCGACCAGTTGTGGGAGCTGGTGAACCTCTCCGAACGCACCCGCAGACACTGCATGCAGCTGGAGAACTGTTGCTACGGCCGCAACGAGATGCGTGTCCTGCGGATGGCGCACGCGGGCAAGTTCGGACAGCTCCTGCACGGCGCGGGCGCGTACAACCATGATCTGCGCGGCCTGATGTTCGACCCCGACTACTACGAGGGCCCGTGGCGCCGCCTGTGGCACACCCGGCTCCGCGGCGACCTGTACCCGAACCACGGCTTCGGCCCGGTCGCCAACTACATGGACGTCAACCGCGGCGACCGCGTCACCCACATCTCCAGTTTCGGCACCCCGTCCCTGGGCCTGGCCGAGTACCGCGCGGCGCACATGCCGAAGTCCGACCCGAGCTGGAAGGAGTCGTACATCGAGTCGGACCGCACGATCAGCCTCGTCCAGACGGCCAAGGGGCGCGTGATCCGCCTGGAGCACGACGTCAGCACCCCGCACCCCTACTCCCGCATCAACCAGCTCGGCGGCACGAAGGGCGTGTTCGAGGACTACCCGGAGCGCATCTACCTCGAGCCCGACCACACGAACGACACCTGGGGCGACTTCGGCGCCTACGCCGACTTCGACCACTGGCTGTGGAAGGAGCACGCCAACCCGCCCGGCGGCCACGGCGGCATGGACTACATCATGGTGTACCGCCTCATGCAGACGATGCGCCTCGGACTCGTCCCCGACTTCGACGTGTACGACGCCGCGACCTGGACCTCGCCGGTCCCGCTGAGCCACCTGTCCATCAAGGCGAAGGGCGCGCCGCAGGAGATCCCCGACTTCACGCGCGGCGAGTGGCGCAAGAAGCGCGCCGGGGTGGACTCGGAGAAGCCCACCGAGGAGTGAGCGGCGCGGCTCTCCCCGGCTGACGCGGGGCCTCGACCGTCGCCCGCGCCGCCAGTACGCTCCCGGCGCACCGACACACCGGTGCGCCAAGGGGAGGCGGCGGGAGGCGGGGGACATGGGCGAGGACGACGCGCGGCCGCAACCGGGCGCGGCGGAGCTCGCACCGTTTCCCTGGCGGCCGCTGCTGTGCGTCGTCGCCGCGTACGCGGGCGCCTTGACCCTGCTCTCGGCGCGCTACGGCTACCACCGCGACGAGCTGTACTTCCGCGCCGCGGGCCACCACCTCGACTGGGGCTACGTCGACCAGCCGCCGCTCACTCCCCTGCTCGCCCGCGCCTCCACCGAGGTCTTCGGGGACAGTCTGGCCGGCCTGCGGGTGGTGGCGACGCTGGCCGCGGCAGTGACGGTTCTCGTCGTCGCCCTGCTGGCACGGGAGTTGGGCGGCGGACGCGGCGCCCAACTCCTCGCGGCCGTGCTCGCGGCGCTCGGGGCGCAGGCGCTGGCGGTCGGGCACATGGTGTCCACGGCGACGTTCGACCTGCTCGGGTGGGCGGCGGTGAGCTGGTTCGTCCTGCGGGTGCTGCGGACCGGGGACGGGCGGTGGTGGCTCGCGGCCGGCGCGGTCACCGGGGTCGGCGTGCAGAACAAGTTCCTGGTGGTGCTGCTCGTCGCGGTGCTGCTCGTGTCGATCGTGTGCGTGGGGCCGCGCCGGGTGCTGCGCGGTGGCTGGTTCCTCGCCGGTTGCGGCGCGGCGCTGGCCCTGGCCGCGCCGACCCTGTGGTGGCAGGCGGCGCACGACTGGCCCCAGTTCACGGTGGCCCGCGGCATCAGCGAGGACGACGGGGCCGAGAACCGCGCCCTGCTCGTCCCCCAGCAACTGATCTACCTCTCCCCGCTGTTCGTGCCCGTGTGGGTCGCCGGGTGGCTCCGGTTGTGGCGTGCACCCGGCGTGCGGTGGGCGCGGGCGTTCGCCCTCGCGTATCCGCTGCTGTGCGCGGTGGTGCTGGCGCTCGGCGGCAAGGGGTACTACACGGTGCCGCTGCTCATGGTGCTGCTCGCGGCGGGCTGCGAGCCGACGTTGCGGTGGGCGGCGAGACCGGGGGCAAGGGCGGTGCGGCGTTCCCTGCTGGTGGCCGCCGTGGTGGTTTCTACCCTGGTCAACGCCGTCATCACGTTGCCCGTACTGCCGCCCTCCGTGCTCTCCGTGCCGATGGCGCTCAACAAGGAGCAGGGCGAACAGCTCGGCTGGCCCGAACTGGCCGACGCCGCGCGGCAGGGATGGGCCCGCATCCCGCCCCGGGAGAGAGCCCGCGCCACCGTTCTCACCGGCAACTACGGTGAAGCGGGCGCCCTTGCGCGCTACGGCCCGGCGCGAGGGCTGCCCCTCCCCTACTCCGGCCATATGAGCTACGCCGACTGGGGTCCGCCGCCCGACTCCGCGAACGGGCCCGTCCTGCTCGTCCGGATGGCCGACGCCTCCGGCATCGACCGGCATTTCACCGGCTGCCGCACGGTCGCCCGCGTCGACAACGGCCACGACCTGGACAACGAGGAACAAGGCGCGGCGATCGTCCTCTGCGACGGTCCCGCACGGCGGTGGTCGGTGCTGTGGCCGTCATTGCGCCACACGTACTGACCCTCGTCCCGAGCCGGGATCAGGCCGCCGTCACGCCTTGAGTTCGGCCTTGTCCCCCATCACGACGACCGGGTGCTGCGCGGGGTCGAGCGTCTTGAGCAGGTACTCCATGTCCGCCTTCGACTGGCTCACACAGGCCGACGTCCCGCTGCCGTGGTCCATGTGCAGCCAGATGCTGCCGCCCTTGGACTGCCCCTGCGGGCGGGTCGGATCGTTCGGCGGGGTGCCCTTCGCTCGGTTGTAGTCGATGGCGACGACGTAGTCGAAGTCGTGCCAGTGCGACTTGGCCCAGTAGTGCGGCGCCTGGATCGACGCGGTCTGCGTGTAGGGCAGCTTCGCGCCGGGGTCGGCGAGCACGCCACCGGCGTCGCTGAGCGTGAACACGCCCACGGGGCTGCGCTTGTCGCCCTCGCGGTGGTTCGTCGTCCAGCCCTTCTTGCCGTTGTGCCCGGACCAGCTGCGCTCCTTCTTCCAGGTGTCGCCGGACTTGGTGAACAGGGCGATGGTGGCGTCCGCGGAGTCCTTGCCGTCCCCGTAGACCGCCACGACCTGACGCGAGTTCGCCGGTATCCGCTGCTGGTAGCGGTCGCCGACATCGGGGATGCGCTTGAGGTCGACGGCCTTGGCCACGTCGCCGTGCGCGTCGTCCGCGGCGCGGTGCCCGCTCGACGTGTCCTGTCGGCCGCCGTCGTCGGACCCGCACGCCCCCAGCGTGGTCAGTAGGACTCCGCACGCCGCCATCGCGACGCCCGCTCGAACCGCTCCCGCATTACGCATGCGTTCCATGGTCGCACCACACGTCGCGAACCTCCGGGGCGGGCCTGAGCCCCCTGACGATCCGGGCCGAATTTTTGCCGCGCGCCGGAAAACCGTTTGCTTCCGGTCACGGCGGAGCGCGAACCTTTCACGGTTTGTTCCAACCGCGATGCCCGCGAAATCTGTCCTCGCGGTTCTCCCTTTCGAGCTCTGGGACGTCATGCAGATCTCCGACCTTCCGTATCCCGATCCGGGCGTGCCCGACGCACGCTCCGGCCCCCGGTTCCTGCTCTGGCTCGGCCGCAACCAACTCGGCGGCCAGCTCAAGTCCCTCGCCTGGGGTCTGCTCCACTTCACGTCCGTCGCCGGTCTGCCGTACGGCGTCGGCTACGCCGTGCAGGCCGTCGTCGACGGTTCCGGCGCCCGCCTCGCCCTGGCCGGCGGCCTGATCGTGCTCCTCGGCATCGCCATCGCGCTCGGCGACACGATGCTGCACCGCACGGCCGTGACGAACTGGATCACCGCCGCCGCCCGCGTGCAGCAGCTCCTCGCCCGCCGCACCGCGGCGCTCGGCTCCGCCCTGACCAGGCGGGTCGCCGCGGGCGAAGTGGTGGCCGTGTCCACCGGCGACGTGGAGAAGATCGGATGGTTCGTCGAGGCGCTCTCCCGCTTCGCCGCCGCCGCCGTCACCATCGTCCTCGTCTGCGTCGGCCTCCTGATCTACCAGCCCGCTCTCGGTGTCGTCGTCGCGCTCGGCATGCCGGTGCTCGCCCTCGCCGTCCTGCCGCTGCTGCCGCGCGCCACCCGTCGCGCGGACCACCAGCGCGACAAGGCCGGAAAGGCCACCGAACTCGCCTCCGACACCGTCGCCGGACTCCGTGTGCTGCGCGGCATCGGCGGCGAGGAACTCTTCCTCGACCGCTACCGCCGCGCCTCGCAGGAGGTCCGCGAGGCCGCCGTGCGCAGCGCCCGCATGTGGTCGCTGATCTCGTCGGTCCAGGTGCTCCTCCCGGGTCTGCTGCTCATCGTGATCGTCTGGTACGGCGTCCATCTCGCGCGCGAGGGCCGGATCAGCGTCGGCGAACTCGTCACCGTGTACAGCGCGGTGATGATCCTCAACTACCCGCTGCGCCACTTCGAGGAGATCGCCATGGCGTACTCCTTCTCCCGGCCCTCCGCCCAGCGCGCCGCCAGGGTGCTGTCCCTGGAGCGCGTCATCGAGCCGTCGGGCGGGCTGCGTGACGCGGCCGCTCCGACCGGGGATCTGTACGACCCCGCGACCGGTCTGCTGGCCCCGGCCGGGCTGCTCACCGCGGTGGTGTGCGGCGACCCGGACATGGCGGGCCGTCTCGCGGACCGGCTGGGCGGGCACGCGACGTCCGGCGACACGTCCGGGCACGCTCCCCCTCCCGATCCCGATGGACGTGCTTCCGACGCCGACTCCGGCCCCGGCTCCGGCTCCGGGAAGGAAGGTGGAGGTGACACCGGCACGCCGTCCGTACTGATGGGCGGGGTACCTCTCGACGAGCTGCCGTTGAACGTGGCGCGGACCGCGGTCCTGGTCCAGGACAAGGACCCGGTGCTGCTCTCCGGCACCCTGGCCGAACTCTTCGACGTGCCGTCCTCCGGAACCGTCCGTCCCGAGGAGGCGCTGGACGCGGCGCAGTGCTCCGACGTCCTCGCCGCCCTCGCCCAGGCGTCCTTGGACGACGACCCGATGAACGCCCGCATCACCGAACGCGGCCGGTCCCTGTCCGGCGGCCAGCGCCAGCGCCTGGCCCTCGCGCGCTCCCTCGTCACCGACCCCGAGGCGCTGGTGCTCGACGAGCCGACGTCCGCCGTCGACTCGCACACGGAGGCCCGTATCGCCCAGGGCCTGCGCACTTTGCGCCGCGGCCGCACCACGGTGGTGCTCAGTTCGTCGCCGCTGCTGCTCGACCGCGCCGACCGCGTCGTCTTCGTGCACGAGGGCGAGGTGGCGGCGGTCGGCGAACACCGTGAACTGGTCCACACCGAGCCCCGGTACCGCGCGGTGGTCACGCGAGAGACGGACGAGGAGACGGCCGCCGCCCACGCCCACACTCGTGCGAGCACCGGGGCCCGCACCTGGACCGGCGCCGGATCGGGCGCCGCTTCCGGCCCCGCGTCCGCCATCGAGATCGACATCGAGGAGACGGCATGATCGGCGTAGCGCCACCGGCCTACGACCCGGCGGCCCCCACCACGGCGAACACGCTGCCGGTCGGCGCCCCGGCCACGGTCCGCGCGTACGTCCGCGAGCTGTACCAGCGCCACCGCCGCGCCTTCCTGCTGCTGATCGGGGCGAACACGCTCGCCGTCATCGCCTCTATGGCGGGCCCCTATCTGCTGGGCGGCGTGATCCAGGACGTGGCGGACGGCTCCGAGGGGGCCGGTGCCGCCCTGCGCGACCTCCCTCTGGAACGCACCATCGCCCTGTTCGCCCTGGCTCTCGTCGTTCAGGCGGTGTTCGTGCGGCAGGTGCGGCTGCGCGGGGCGATGCTCGGCGAGCGGATGCTGGCGGACCTGCGCGAGGACTTCCTGGTGCGGTCGGTCGGACTGCCGCCGGGCGTCCTGGAGCGGGCCGGTACGGGTGACCTGCTGTCCCGGATCACCACGGACATCGACCGGCTCGCGAACGCGATGCGGGAAGCCGTGCCGCAGCTGTCGATCGGCGTCGTCTGGGCGGGGCTGCTCATCGGCGGACTCGCGGTGACGGCGCCGCCGCTGGCGCCCGCGATCCTCGTCGCCGTCCCCGTCCTGGTGCTCGGGTGCCGCTGGTACTTCAAGCGGGCCCCCTCGGCCTACCGTTCCGAGGCCGCCGGATACGCGGCCGTCGCGGCGGCACTCGCCGAGACCGTGGACGCCGGGCGCACCATCGAGGCGCACCGGCTCGGTGCCCGCCGTGTGGAGCTGTCCGAGCGCCGCGTCAAGGAGTGGACGGCCTGGGAGCGGTACACCCTCTATCTGCGCTCCGTCTTCTTCCCGGTGATCAACGCCGTGCACGTCCTGGTCCTGCTGTCCGTCCTGCTGATCGGCGGCGTCTTCGTCCTCCAGGGCTGGATCGGCGTGGGCCAGCTGACGACGGGCGCGCTCATCGCGCAGATGCTCGTGGACCCGCTCGGCCTGATCCTGCGCTGGTACGACGAGCTCCAGGTCGCCCAGGTGTCCCTGGCCCGCCTCGTCGGCGTGCGGGACATCGAGCCGGACGCGGGCGACGCCTCCGTCCGGCCCGACGGCCGCGACGTACAGGCGGACCAGGTGCACTTCGGCTACCGGGAGGGCGTCGACGTCCTGCGTGAGGTCACCCTCGACGTCGCTCCGGGCACCCGGCTCGCCCTGGTCGGTCCGTCCGGCGCGGGCAAGTCGACGCTCGGCCGGCTGCTCGCCGGGATCTACGCACCCCGGCGCGGACAGGTCACGCTCGGCGGCGCGGAGCTGTCGCGGATGCAGGCCGAGCGGGTGCGGTCCCACGTCGCCCTGGTCAACCAGGAGCACCACGTCTTCGTGGGCTCCCTCCGCGACAACCTGCGGCTGGCCAGGACCGGCGCCGAGGACGCCGAGCTGTGGGCGGCCCTGGGCGCGGTCGACGCCGACGGGTGGGCGCGCGGCCTCGTCGACGGTCTCGACACGGAGGTCGGCTCGGGCGGGGCAGCACTCACCCCGGCGCAGGCCCAGCAGATCGCGCTGGCCCGTCTGGTCCTCGCCGACCCGCACACGCTGGTCCTGGACGAGGCGACGTCGCTGCTCGACCCGCGCGCGGCACGGAACCTGGAGCGCTCGCTCGGCCGTGTCCTCGACGGCCGCACCGTCGTGGCCATCGCGCACCGGCTGCACACCGCGCACGACGCGGACGTCATCGCCGTCGTCGAGGAGGGCCGGATCCGGGAGCTGGGCAGCCATGACGAACTGGTCGCGGCGGACGGGGCGTACGCGGCCCTGTGGCGCTCCTGGCACGGTTAGCCGCCACCGGAGGTGATCGCGGTGCGCGGCCGGGCTCAGATGAAGTTGAGCGCGGCCGCGCACCCCACGCCGCCGAGCACCATGAAGGCGGGCATCAGCACCTTCAGCTCGACCCAGCTGCCCGCCCGGAACCGCATCGCCTTGGGCGGCCCGATCGGGTACCAGCGCTTGCGGCCGATCGGGATGGGCCACAGGATCGGGCAGCCCGAGACGGTGAGCGCGTCCCCGATGTCGTGGATCAGCGCGCCGAGCACGATCGGCAGGCCCAGCCACAGGTACTCCTGGCCCGGCTCCTCGAAGAGCCAGCCCGCCCCGTTGTTCGGCTGGTCCAGGACACCGGCCAGGATCCAGGCGCTGGTAGCGGCGAGCAGCCACACCAGGACATCGCTGCTGGAGCCGCGCGCGGCGCGCCAGAGCAGGCCCTCGATGGCGAGCACCATGTGGACGAACAGGATCCCGAGGACGGTCCAGCGTCCACCGTAGATCGCGGCGGCTGAGGTGCCCGCCCCTATGAGGACCGCCCACAGCCAGGTGTGCGTGAGGGTGCGGTGGCCGCCGGAACGGCGCGGGTCGCCTTGTTTGCGGGTGGCCTTGTAGACGGCGTACGACAGTTTGTCGACGATGCCGCAGACGGCCCGGGAGACCGGTCCGAAGGCGCGGGAGATGGTCGCCGACTTGTGGTCGAGATCGGGGGCGAGGGCGGCACCCGCGCAGATCAGCGCTCCGACCAGGACGACCGGCCAGGGCATCGGGTGCCCGGCGGCGGCCGCGGCCGCGCCCACCCCCAGCCAGGCCGCCGCTCCTGACAGCGAGTGTGCCGGTCCCATCATGGTGGTGTTCCGCCCCATTCTTCTTCTGTCGACGCCCGATCGCCCCCATCGGGCCGTGCGCATGCTGACGCCGCGTCGGCCACTCAGCGTAGCGTTCGTGATCTTCGTACGGGCATCCGATTCCCTGATCGGGACAGAAGCCAGGCAAGATGGTGACGTGACCCTTATCGATCAGCTTCCGCAGACCGCCGACCCGGACGCCCTCTACGACGCCTTCGAGTCGTGGGCCGAGGAGCGTGGTCTCACCCTCTATCCCCACCAGGAGGAGGCGCTGATCGAGGCGGTATCGGGGGCGAACGTGATCGTCTCCACGCCCACCGGGTCCGGCAAGAGCATGATCGCGGCGGGCGCGCACTTCGCCGCCCTCGCGCGTGACGAGGTCACCTTCTACACGGCGCCCATCAAGGCGCTGGTCTCCGAGAAGTTCTTTGAGCTGTGCAAGCTGTTCGGCACGGAGAACGTCGGCATGCTGACCGGCGACGCGTCCGTGAACGCGGACGCGCCCGTCATCTGCTGCACCGCCGAGGTCCTCGCCTCGATCGCACTGCGGGACGGCGCGCAGGCCGACGTCGGCCAGGTCGTCATGGACGAGTTCCACTTCTACGCGGAGGGCGACCGCGGCTGGGCCTGGCAGATCCCGCTCCTCGAACTGCCGCAGGCGCAGTTCATCCTGATGTCGGCGACGCTCGGCGACGTCTCGATGTTCGAGAAGGACCTCACGCGCCGCACCGGCCGTCCTACCTCCGTGGTGCGCTCGGCGACCCGCCCGGTCCCCCTCTCCTACGAGTACCGGCTGACCCCTCTCACCGAGACGCTGACCGAGCTGCTCGACACGCGGCAGGCGCCGGTCTACATCGTGCACTTCACGCAGGCGCAGGCCGTCGAGCGGGCGCAGGCGCTGATGAGCATCAACATGTGCACGCGCGAGGAGAAGGACAAGATCGCCGAGCTGATCGGCAACTTCCGCTTCACCACCAAGTTCGGCCGCAACCTCTCCCGTTACGTACGGCACGGCATCGGTGTGCACCACGCCGGCATGCTGCCCAAGTACCGTCGCCTCGTCGAGAAGCTGGCCCAGGCCGGTCTCCTCAAGGTCATCTGCGGCACCGACACCCTCGGCGTGGGCGTCAACGTCCCCATCCGCACAGTGTTGTTCACCGCCCTGACCAAGTACGACGGCAACCGCGTCCGCACGCTGCGCGCCCGCGAGTTCCACCAGATCGCGGGCCGCGCCGGACGGGCCGGGTTCGACACGGCCGGTTTCGTGGTGGCGCAGGCGCCCGAGCACGTCATCGAGAACGAGAAGGCCCTCGCGAAGGCCGGCGACGACCCGAAGAAGCGCCGCAAGGTGGTCCGCAAGAAGGCGCCGGAGGGTTTCGTCGGCTGGACGGAAAGCACCTTCGAGAAGCTGATCGGTTCCGACCCCGAGCCGCTGACCTCGCGCTTCCGTGTCACGCACACCATGCTCCTGTCGGTCATCGCCCGGCCCGGCAACGCGTTCGAGGCGATGCGCAAGCTGCTCGAGGACAACCACGAGCCGCGCAAGGCGCAGCTGCGCCACATCCGCCGTGCCATCGCGATCTACCGCTCGCTGCTCGACGGCGGCATCGTCGAGAAGCTGGACAAGCCGGACCCGACGGGCCGCATCGTGCGGCTCACCGTCGACCTGCAGCAGGACTTCGCGCTGAACCAGCCGCTGTCGACGTTCGCCCTCGCCTCCTTCGACCTGCTCGACAAGGAGTCGCCGTCGTACGCGCTCGACATGGTCTCGGTCGTGGAGTCCACGCTCGACGATCCGCGGCAGATCCTGCACGCCCAGCAGAACAAGGCGCGTGGCGAGGCCGTCGCCGCGATGAAGGCGGACGGGGTCGAGTACGAGGAGCGCATGGAGCGCCTCCAGGACGTCTCGTACCCGAAGCCCCTGGAGGAGCTGCTCCACCACGCGTACAACACGTACCGCACGAGCCACCCGTGGGTCGGCGACCACCCGCTGTCGCCGAAGTCCGTCATCCGCGACATGTACGAGCGGGCGATGACCTTCACGGAGTTCGTCTCCTTCTACGAGCTCGCGCGCACCGAGGGCATCGTCCTGCGGTACCTGGCGAGCGCGTACAAGACGCTCGACCACACCGTGCCCGACGACCTGAAGTCGGAGGACCTGGAGGACCTGATCGCCTGGCTGGGCGAGATGGTGCGCCAGGTCGACTCCAGCCTCCTGGACGAGTGGGAGCAGCTCGCCAACCCCGAGGTGATGACCGCCGAGGAGGCGCAGGAGAAGGCCGACCAGGTCAAGCCGGTCACGGCCAACTCCCGCGCGTTCCGCGTGCTCGTCCGCAACGCCATGTTCCGGCGCGTGGAGCTCGCCGCGCTCGACGACGTCCAGGAGCTCGGCGAGATGGACGCCGAGTCGGGCTGGGACGCCGACGCCTGGGGCGAGGCCATGGACAAGTACTGGGACGAGTACGAGGACCTCGGCACCGGTCCGGACGCCCGCGGCCCCAAGCTGCTCATGATCGAGGAGGATCCGGGGCACGGCCTGTGGAAGGTCCGGCAGACGTTCGCCGACCCCGAGGGCGACCATGACTGGGGCATCAGCGCCGAAGTCGACCTCGCGGCCTCCGACGCCGAGGGCCGCGCCGTCGTCCGGGTCACGGACGTCGGCCAGTTGTAGATCCACGGCCGGGCGGACGCCAAGGTCCGCCCGCGCCCACGCGCCGGAACCGTCCGGTCGCGCACACGAGAGAGAACCACGCATGACGAACCCTGCGGAACGGCTTGTCGACCTGCTCGACCTGGAGCAGATCGAGGTCAACATCTTCCGCGGACGCAGCCCCGAGGAGTCCCTGCAGCGGGTCTTCGGCGGGCAGGTCGCGGGCCAGGCCCTGGTCGCGGCCGGACGCACCACGGACGGCGACCGTCCGGTGCACTCGCTGCACGCGTACTTCCTGCGCCCGGGCCGCCCGGGCGTGCCCATCGTGTACCAGGTCGAGCGGGTCCGGGACGGCCGCTCCTTCACCACGCGCCGGGTCACCGCCGTGCAGCAGGGTCGCACGATCTTCAATCTCACCGCCTCCTTTCACAAGCCCGAGGAAGGTGCCTTCGAGCATCAGTTGCCGCCGGCCCGGCACGTGCCGGACCCCGAGTCGCTGCCGACCATCGCCGAGGAGATCAAGGGCCACCTCGGCGCTCTGCCGGAGGCGCTGGAGCGCATGGCGCGCCGCCAGCCCTTCGACATCCGCTACGTCGACCGGCTGCGCTGGTCGCCCGAGGAGATCGAGGCCGCGGAGCCGCGCAGCGCCGTGTGGATGCGTGCCGTCAGCCCGCTGGGCGACGATCCGCTCGTGCACACCTGCGCGCTCACGTACGCGAGCGACATGACGCTGCTCGACGCGGTGCGGCTGCCGATCGAACCGCTGTGGGGCCCGCGCGGCTTCGACATGGCCTCGCTCGACCACGCCATGTGGTTCCACCGTCCCTTCCGGGCCGACGAGTGGTTCCTCTACGACCAGGAGTCGCCGATCGCCGTGGGCGGCCGGGGTCTGGCCCGTGGCCGCATCTACGACATCGAGGGGCGTCTGCTGGTCTCCGTGGTCCAGGAAGGTCTGTTCCGCAAGCTCCAGGGGTGACCCGCGCCGTCCAGAGCGCCGCTCGACCGGCTCAGTCCTCGTGGGTCAACCTCGTCTGCCGAGGAGCCGCCCCCACAGTCCGTGAGTCGGTTTGCCGTCCGGAGTCTGTGGAGCGCGCGTCTGTGGAGCGGCGGGAGCGGTCTCTGCCCCTGGCTCGGACTCGGGCATCGCTTCGGGCGTCGTGGGGCGCGGGGCCGGCCGCAGACGGCGCGCCTCCGCCATGCTCAGGAGCAGGTTCGCCCGCAGCCAGCTGATCTCGTCGGGGTTGTCGGCGATCATGATGCGCTCGACCACCTGCGCCGTCGCCGACTCGGGCGCTCCGTACCAGGACTCCTCGGGCCGCAGGTGGCGCAGGTAGGCACGCTCGTAGGGGCTCTCGACGAGTTCGGTGAGCTGGGCCGCGTCCAGGAGCGTCGCCATCGCGGCGGCCCGGTCCCAGGGATCACTGCTCTGCCCCAGGAGGTATCCCGCGTGCCGCGCCCGCCACCTCCTCGGCCGCAGATCCTCACCGGCCGAGAGGCGGGCGCGCAGTTTGTCCGGTGCGCGGCCGGTCAGCAGCGGCGCGTGCAGCTCCGAAGCCGCGAACTCGCGCAACTCCTCCGCGAGATACAGCCACACCACCGTGCGATAGCGGTTCAGGTAGAACTTGGCCGGGACGAGCAGGCCCGCCCGGGCGAGCCGGGTGAAGCGGGTCGGCGGGATCTCCATGAGGCGCGCGCCCTCTGCCGTACCCACCACTTTCACCTGGGCCAGCAGCGCCTCGGGGAACCCCTCGCTGTCGCGGATCCGCTCGATCTCCGCCCGCGGGACCCGGCGACGGCCCCCGTCCGTCGCCGCGACCGTACGGATACGGCCGAGGCGTACGGCGAGATCGAACTCGCTGCGTTTCAGCCCCAGTTCACGGGCGGCGCTGCCCTGGGGCCTGGTCATGATGGAGCCCTGCATGGTGGTTCTCCCCCGTCGGTCGACGACCTCGGTCACGCTCCGTGACCGCTCGGGAGAACCGTAGCCCGTTCCGAAGAAATCCGTCGGGGCCTGTGGATAACTCCGCTGCGCCCGCTCCGCGCCACGTCATAGCCGCAGCTCAGAGGTCTATCACCGGGGCCCGGTCGGGGTGGCGGGCGTCGACGGCCAGATGCTCCCCGACCCGGTTCACGAGCAGCGTCATCTCGTACGCGACCTGGCCGATGTCGGCCTCGGCGGAGCTGAGCACGCACAGACAGCTACCATCCCCGGCGGCGGTGACGAAGAGCACCGCGTCGTCGAACTCGATCATCGTCTGGCGCACCCTGCCGGCGTTGAAGTGGCGGCCCGACCCCTTCGCGAGGCTGTGCAGTCCGGAGGAGACGGCGGCGAGATGCTCGGCGTCCTCGCGCCGCAGGTCCGTACTGGCTCCGGTCACGAGGCCGTCGTTGGACAGGACCAAGGCGTGCCGCACATGTTCGACGCGCTGCGTCAGGTCGTCCAGCAGCCAACCGAGTCCCGCGTTCTGCCCCATGATCCCGTCTCCCCGCTTCCTCTGGCTCCCCATGCCCCGGAGGGGACCGCTCCCCTGCCCGGAGGATCTCTTTCGCCAGCCTTCCCCACGGTCGGCGTCCGGGCAAGCAAGATGACCTCATGGCACACAAGATGACCGATGAGGAATGGCATGCCTTCGTCTCCGAGGGCACGCGCACCGCGAAGCTGTGCACCGTGCGAGCCGACGGCAGCCCGCACGTCGCACCCGTCTGGTTCGTCCTGGACGGCGACGACATCGTGTTCAACACCGGAAAGGACACGGTCAAAGGCCGCAACCTGGCGCGCGACGCGCGCGTGGCCCTGTGCGTCGACGACGAGCGGCCGCCGTTCTCGTTCGTGACGGTCCAGGGCCGCGTCGAACTCAGCGAGGACCCGGCCGAACTCCTCGACTCCGCGGCCCGGATCGGCGGCCGGTACATGGGCGAGGACCGCGCCGAGGAGTTCGGCCGGCGCAACGCGGTGCCGGGCGAACTGGTCGTCCGGGTGCGGGTGGAGAAGGTCGTCGCCATGGGCGACGTCGCCGACTGACCCGCGCCCGCGGGCACGCGTCTCCCCCGGGGCCCTGCCTCAGTCAGCTCGCGGCCGACGGGTGCCGGGCGGCGCGCCCGGTCTCCGTACGGAGGTGCTCGCCGACCGTGTCGACCAGGCGCGCCATCTCGTAGGCGACGAGGCCGATGTCGGCGCTCACGTCGCTCAGGACGGCGAGGCAGGAACCGCCGCCCGTGGCGGCCACGAAGAGGAAGCCGCCGTCCATCTCCACCATGGTCAGCCGTGCGCCTCCGGTGCCGAAGCGCCGCCCTGTCCCCTTGGCGAGGTGGTTGAACCCGGAGGCGACGGCGGCCAGATGCTCACCGTCGGCGCGTCCGAGCCCGGCGGACGCGCCGACGGGCAGGCCGTCGCCGGACAGGACGAGGGCGTGGCGCAGTGCGGGTACGCGGCGCGCCAGGGCGTCGAGGAGGCCGTCGAGCGCGGTGGAGCGGCGGGGCGCCGCAGGGGCGGCCGAATCTTTGATCATCTCGGGTCTCCTTCGCTGATGTCGCCGCCGGGCGGGCGTCCGCCGCCTCTGGCCCAGCCGTCCCGGAAGGACGTCATGCGGGCCCGTGCCTGTTCAGGGGTGCGCTCGGCCCGGTCCTGGACGTGCGTGGGCGCCGTGCGCGGGTCGGGGTGCTCCCGCAGTTGAGGCGCGAGGCTCGCCTGACGTACGCGACGCGGCAACTCGTTCTCGGGTGGAAAGGCGGGTGGAAAAGCGGGTGGAAAGGAGGGTGGGAGGGCCGACGGGAAGGCGGGTGAGGGGGTGGCAGGGGTGAAACGGGCATCCATGGGCGCTGCTTCCGCTCGGGCACGCGCGCGTAGCGGCGCAGTTCTGGAAGATGAAGGTCGCGACCCGGCAAGCTAGTCATGACGGGGGCGCACGAGGGAGCGCGTTTCGAAAGCTGCTGCGATATGACGGAGATGCTCCAGCGACGACCGTCTTCACGCCGCCTTCGAACCATCTTCGAACCCCATTCGAATCACATCCGAATTGCCACAGAGGCCCGTATCGCGGCAGTGGCGAACGCGGAGGGCAGCGCCTACGCCGCATGGCGGGACGTCGCCCGTCGGAGGACCGCGCCATCATGGGGACCATGACCGATGACCACGCGCGCGTGCAGGAGTTCTTCTCGGCCCGGGCCGCTAGCTGGGACACCCGCTTCCCTGACGACGGTCCCGCCTACGCCGCCGCCGTGGCCGCCCTCGGGCTCCGCCCGGGCGACAGGGTGCTCGACGCGGGATGTGGCACCGGCCGCGCCCTGCCGCCGCTGCGGGCTGCCGTGGGGCCCTCGGGTACGGTGCTCGGCGCCGACCTGACGTAGGCCATGCTGGAGGCCGCCGCACGGGCCGGACGGGACAGCGAGGGACAACTGCTCCGCACGGACGTGACACGGCTGCCGCTGGGAACGGCGACGCTGGACGCGGTGTTCGGGGCGGGTCTCATCTCCCACCTGCCGCAACCGGCGCGGAATTTGCGCGAGTTGGCGCGCGTGGTGCGGCCCGGTGGACTGCTCGCGCTGTTCCATCCGATCGGGCGTCGAGCCCTGGCCGCGCGACAGGGCCGGGAGATCACCCCGCAGGACCTGCGGGCGGAGCCCAACCTGCGCCCGCTGCTCGCCGGTTCCGGCTGGCGCATGACCTCGTACGTCGACGAGGACGCCCGCTTCCTGGCGCTGGCAGTGCGCACGGACTGACCCCGCCGGTCCCCGGACTCCCGCCGTCACCACGGCGCATGCACCCGTCCCATCGCGCGCGACGAGCCGCGCCGCACTCGCCTGCTTGCGCGACACACTCGAGAGCCTCCATCCGGCGCGGCGCTGACCGGCTCCGTACCGACCCTCTTCTGTCACCATGAAGGCACCATGAAGACGCCATGGAGCCGACTCCGCGACGGGACCGGGAGTCGGCGGGACGGCGCCCCTTCGGGGCTTCGGCCGGGGACGGTGACGCACATGCTCGACAGGGCCCGCAAGTCCTGGACCGCCTGGCGCAGGAAGGTCGCTCGTCGCGAGGAGCGGCTGCGCGACGAGCAACGGTCCGCGCGCAGGGCGCGTCGGCCGACCGAGGGCCATGACCGGCCGCACAACCTGTTCGAGGCGGCGGCCGCCTATGTGGCGGCCTGCGCCGAGGACGACCAGGAGCGGATCGACGAGGCCGAGGGCTGGGTCGAGCCGAGCGCGCTGGTCTTCGGCGTCAACGAGCTGGCGTGCCGGGCGCTCATCGCCCTCGCGCGCGAGCGGGACGAGTCGCCGCGCGTGGTGGCGCGGAACCTTCTCGGACTGCCCGCGGCCTGACGCGCCCCGGCACAAGGGCACGCGCCGGCATCGCCACCCAGGGTCGGGCACGAGAACCGCACGAGGCGCACACGCGATGTCGACATGTCCCCGACAGACTCGCCGACGACGGCCTGTCGGACGGCTTTCCTGGTCACCGCCCCTGTACGGCGCCGACCGCGACTGACTAAGGTCACGCCGACGGACCGAAGCTTAGGGGAGGCAGGCATGGCCGGCACGGACGACGCCGTCGTCACCGAGGACGACGCGCTGTACGTACTGACGGCGCTGTTGCTCACTCCGGCGACGTTCCCCAGCGTGCTGGGCGACGACTATCCCGAGGCGTGTGCCGCCCTGGGACTCCCGCCGCTGGCCGACGGCTACGGGCTGGTCCTCGGCCAGGACGGCGACGGCGCGCGCTGGACGGTCGTCGTCGACGACGTGTCCCTCGTGGCCGTGGCCATCGCCTCCTGGGACTGCGGCATGGAGTACGACCTCTCCCCGGACGAGAGGAGCATGGTCGCCGCGTTGCCCGGCTGGCCGCTCGCGCTGGCGGTGGCCGCCCCGAACGTTCCCGCGCCGCACGACCCCGCACCCGATCCGGAGAACGCCGACGTGCCGCCTCTCAGCCCTCCGGACACACAGACGTGGGGTCCGGCGCAGCGGCGGCTCGGAGCGGACGAGATAGCCCTCCAGTGGGCTTCCTGGCGCTCCCAGCTCGACGACGACCAGTTCGCCCCGAGCTCCGGAGCCGAGGAGCCCCAGGAGGACGAGAAGACGCACCGGGACGGAGAGACGCCGGGAGACGGAGAGACGCACGGGGACGAGGAGACGCGGCCCTCCGCATCGGGCAGTTCGCACAAGGGCGTCCAGCGCGTCCTGACCGAGGCGCGCGCCTACGTGGACACTCCCCCGCCGCTGGGTCGCGTGCGGTCGGCGTTCGCGGCGGGCGGCGCCCGTACGCTGCGCGCCGACGGTCCCGGCTGGTCCATGGTGGCGCGTACCGACGACATCGCCTTCATCCTGCTCGACGAGGAGCCCGGCGAGGTGCTGCCGGTCGGCCGCGGCCCGGAACTGCCCGGCCTGCTGGAGGCGCTCGACAAGATGGCCGTCCGGCCCGCCTGAACCCGCCGCACCACATAGGGAGCGTGCCTTGCATGTGCTCCCCACCCATGGATGCATGCCGGCTCCGCCCCGACGATGAGGCCTCTTCCCGCCACTTCGAGGAGGCCTTCTCATGCGCACGCCCGAAACCGTTCCCTTGTTGGCCGCAGCATTGTTGGCCCTGGCCGCTTCCGGGCCGCAGGCCGCGAGCGGCGCTCCCGCGCACGAGGGCCACTGCGCCCGTGCGGCCCACGCGCGCGTGCCGGGCGCGCATCTGCAGCAGCGGGCCTGTCTGGACGACCTGACGACCGCCGGGCTCGCAGGCACCCCGTACACCGACATGGCCGACCAGGCCGGGCTGACCGCGCCAGGGACGCGGAATCCGTCCGGTGTGCCCGGTCTGCAGATCGACGGGTACTTCGGGGACGACTCCCGGACGAACACGACGCACGGGTGGAACCACGACGCCCAGTTCGTGATCCGGATGCCCGACCGCTGGAACGGCGGCCTGGTGGTCACCGCCGCCCCGGGCAACCGCAAGCAGTACGCGACCGACACGGCGATCTCCGACCGTGTCCTCGCGCAGGGGTACGCGTACGCGGCGACCGACAAGGGCAACACGGGGCCGGACTTCTACCGGGACGGCACCCGCCCCGGCGACGCCGTCGCCGAGTGGAACGCCCGCACCACACAGCTCACCCGGGCCGCGAGGAAGGTCGTGGCCCAGCGCTACGGTTCCGCGCCGCGACGCACGTACATGACCGGCATCTCCAACGCGGGCTACCTGACGCGCTGGCAGCTCGAGAACCATCCGGAGCTCTACGACGGAGGCGTCGACTGGGAGGGCGTCCTGTGGACGGCGGACGGGCCCAACCTGTTGACGTCCCTGCCGACGGCCGTGGCGCTGGGCCGGGGAGCCGCCGACGCGGACGACATGTACGCGGCCGGTTTCGCCCGCGGCTCGGAGTTCCTGTGGCCCTACCACCAGAAGGCGTACTGGGGGCTCACGCAGAAGGTGTACCGCGCGGAGTTCGACCCGGCGTACGACCTGAACTGCCCCGGGACGTCCGCCGGGTCCACGACGGAGGAGATCCTCGCCCCGTGCGCCTCCGACGCCTCGTACGACTACGCGGCGCGCTCCCGGTCGGTGCACCGGGCCGTCGCGCGCGTGGCCCTGACCGGGCGGATCGGCAAGCCGCTGATCACTCTGCAAGGCGATCTGGACACCCTGCTGCCGATCGCGACGGACGCCGACGTGTACCGGCGCATGGTCGACGCACGGGGCCGCGGCCGGCTGCACCGCACGTACACGATCCAGGGCGGCACGCACACCGACGGCCTCTACGCCACCTATCCGGACCGGCTGCGACCGATCCTGCCGTGCTACCGGGACGCCTTCGACGCCCTCACCCGCTGGTCCCAGGACGGGACGGAGCCGCCCGCGGACCGCACCGTCGGACGGCCCACGAGCGGTGACGTCGTCAACACGTGCTCGCTACGGACGTCCTAGCGGCCTATCTCCTTGCGTGTGACGCGGCGGAGCCTGCGCCGCTGCGAGGGGTCGAGCGTCAGGTACGCCGCGGTGGGCACGCCCAGCACGATGAGCAGGGCCGCCCACCACGGCAGCCAGATCAGCAGGATGATCCCGGCCGCCACGCCTCCCGCGGCGACCTTCGCGTTCCTCGACATGTGTGTGGCCTCCTTCGGAGCGGCCCGCCCTCGGACGAGTGGGGCGAGTTCGCCTCTGCCTTGAGAAACGGGTCCACGCCGTCGGCAGTTCCGGCGCCCGACCCTGATACGACCCTGATCCCGCACCCCTGAGACGCCACCGGGTCGCGGGTCAGATGTCGGCGCGCAGCGGCTCTCCCACTTCATACATGTGACGCAGCGCCTGGCGATAGGAGTCGACCAGACCGGTCTCCGTGAAGGGGATGCCGAGGCGTGCGCAGTGCGCCTTCACCATGGGCTGGGCGAGGCGCAGATGGGGCCGCGGCATGCTCGGGAACAGGTGGTGCTCGATCTGGTAGTTGAGGCCGCCGAGGAACCAGTCGGTGAGCGCGCCGCCCTTGATGTTGCGCGAGGTGAGGACCTGGCGCCGCAGATGGCCCCACTTGTCGCCGTCCGGGTCGGGCATCTCCATGCCCTTGTGGTTGGGCGCGAAGGCCATCCCGAGATGCAGTCCGAACAGGGCCTGGTGCAGTGCGGTGAAGGCGAGGGCGTGGCCGAGCGGCATGGTGGTCAGCAGCAGTGTCACGTAGGCGACGACATGGGCGACGAGAAGGGTGCCCTCGACGAGGCGCTCCCGTCCGCTCTGCCGCCGCAGGTCCTGGAAGCCGGAGACCTTCAGGGCGAGCCCTTCGAGCAGGGTGAGCGGGAAGAACAGCCACGCCTGGTGGCGGGTGAGCCAGCCGCGGAAGCCCACGCGCGTGGCGGCCTGTTCGCTGGTGAAGACGAGGACGTCGGCGGCGACGTCGGGGTCCTTCTCGATGTGGTTCGGGTTGGCATGGTGTTTGTTGTGCTTGTGGTTCCACCATCCGTAGCTCATGCCGAGCATTAGGTTGCCGTGGATCAGGCCGATGACGCGGCTCACGGACCGGTTGCCGGTGATCTGGGCGTGCCCCGCGTCATGGCCGATGAACGCCGTGCGGGCGCCCAGGACCGCCAGGACGGGTGCCAGGGCGAGGACCCACCAGGAAGCACCTATGAGCGCCATGCCGGTGACGACCGCGGCCAGGGCGAGGGTGTTGACCGCGATGGTGCGCACGTACCAGCCGGTGCGCCGGTCGAGCAGGCCCTGCCCCTTGACGTCGCGCAGCAACGGCGTGAACTCACTGCCTTCTTCGGGCGGGAGCTGCCGTGCGCCGGCTTCCGCGGCGTTCTCCGGCAGGGGGACAACGGCCAAGGCCATGGCGGTACTCCGGTCTGTGGAAGAGGGTGGCGGCTGCGGACCGCGAACCCGGCCCGACCTGGAAAAACCTACGAACAGCGGACCTTGGTCGGCCATGGCGCCATCACCCGGACCGGGCGGGGGCCAGCGCACCCGCACGGTAGGGGCAGCCCCACCCTTAGGGGTCAAATGACCTGAAACACTCCCTGCGGGCGCCCGTCCGGGTTGACCGCCGTGTACCCTCGCGTCTTCCAGGGCGAGTAGTCAAACTTGAGGAATACGAGGAAGCCGCCATCTCCGAGCACACGCATCCCGCACCCAGCCTTGCCGAGACCGCCGAACTCGCCCGTTGCCGCGCCGTGTTCACGCCGGGCGACCCGGCGCGCACCTCGACCGTCG
>NZ_JAOCNE010000013.1:280675-431181 GCF_056172735.1 Streptomyces sp. R818
TTCCTCGACGCGGTGGCCGACACCCTGCCGCGCTCCCCCGCAGCCGCACTCGCCGCGGGCGCCCCCGCGTTCGCGGCACGGGTTCCGCGGCGCGCTCCCGAACTGCGCGACTGGGCGGCCGACGTGGCCGCCGGGCACGATGCGGGGGTACGGATCTCGCTGCGCGTCGAGGTGCCGGGGCTCGCCCAGGTCACGGACGGCGAGACCCTGCTGCCGTTCCGCGCCGTGCTGCAGATGCACAGCGTCAGCGACCCCGCGCTGGTCGCGGACGCGGCCCAGGTGTGGGCGGGTGCGGGCAAGGCGTTCGGGGCGCGGGCCCGGATGGACGCGCTCCTGTCCCTGCGGCGCGCAGCGCGCGCGTGGACGCCGCTCACCCCTCTGCTCTCGGCGTCCGTCCCGGACGCCGTGGAGCTGGCCGACGACGAGGTGACCGAACTGCTCGGGGAGGGCGCCCGCGCCTTGTCGGCGGCGGGTGTCGAGGTGCACTGGCCGCGGGAGATGGCTCGCAGACTGACGGCCCGCGCGGTGATCGGACCGCCCAAGGGCGATGGCCCCGACGCGCTCTCCTCGGACGCCCCGTCGTTCCTGTCGGCCGACGCGCTGCTGGCGTTCGACTGGCGGTTCGCCCTCGGCAACCAGGAGTTGAGCCGCGCGGAACTGGACCGGCTCGCCGAGGCGAACCGGCCCGTCGTGCGCCTGCGCGACCAATGGGTGCTCATCGATCCCGGGGAGGCCCGTCGCGCCCGCGCGCACGAGGACCGGAAGGTGACGCCGGTCGACGCGCTCAGCGCCGTTCTGACGGGCTCCACGGAGATCGACGGCCGCCGGGTCGAGGTGCGGCCCGCCGGCTGGCTGGCGACGCTCAGGGACCGCCTCGCGGACCCCGAGAACTCCGAGAGCACGGACATGGTCGGTCAGCCGGCCGGGCTCGCCGCCGACCTGCGCGACTACCAGCTGCGCGGTCTGAACTGGCTCGCCCGCATGACCTCCCTCGGCCTCGGCGCCTGTCTCGCCGACGACATGGGGCTCGGCAAGACGATCACGCTGATCGCGCTGCACCTGCACCGGCAGGACGCACGGGAGACCGCGGGCCCCACCCTCGTGATCTGCCCGACGTCCCTCATGGGCAACTGGCAGCGCGAGATCGAGAGGTTCGCACCCGGTACCCCCGTGCGCCGCTTCCACGGCGGCCGCCGGTCCCTGGAGGGCCTCGCGGACGGCGAGTTCGTGCTCACCACATACGGCACCATGCGGCTGGACGCCGCTCAACTGGCCGCGCAGAGCTGGGGCATGGTCGTCACGGACGAGGCGCAGCACGTGAAGAACCCGCACTCGGCCACCGCCAAGGAGCTGCGCACCATCGGCGCCCGCGCGCGCGTGGCGCTCACCGGCACCCCGGTCGAGAACAACCTCAGCGAGCTGTGGGCCATCCTCGACTGGACCACGCCGGGACTCCTGGGCCGCCTCGGCACCTTCCGCACCCGCTACGCGAAGGCCGTCGAGGGCGGCAAGGATCCGGCCGCCGCCGAGCGCCTGTCGAGGCTCGTCCGCCCCTTCCTGCTGCGGCGCCGCAAGTCGGACCCGGGGATCGCCCCCGAGCTGCCGCCGAAGACGGAGACCGACCGGGCCGTGCCCCTCACCAAGGAGCAGACCGGGCTCTACGAGGCCGTGGTGCGCGAGACGCTCGCGGAGATCCAGGAGGCCGACGGTTTCGAACGGCGTGGCCTGATCGTCAAGCTGCTCACCGCCCTCAAGCAGATCTGCAACCACCCGGCGCAGTACCTCAAGGAGGACAAGCCGCGCATCCCCGGACGCTCCGGGAAGCTGGAGCTTCTCGACGAACTCCTGGACACGATCCTGGCCGAGGGCGCGAGCGTCCTCGTGTTCACCCAGTACGTGCAGATGGCCCGCCTTGTCGAGCGTCACCTGGCACAGCGCGGCATCGCCACGCAGTTCCTGCACGGCGGCACGCCCGTCGCGGGGCGGGAGGCCATGGTGCGGCGCTTCCAGGACGGCGAAGTGCCCGTCTTCCTGCTCTCCTTGAAGGCCGCGGGGACCGGGCTCAACCTCACGCGCGCGGAGCACGTCGTCCACTACGACCGCTGGTGGAACCCGGCCGTGGAGGCGCAGGCCACCGACCGCGCGTACCGCATCGGACAGACCCGGCCGGTGCAGGTGCACCGGCTGATCGCCGAGGGCACCATCGAGGACCGCATCGCCGACATGCTGGTGCGCAAGCGGGAGTTGGCGGACGCCGTGCTGGGGGCGGGCGAGTCGGCGCTGACGGAACTGACCGATGCCGAACTGGCCGACCTGGTCGAGCTGCGAGGGGGCGCCCGATGAGTGACCACTACGACGAGTACGGCCATGACGCCGCGGCCACGGACCCGGACGAGGAGCGCACGTTCGCGGCGCTGCCCGTGGCGGGCGGAAGGAGCTTCGCCGAGACGTGGTGGGGGCTGGCCTGGCTGAAGGCGCTGGAGGACACGGCGCTCGACCTGAAGCAGCTCAAGGCGGGCCGCAGGCTGGCGCGGGCGGGGGCGGTCGGCGCCGTGTCGGTGCGTCCCGGCCGGATCACCGCGGTCGTCGAGGACCGCGGCGGCGCCGTGCACCGCTCGGACGTGCTGCTGCAGCGGCTCGGCGAGGACGACTGGGACCGCTTCCTCGCCATGGCCGTCGAGCGGGCCGGACACATCGCGGCCCTCCTCGACCGCGACATGCCGCCGCACCTCGTGGAGGACGCCGCCGCTGCCGGGGTCGAACTCCTGCCCGGCATCGGGGACCTGGAGCCGCGCTGCGACTGCGACGCCTGGGACCACTGCGCGCACACGGCCGCGCTCAGCTACCAGCTGGCACGCCTGCTCGACCAGGACCCGTTCGTGCTGCTTCTGCTGCGGGGGCGCGGCGAGCGGGCGCTGCTCGACGAGATCCAGGCGCGCACCACCGCGCGCGCCGCACCGGAGTCCGGGACGGCGCCCGAGGCGGAAGGGGCGGAAGGAGCGGAAGGGGTGGACGCGGCCGAGGCGTACGCGTCCGCCTTCGTGCTGCCGCCGCTCCCCGACCCGCCCGAACTGCCGACCGAGCCGGGGCTTCCGCCGTCCCTGGACACGGAGACGGCTCCCCCTGAGGGCACCGACGTCGCCGCCCTCGGGTTCCTGGGCGCGCAGGCCGCCGCGGAGGCCCACCGGCTCCTCGCGGACGCGCTCGCCCCCGGGCACGGACAGCGGGCGCCCTGGCCGGAGCCGACCGCCGCGCAGGACGCCGTACGGTTGGCCGCCGCGCGACCCGGGCGGCACATCGCCGAGCGGCTGGCCGCCGGGTCGGGCCGGGACCGCGAGGGCATGGCGCTCGCGGTGCGTGCCTGGGAGCACGGCGGCGCGGCCGCGCTCAGCGTCCTGGAGGACGAGTGGACCCCGGACCCGGACACCGCGGCACGCGCGCGTGCGGCGCTCGCGGCGGCCTGGGAACCGGACGAACGCCCCGCGCTCAGGGCCACCCGCGCCCGCTGGACCGTCTCGGGCGGCGCTGCCCAACTGCGCCTGGGCCGCGACGGACGCTGGTGGCCCTACCGCAAGGAGAGGGGGCGCTGGGCCCCCGCGGGCCCGGCCGCGTCCGACCCGGCGTCGGCGCTGGCCATGGCGCTGGAGGCGGGCGAGGAGTGACGCGACGCGGATGCGGGCCCGGAGCAGCCGGGCCCGCACGGCGATCCCGTGCCTAGCGGATCGCCATGCCCGACAGCGTGCGGGCGATGACCAGGCGCTGGATCTCGCTCGTGCCCTCGAAGATCGTGTAGATCGCCGCGTCGCGGTGCATGCGCTCCACGGGGTACTCGCGGGTGTAGCCGTTGCCGCCGAGGATCTGGATCGCCTGGGCGGTGACCTTCTTGGCCGTCTCGCTCGCGAACAGCTTCGACATGGAGCCCTCGGCGTTCTCGAACTTCTTGCCCGTGGTCGCCATCCAGGAGGCGCGCCACACGAGCAGCCGCGCGGCGTCGACCTGCGTCCGCATGTCGGCGAGCTGGAAGGCGACGCCCTGGTTGTCGATGATGGGGCGGCCGAACTGCTCGCGCGTCTTCGCGTACGCGAGCGCCTCCTCGTAGGCGGCGCGGGCGGTGCCGACGGCCATGGCGCCGACGGCCGGGCGCGAGGCCTCGAAGGTCGCCATGGCGGCGTTCTTCACGCGCTCGCCGCCCTTCCTGGCCTTCTCACGCGCGCGGGCGAGGCGCTCGTCGAGCTTGTCCTTGCCGCCGAGCAGGCAGGAGCCGGGCACCCGGACGTTCTCCAGGACGACCTCGGCGGTATGCGAGGCGCGGATGCCGTGCTTCTTGAACTTCTGGCCCTGGGACAGGCCCGGGGTGTTCGGCGGGACGATGAAGGAGGCGTGGCCCTTGGAGCCCAGCTCGGGGTCGATGGAGGCGACCACCACATGGACGTTGGCGATGCCGCCGTTGGTCGCCCACGTCTTGGTGCCGTTGAGGACCCACTCGTCCTTGGCCTCGTCGTAGACGGCCCGGGTGCGCATGGCGGCGACGTCGGAGCCCGCGTCCGGCTCGGAGGAGCAGAAGGCGGCCACCTTCACATCGTTCACGTCGCCGTACATCTGCGGGATCCAGGTGCCGATCTGCTCCTCGGTGCCGTTGGCGAGGACGCCCACCGCGGCGAGGCCGGTGCCAACGATCGACAGGGCGATGCCCGCATCGCCCCAGAACAGCTCCTCCATCGTCATCGGGATGCCGAGACCGGAGGGGTCGAAGAACTGCTGCGCGTAGAAGTCGAGGGAGTAGATTCCGAGCTTGGCCGCTTCCTGGATCACCGGCCAGGGGGTCTCCTCGCGCTCGTCCCACTCGGCGGCCGCGGGGCGGATCACATCGGCGGCGAAGCCGTGCAGCCAGTCACGGACTTCCTTCTGCTCGTCGTTGAGATCCATCGTGAACTCGGCCATGACCCCTCCAGGACTGCGAACACTGCATAGGTTACTTACGGTAACAGGAGTCTGTTACCGACCAGTAGACCATGTCAACCTCCGAGCGCACGTTCGATACCGGTCCTGGTGCGGGTGTTACCTTTCGCGGTGCGTCGAGCAATCGCAAGGGCGGGGAGATCGTCATGGAGACCACACAGCGGACCGATCAGCGCGCGGAACAGCAGTCCGCCGCGGAGCGTCGGCGGCGCGAGCTGCTCGAGGCCGCGGACCGCGTGGTGCTGCGGGACGGTCCTGGCGCCTCGATGAACGCGATCGCGGCCGAGGCCGGGATCACCAAGCCGATTCTCTACCGGCACTTCGGCGACAAGGGCGGGCTGTACGCCGCCCTCGCCATGCGCCACACGGACGCCCTGCTCTCCTCCTTGCGGGCCGCGCTCGACGCGTCCGCGGAGCGCCGTGAGCGCGTCGAGGCGACCCTGGACACCTACCTGGCGGCGATCGAGGCCAGACCGCAGGTCTACCGGTTCCTGATGCATCCGGCGGAGGGCTCGCCCGGCGACTCCGGGTTCGACGTGGGACGCCACTCGGCGCCTCTCCTGCGCCGCATGGGCGAGGAGCTGGCGGAGGTCATAGAGGAGCGCGTCGACCTCGGTCCGGCCGGCCAGCAGCTCGCCCGCGTCTGGGGCCACGGAATCGTCGGCATGATGCACGCCGCCGGTGACTGGTGGCTCGGCGAACGGCCGTGCACCCGCGCCGAACTGGTGCAGGGCCTCGCCGACCTGCTCTGGGGACGGCTCGCCGCCGCGGGCGACAAGGCGGGCGGTCCCGGGTTCTAGGACCCCGGAGAAGACCGCGGGGAACCGGCCTTCGCCCAAGGCGCCCATGCCGCCTGGCGCAGCACCCGGCGCCTGCGCCAGCCGGTGACCCGGTCCGTGTACGTACGGCCTTCGAGGTGGTCGCACTCGTGCTGGAGGCAGCGGGCGAACCAGCCCGTGCCGTGGATCACCACAGGGGCGCCGGTCGCGTCGAAGCCCTCCACGCGCGCGTGGTCGAAGCGCGGGGTGCCCGCTTCGAGGCCGGGGAGCGACAGACAGCCCTCGGGGCCCCGGATCACGTCGCCGTCGGCCTCGGTCAGGCGCGGGTTGACGACATGTCCGATGTGCCGCACATCGTCGTCGTCCTCGCAGTCGTAGACGAAGACCTGGAGGGCTTCGCCGACCTGGTTGGCGGCGAGGCCGACGCCCTGGGCCGCGTACATCGTGGCGAACATGTCCTCGACGAGGCGCGCGAGCCCCGGACCGAAGTCGGTGACCTCCGCGCAGGGTTGGTGCAGCACGGGATCGCCGAGCAGTGTGAGGGGTCGTACGCGCCCGGAAGCGCCCTGGATCGAGCCGTGTCGCATGGCCGTAAGGGTACGGTCCCCAGGGCACCCCGATCCGCCGGTGGTGCCGGAGTTCGGGCTTGTCAGAGGATCTCGATAGGCTGAGGCCGGAAAGCGATGCCCGGGCAGGCGCGGCGCCGTACGCAAGGAGGACCCAGGAATGTCAGGCAACTCGGAGTCGATGACTCCGCGGGCCAAGCTGGCCGTGACGGCCGGGAAGGCCGCGGCCGCGGTGTCACGGGCGGCGGGCCGCGGCAGCGGATCGGTGATCGGCGGCAAGGTCGCGCTCAAGTTCGACCCCGAGCTGCTCGGACGGCTCGCCCAGCACCTCGACGTGGTGCTCGTCTCCGCGACGAACGGCAAGACGACGACCACGCGTCTGATCGCCGAGGCGCTGCGGGCCAGCGGCCCGGTCGTGTCGAACGCGCTGGGCGCGAACATGCCCGCCGGTATCACCTCCGCCCTGGCCGGCGGTTCCGACGCCAAGTTCGGCGTCATCGAGGTCGACGAGAAGTACCTGGCGGGCGTCGCGCGCGACACCGCGCCGAAGGCGATCGCCCTGCTGAACCTCTCGCGCGACCAGCTCGACCGCGCCGCCGAGACCCGCATGCTCGCCGAGAAGTGGCGTGAGGGCCTGGCCGGCTCGAAGGCCATCGTGGTGGCCAACGCGGACGACCCGCTCGTGGTGTGGGCCGCCTCCTCCTCGCCGAACGTGGTGTGGGTCGCCGCCGGTCAGGAGTGGAAGGACGACGCCTGGTCCTGCCCGGCGTGCGGCGGCGTGATGCAGCGCCCCGGCGACGACTGGTTCTGCGGCGAGTGCGGCTTCCGGCGCCCCACCGCGAGCTGGGCGCTGCAGGGCGACTACGTCCTGGACCCGCACGGCTCCGCGTGGCCGATCCACCTCCAGCTGCCGGGCCGCGCCAACAAGGCGAACGCGGCGTCCTCGGCCGCCGTCGCCGCCTGCTTCGGCGTTCCGCCGCAGGTCGCCCTGGAGCGCATGTACCAGGTGCAGGCCGTGGCCGGGCGCTACGACGTCGTGCAGTTCCAGAACCGCGACCTGCGGCTGCTGCTCGCGAAGAACCCGGCGGGCTGGCTCGAAACGTTCACTCTGATCGACCCGCCGCCCACCCCGGTGATCCTGTCGGTCAACGCGCGCGGCGCGGACGGCACGGACACCTCCTGGCTGTGGGACGTCGACTACACGCGCCTCGCCGGCCACCCGATCTGCGTGATCGGCGACCGCAAGCTCGACCTCGCGGTCCGCCTGGAGGTCGCGAACCTGGACTTCCGGGTCTGCGAGACGCTCGACGAGGCGGTACAGATGTCCCCGCCCGGACGGATCGAGCTCATCGCCAACTACACCGCGTTCCAGGACGTCCGCCGCCGCGTGGGCAACTGACCGGACCCAGACGAGGATCACTTAAGGATCATGAGCATGAGCGACAACAGCCTGCGTCTGGTGTGGGTCTACCCCGACCTGCTGAGCACCTACGGCGACCAGGGCAACGCCCTGGTGGTGGAGCGCCGCGCGCGTCAGCGCCGCCTCCAGGTCGAGCGGTACGACGTGCGCAGCGACCAGCCGGTGCCGACCTCCGGCGACATCTACCTGATCGGCGGCGGCGAGGACCGGCCGCAGCGCCTGGCGGCCGAGCGGCTGCGCCGCGACGGCGGCCTGCAACGCGCGGTGGGCAACGGCGCGATCGTCTTCTCGGTGTGCGCCGGGTACCAGATCCTCGGCCACGAGTTCATCAACGACCTCGGTGAGCGCGAGCCCGGCCTCGGCCTGCTCGACGTCGTCTCCACGCGCGGCGAGGGCGAGCGGTGCGTCGGCGACGTACTGGGCGACATCGACCCGAACCTGGGCCTGCCGCCGCTGACCGGGTTCGAGAACCACCAGGGCGTCACGCACCTCGGCCCGTCCGCGCGGCCGTTCGCCCGCACCCGCATCGGCAAGGGCAACGGCACGGGGGACGGCACCGAGGGCGCCTTCAACGACACGGTGTTCGGTACGTACATGCACGGGCCCGTCCTTGCGCGCAACCCGCTGATCGCCGACCTGCTGCTGAAGCTGGCGCTCGACGTCAACGCGCTTCCTCCGGTGGACGACCAGTGGTACGAAGCGCTCCGCAATGAGCGGATTGCTGCCGCTACCGCTCAGCCCGCCTGAGCGCCTGAGCGCCCGAGCGCCTGCCCAGCGCGCCCCCTAAAGGGCGCCTCCGCGCCCATCTGAGCGGGGCTGTCCACCTGGCGGACGGCTCTACCGGAGATGTACTCGGGCGCGGATAAGGTAGCCGGAATTCAGCCGGACGGTGTGGTCCGGTCATCGGCCCACGTTTGCAAAGGTATTCCGGGCTTATGCGTATTGGTGTCCTCACCTCCGGCGGCGACTGTCCCGGTCTGAACGCGGTGATCCGTTCGGTCGTCCACCGTGCCGTCGTCGACCACGGCGACGAGGTCATCGGCTTCCACGACGGGTGGAAGGGCCTGCTCGAGTGCGACTACCGCAAGCTGGACCTGGACGCGGTGGGCGGCATCCTCGCCCGCGGCGGCACCATCCTCGGCTCCTCCCGGGTGCAGCCCGCGCATCTGCGGGACGGTGTGGAGCGGGCCAAGGGCCACGTCGCCGATCTCGGCCTTGACGCGATCATCCCGATCGGCGGCGAGGGCACGCTCAAGGCGGCCCGGCTGCTCTCCGACGCCGGTCTGCCGATCGTCGGCGTGCCGAAGACCATCGACAACGACATCGCCGTCACCGATGTGACCTTCGGTTTCGACACGGCCGTCGGGGTCGCCACCGAGGCCCTGGACCGGCTGAAGACGACCGCCGAGTCGCACCAGCGGGTGCTGATCGTCGAGGTCATGGGGCGCCACACCGGCTGGATCGCGCTGCACTCCGGCATGGCGGCGGGCGCGCACGCGGTGGTCGTGCCGGAACGCCCCTTCGACATCGAGGAGCTGGCCAAGAAGGTAGGCGAGCGGTTCGAGGCGGGCAAGAAGTTCGCCATCGTCGTCGCCGCCGAGGGCGCCAAGCCCCGGGTCGGCTCCATGGAGTACGACGAGGGCGGCAAGGACGTCTACGGCCACGAGCGCTTCGCCGGGATCGCGCGCCAGCTCTCCATCGAGCTGGAGCAGCGGCTCGGCAAGGAGGCCCGTCCGGTGATCCTCGGCCATGTGCAGCGCGGCGGCACCCCGACCGCGTACGACCGCGTCCTCGCGACCCGGTTCGGCTGGCACGCCGTGGAGGCCGTGCACCGGGGCGAGTTCGGGAAGATGACGGCCTTGCGCGGCACCGACATCATCATGGTGCCGCTCGCCGAGGCCGTCGAGACGCTGAAGACCGTGCCCGCGGAGCGCTACGCCGAGGCGGAGTGCGTCCTTTGACGACAGTGCGTTCTGTAGCCGGCGTGCACCCCGTAGCCACCTGAGTGATCTTTTTGTCGTTCCTTTAAGCAAGCTGCCCCCGGCCGAAACCTCGGCCGGGGGCAGTTCTAGTCTGGTGGCGCACAATCCGTACGAAACGCGAGCAACAGGAGCCGGCGGATGGATCACAGCGGGCACGGCATGATGACGGATCTGCCGCCGTTCACGCTGGGGCGCGGCCTCGGCTGGTCGGCCGACCCCTTCTTCCTCGTCGGCTGCCTCCTGGCGCTCGCCCTGTACGGATGGGGTGTCGTCCGGCTCGGGCGGCGCGGCGACTCCTGGCCGGTGTCGCGGACCGTCGCGTTCGTCGTGGGCGTCCTGAGCATCGGCCTCATGATGTGCACCAAGCTGAACGACTACGGCATGGTCATGTTCAGCGTGCACATGGTGCAGCACATGGTCATCAGCATGCTGTCGCCGATCCTGCTGCTCATGGGCGCGCCGATCACCCTCGCCCTGCGGGCGCTGCCGGTGGCCGCCAAACGCGGCTCCAAGGGCCCCCGCGAGCTGCTCCTGATGCTGCTGCACAGCCGCTACATGCGGATCATCACGCACCCCGCGTTCACCATCCCGCTGTTCATCGCGAGCCTGTACGCGCTCTACTTCACGCCGCTCTTCGACTTCCTCATGGGCTCGAAGGTCGGCCACATCGCGATGATGGTGCACTTCCTCGCCGTGGGACTGGTCTTCTTCTGGCCGATCATGGGCGTCGACCCCGGCCCGCACCGTCCCGGCTATGTGATGCGGATGCTGGAGCTGTTCGCGGGCATGCCGTTCCACGCCTTCTTCGGCATCGCGCTGATGATGGCCAGCACGGCGATGGTCGGCACGTTCGACGACCCGCCCGCCTCGCTCGGCATCGATCCGCTCTCCGACCAGGTGGCGGCGGGCGGCATCGCGTGGGCGTTCAGCGAGGTGCCATCCGTCCTGGTGCTGCTCGCGCTGCTCTTCCAGTGGAAGAAGTCCGAGGAGCGCCAGGCGCGCCGCAAGGACCGCGCCGCGGACCGGGACGGCGATCAGGAGCTGGCCGCGTACAACGCCTACCTGGCCTCGCTGAACGCGCGCGGACAGTAGCGCCACCGCCCCCTCACGGGTGACTATGGCCTTCTGGCCGCGGTCCGGGCGTCGCACGGCGCGTACGCCGTCCGGGCTGCCGGGAGGAGCGTGCGTGATGCCCGGTTCCACGAAGACGATGGGCGTGTTCACCGTCGGCGGTCTGGTGGCCGTCACCGCCTACACGGTGGCGCTCGGCAGCAACGGCTGGCTGTGGTTCGGCTGGGTCGTGCTCGGACTCATCACGGTGGCGATGGTGGCCTCGCGCAGCGCATGATGCCGCCCGATGCGGGCACTGTGGGCACCCACGCGCGCGTGCTGCCGTCCTACTACGCATGGGGGAGGCGACCGGCATGTTCTACCGGCTGCTCAAGTACGTGATCCTCGGGCCGCTGCTGCGGCTGATGTTCCGGCCCCGGATCGAGGGGCTCGAACACATCCCGGAGTCGGGGGCGGCGATCGTCGCGGGCAATCACCTGTCGTTCTCCGACCACTTCCTGATGCCGGCGATCATCAAGCGGCGGATCACGTTCCTGGCGAAGGCCGAGTACTTCACCGGCCCCGGCGTCAAAGGCCGGCTGACGGCGGCGTTCTTCCGCAGCGCGGGCCAGATCCCGGTCGACCGCTCCGGCAAGGAGGCGGGGCGGGCCGCGATCCGCGAGGGGCTCGGTGTGCTGCGCCGCGGCGAGCTGCTCGGCATCTACCCGGAGGGCACGCGCTCGCACGACGGGCGGCTCTACAAGGGCAAGGTCGGCGTCGCCGCGATGGCGCTGAAGGCACAGGTCCCGGTGGTGCCCTGCGCGATGATCGGCACGTTCGAGGCACAGCCGCCCGGCCAGAAGATCCCGAACATGCGGCGCGTGACGATCCGGTTCGGCAAGCCGCTTGAATTCTCCCGCTATGCCGGGATGGACGGCGAGAAGGCCATTCTGCGCGCCGTCACCGACGAGATCATGTACGCGATCCTCGAACTGTCCGGGCAGGAGTACGTGGACAAGTACGCGGCGCTCGTGAAGGCGGAGGCCGAGGAGGCGACGGCGCGCAGGTTCCCGAGGATGCCCCTCAGCTGACCCGCTGTCCGCCCCGCACTCTGCGCTGAGCAGATCGCCCCTCCCCGCGCGCGACGGCTGGGCGGTGACGGCGGCCTCGCGACCGGATCGGCTCCGCGGTCGTCCTCTCCAGTGGCGCGGTCTACGAGGACGGGCGCGGCCGGAACTTCGACACACAGGAGGAGCCGGACGGCATGCCGTGCCACCCCGCGCCGGTACCGGAGACGTGGCGGACGGTGGCGGTGGGCGACGCGACGTACGGGACGCGCAAGGTGCGCCTGGAGCGGAATCTCCTCGCGCTCGGCGAGAAGCTGCCGACGACGCTTCTGCGGGCGGGCGCGGTGTACGGGCCACACGGCCGCACACCGCGCGAGCCGAACTTCGTCAAGCAGATCCTCGACGGGCGCCACGCGCGCGTGCTCGCGTACGGCGGGGAGAGCCGCTTCGACCCGGCGAGCGTGGAGAACCTGGCGGAGCTGGTGCGGCTGGCTGCGGCCCGGCCGGGCTCGCGGGTGCTCAACGGGGCGGCCCCGGACTGCCCGGCGGTCGCCGAGATCGGCGCCATGATCGACACGCTGATGGGGGTGGAGACCGAGACGGTCCTTGTGGACGGCGCTCCCCCGGCGCCGACGGTCGATGGTCGATGGTGGCGAACTGCACGACCGGGCCCTTCGACTACGCGGCCGAGGACGCCTGGCCAGCCGCGCGGCGCTGACGGCATGAAGCAGCCCGGCCCCCGCCAGGAGAGGCGGGGGCCGGGCTCTGCGTGTCAGAGGGGCATCACGGCTTCGGGGTGGCGTGCGGGGCGCACGTCACGTCCTTGCTGTCGGTCTTGCCGGTGAGCAGGTAGGTGTCGACCCGGTCGTTGATGCAGGGGTTGGTCAGACCGGTGACGCCGTGCGAGCCCGCGTCCTTCTCGGTGATGAGACGGGAGCCCTTGAAGCGCTTGTGCAGCTCGACGGCGCCCTCGTACGGGGTGGCGGCGTCGCGCTCGGACTGGACGATCAGGACCGACGGCAGACCCTTGCCGGTCTTGACGTCGATCGGCGTCTGCTGCTTCGTCCTCCAGGTGGCGCAGGGCAGGTTCATCCACGCGTTGGCCCACGTCATGAACGGGTAGTCCTTGTGGAGCCGCGTGTTGTCCTTGTCCCACTTCTGCCAGCTGGTGGGCCACTTGGCGTCGGCGCACTCGACGGCCGTGTAGACCGCGTTGCTGTTCTCCGAGGCCGCGTTGCCCGCCGTGTCCGACATGTCGGGGGCGATGGCGTCGATCAGGGCCTGCTTGTCACCGGCGACGTACTTGCTCCACGTCTGGGCGACCGGCACCCACGACGAGTCGTAGTACGGCGCGCTCTGGAAGAAGCCGATCAGCTCGGCCGGGCCGACGACCCCGCCCAGCGGGCTCCTCTTCGCCTCGGCGCGCAGCTTCAGGTACTGCTGCTGCACCTTGGCGCGGGTGTCGCCGAGGTGGAAGGTGGCGTCGTTCTTGGCGACCCAGTCCTGCCAGTCCTTCCAGCGGCCCTCGAAGGCGATGTCCTGGTTCAGGTTGGCCTGGTACCAGATGTTGTCCTTCGCCGGGTTGACGACGCTGTCGACGATCATACGGCGGACGTGGGTCGGGAAGAGCGTGCCGTAGACGGCGCCCAGGTAGGTGCCGTAGGAGACGCCCAGGTAGTTGAGCTTCTTGTCGCCGAGGGCGGCGCGGATGACGTCGAGGTCGCGCGCGGTGTTCGGCGTCGTCATGTGCGGCAGCATCTCGCCGCTGCGCTCGTAGCAGCCGTCCGCGTACTCCTTGGCGAGCTTGCGCTGGGCGCGCTTGTCCGCCTCGCTGTCCGGGACCGGGTCGTCCTTGGGCGCCTTGACGAACTCCTGCGGGTCGATGCAGGAGATCGGCGTCGAGTGGCCCACGCCGCGCGGGTCGAAGCCGACGAAGTCGTACGCCTTCGCCGCCTTGGCGTAGATCGGATTCTTGGTCGTCACGCGCGTGGGGAAGCGCAGACCCGAGCCGCCGGGGCCGCCCGGGTTGTAGACGAGGGAGCCCTGGCGCTCGCTCTTGGTGCCCGTGTTGGCGATCCGGTCGACGGCGAGCTTGATCTGCTTGCCGTTCGGCTTGGCGTAGTCGAGCGGCACGGTGACAAAACCGCACTGGATCGGCTTGGCGAAGCCCCAGTCGGCGGGGCAGTCCTGCCAGTCGATGCCCTTCTTGGCGGCCTTGGCGGCGGCGACGGCGGCACCCACCGCCTCACGGGCCTGGCTGTGACCGCCGGTCGAACGCTGCTGCTCGGCGTTGGCGGGAGCGGCGACCGCCCCCGCTATCAGCGCCACGGCGGCGAACGCGCCCGCGGAGCCGATCACCACGTTCCGGCTGCCGCGACCCGTCTGTCGAGTCCGTCTCAAGTGAGGCCTCCCGCACATCGATACGATCGTTACGTCGATCGTGTTGCCGATCGGTACGCGGATCCTGTCGTGTGTGGGGTCCCTGACAACAGGGATGACGGGCGTTCTTTACCAATCCGATAAACGGTATGGCCACCCCGCTGACCGGTCAGGCCCACCGGGCGAGCGCGGCGTCCAGGGTGCGGCGCAGGCGCAGCGCGTCCGGGGCGACGGCGGTGACCAGGACGGCCGGGCCCGCGAGCGGGGTGAGCGCGGCGGTGCCGTCCGCGTCCAGGACGGTGGCGGGCGGCGGATCGGCCTCGAACTCCGGCCGTACGACGACGAGCTGGCCCAGCGCGCGATGGCCGGCCAGGACCGCAGGGCCGTCCCAGCCGCCCGGGGCGCCGGGGCCGCAGGCGAGCTCCTGGTCGAGCAGGGGGCGTCCCGCGCGGTGGAGTGTCAGGCGGCTGGTGAGGCGGCCCGGCTGCTCGCCCGCGCGGCCCAGGACCTGCTCCTCGCGCAGCACGAGGCGGGCGTCCGGGGCCAGCTCCGCGCGCGTGGTGACGCGCAGGTCGCTGCCGTTCACCGAGATCAGTTGCTCGGGCAGCCAGTCGAGGCGGGCGCCGTCGGCGACGGTGAGCCGGACGTCGTAGCGGGCCTCCCCCTTCGCCTGGCCGGGCAGGGCGAGGGTGGCGGCGACCGAGCCGACGTGCAGGTGGGCGCCTTCTTCCGCGCGGGCCTCCACGGTGAAGTGGTCGCCGCCGAGGGGGCCGCTCATGGCGCCGACGAGCATGACGCGGGCCTCGCCTCTGTCGGCGCCCCGGACGCGGCGGAGGGCGAACGAACCCTCGCTCTCCAGCACGGGCAGGGCGGTGCCGCCGCGTCCGTCGCCGCGGGCGGCAAGGCGGGCGGTGGAACGGACGCCCACGCGCGCGTGGCCGAGCGCGCTCACGCGGTCCACGCGGCGTACTGCTCCCGCACCCAGGCCGCGACCTCCGCCACGCCGCCCTCGGAGCGCAGGGACTGCAGCACGACGGGGAGTTCGGCGCGGGCCGCCTTGGCGTCGGCGGCCATGCGCGCGAGGTCGGAGCCCACGTAGGGGGCCAGGTCGGTCTTGTTGATGACGAGGAGGTCGGCGGTCGTGACGCCGGGGCCGCCCTTGCGCGGGATGTCGTCGCCGCCCGCGACGTCGATGACGAAGATCTGGGCGTCGACCAGGCCCTTGGAGAAGGTCGCGGTGAGGTTGTCGCCGCCGGACTCGACGAGGACGAGGTCGAGCGGCCCGGCGCTCCCGGCGAGGTCGTCCTCCAGGTCCTCGACGGCTTCGAGGTTGGCGGAGATGTCGTCGCGGATCGCGGTGTGCGGGCAGGCCCCGGTCTCCACGGCGGTGATCCGCTCGGGCGGCAGCACGGCCTCCCGCAGCAGGAACTCGGCGTCCTCCCGCGTGTAGATGTCGTTCGTCACGACAGCGAGGGAGAGTTCGTCGCGCAGGGCACGGCAGAGCGCGGCAACGGTCGCGGTCTTCCCGGACCCGACAGGTCCACCGAGCCCTATGCGCAGGGCGCGCCGGGTCCCGTCGGCCCGATGAGCATCGGCGGAGAGGGCGGCGGGGCCGTCGTGGGAGTGGGAGTGGTCGAGGTGCATGGGGCGGCTCCGGGGTCGTGGTGGGCGGTTTCGTGGGTGAGTCCTGGTCAAGGACGCGGGCAGCGTCGGGCGGGTGGCACGGGCCGCGGCTCCGGGACCGTGCGCGGCCGGCGCGTACGTCATGACGCGAACAGGCGGACCGGCCACCCCGCATGGGCCTCCGCCCCGATCTCAAGGAGCGGCGCGGACCCCGCGGGGAGCGCGTCCGGGCCCTCTGTCGTGGCGCGGCTCGCCGCCTCCACCGCCGCGTCCACCACCAGGTCCACGTCGGGCGCGAGCCGCGCCAGGGTGCGGGTCGCGTCGAACGGGTCGAGGCTCAGGAGGCGTACGACGGCGGTCGCGGGGCCGCTGACGGTCTCGTACGCGGAGCAGTACGCCGCGTCCTCGGGGCCGAGTCCGGCGGCCCGGGCGGTGAGGCCGAGGACGATGGGCTGATGGGCGCCCTTAGGGAAGCGCCGCGCGACCGCGTCCAGTTCGGGGGCGGGCCAGGTGGCCCGGGCGGCTCTCAGCAGCTGCCGGCCGAGTTTGCGCGCGGTCGTGCGGAGCGCCGCCGACGGGGTGCGGGCGTCGGCCGCCGCGTCGAGGGCGACGGGGTCGATGCCGAGCGCCGCGGCGGCCGCGAGGGAGGCCGCCACGGCGCCGCTGGTGTGCAGGCGGCCACGGCAGAACTCCTCCAGGCTCGCGGCGTCGCGGACGCGGCCCGCCTTGACCGCGGCCTCCGCCCCGCCGGAGTGGGCGTGCCCACCGGCGGGGAAGCGGCCGTCGGCCAGGACGAGCAGGGTCGCGCGCGTCATGACGTACTCACAGGGCGGCTCAAGGGAATCGGCGGTTCGAGGACTCAGAAGAGGAAGTACCGCTGGGCCAGCGGCAGTTCCGTGGCGGGCTCGGGTTCGACGAGTTCGCCGTCGATGGTCACGGCGAACGAGTCGGGGGCGACCTCGACGCGCGGCAAGGCGTCGTTGTTGCGCATGTCCGCCTTGGTGCGACCGCGGGTCGAGAGGATCGGAACGAACGTCCGTCCGAGGCCGAGGCGGTCCGGGAGGCCGTCCTCCAGCGCCCACTCGCTCGTGAAGTTCACCGAGTTCGCCGCGGGCGCCGCACCGTACGCGCCGAACATCCGGCGCGGCAGCACCGGCTGCGGCGTCGGGATGGACGCGTTCGCGTCGCCCATCTGCGCGTACGCGATCTGCCCGCCCTTGATGACGAGCTGCGGCTTCACGCCGAAGAACGCCGGGTCCCAGAGCACCAGGTCGGCGAGTTTGCCGGGCTCGACGGAGCCGACCTCGTGCTCGATGCCCTGCGCGATCGCCGCGTTGATCGTGTACTTGGCGACGTAGCGGCGGGCGCGCTGGTTGTCGGCGCGGGTGTCGCCGGGCAGGGAGCCGCGGCGGCGCTTCATGACGTGGGCGGTCTGCCAGGTCCGCATGATGACCTCGCCGATCCGCCCCATGGCCTGCGAGTCCGAGGACATGATCGAGATGGCGCCCAGGTCGTGCAGGATGTCCTCGGCCGCGATGGTGGTGGGCCGGATCCGGGACTCGGCGAAGGCGAGGTCCTCGGGGACCGCCGGGTTGAGGTGATGGCAGACCATCAGCATGTCGAGGTGTTCCTCGACGGTGTTGACGGTGTGCGGCCGGGTCGGATTGGTGGAGCTGGGCAGCATGTTGGGCAGCGACACCGCGGTGATCATGTCGGGCGCGTGCCCGCCGCCCGCGCCCTCGACGTGGAAGGCGTGCAGGGTGCGGCCGCCGACGGCGTCGAAGGTGTCCTGGACGAACCCGGCCTCGTTCAGCGTGTCGGAGTGCACGGCGAGCTGCGCGCCGGACTCCTCGCAGACGTCGAGGCAGGCGGAGATCACGGCCGGGGTCGCGCCCCAGTCCTCGTGGATCTTGAACCCGAGGACCCCGGCGCGCAGCTGGTCGCGCATGGACGCCTTGGACATCGTGTTGCCCTTGCCGAGGAACCCGATGTTGACGGGCTGTGCTCCATGGCCTCGAACATCCGGGTGAGGTGCCAGGAGCCGGGGGTGATGGTGGTCGCCTTGGAGCCCTCGGCCGGTCCCGTGCCGCCGCCGATCAAGGTCGTCACGCCGGAGGCGAGCGCCTCGTCGACGATGGTCGGCGAGATGAAGTGGATGTGGGTGTCGATGCCGCCCGCGGTGACGATCTTCCCGTTGCCCGCGACGATCTCCGTCTCCGGGCCGATGACGAGGTCGGGGTGGACGCCGTCCATGGTGTCGGGGTTGCCGGCCTTGCCGATCCCGGTGATGCGGCCGTCGCGGATGCCGATGTCGGCCTTGACGATGCCCCAGTGGTCGATGATCAGGGCGCCGGTGATGACCGTGTCGGGGGTGCCCTCCGCGCGCGTGGCGCGCGATTGGCCCATGGACTCGCGGATGACCTTGCCGCCGCCGAAGACGGCCTCGTCCCCGGAGCGGCCGGGTCCGCCGGAGCGGTCCTCCTCGATCTCGACGAGCAGATCGGTGTCGGCGAGGCGGACGCGGTCCCCGGTGGTGGGTCCGAACAGGTCGGCGTAGGCGGCGCGGGAGAGCTCAGGCATCGAGGGGTCCTCCGGTCTCGCCGCGCAGGCCGGGGACGGTGCGGGCGCCCGCGAGCGGTACGAGTCCGACCTCGACGGGGATGCCGGGCTCGAAGCGGACGGCCGTTCCGGCCGGGATGTCGAGACGACAGCCGCGGGCCGCGGCACGGTCGAGTTCGAGGCCGGGGTTGGCCTCGGCGAAGTGGTAGTGGGAGCCGACCTGGATCGGCCGGTCGGCGGCGTTGAGCACCGTCATACGTATGACGTCGCGGCCCTCGTTGAAGGCGACGGGTTCGTCGGCGAAGAGGATCTCTCCTGGGATCACGGTCGCGGTCCCGTCAGACGATCGGCTCGTGGACGGTGACGAGCTTGGTGCCGTCCGGGAAGGTCGCCTCGACCTGGACGTCGTGGATCATCTCGGGGATCCCCTCCATGACGTCGTCGCGGGTCAGCAACGTACGCCCGGAGGACATGAGTTCGGCGACGGTACGGCCGTCGCGGGCGCCCTCGAGGACGTGCGAGGTGATGAGGGCGACGGCCTCGGGGTGGTTGAGCCGCAACCCCCTGGCCCGCCGTTTGCCGGCCACGTCGGCGGCCACATGGATGAGCAGTCTCTCCTGCTCGTGCGGGGTCAGTTGCACGCGTCCCACCTCACAGTCTCGCCATGGGCCGTGCGGGGCCCGGCTGCCGCGGCCACCGCGACGGGTATAGATGTAACACACAAGTAGCGCGCATGATCTTGCGCATCCTGGTTACGAAAACCCCTGGTGGCGTGCGGTGCAGGCTAGTTGGGCGGAGTTTCAACGAGGTTAACCGTCGCTTGACCACCCCATTGCCGTCAGCTGACCTCACCCATACTCATCAGGCCGCGCAGCCCGACCTGCAACGTCTCGACCGGCATCTCGCCGAAGAGCGCCTGCTGGGTGAGGAACCCTTGCGCCGCGGACATCATCGTGCGTGCCACCGCGTCCGGATCCGCGTCCGAGCGCATCATCCCGGCGTCCTGATACCCCCGCACGATCTCGATCCAGACCGCGCGGACCCGCTCGAAGCCGTCCCGGATCAGGGCGGCGAGATCCTCGTTGCGCAGCGTCTCCGTCCACACCTGCACCACGAGGCGCGGGAAGTACGACGTGCCGTCGATCCGCAGACCCGGCCGCTCCCGCAGCACCTCCCCCATGACGATGCCGACGAGCTCGTACGGCGGAGGAGGCGGGGTCCGCAGACCCGCCGCCACCTCGAAGCCGGCCCGTACGTCGTCGAGCACCTCCGTCACGATGGCGTGGATCAGCTCGTCCTTGCCGCGGAAGTAGCGGTAGACGGCGCCTGCCGAGAGGTCCACCTCCTTCAGGACGTCCTGCATCGACGTGGCGTGGAAGCCGTTGCGGGCGAAGCAGAGGGCGGCGCCGTCCATGATCTGGCGGCGCCGGGCGTCGAGGTGCTCTTGGGATACGCGGGCCATGGTCGCCAACGTAAAACGAACATTCCTTCTTGACAAGCGTGCGCGGCCTCGGGACAGTGAGGGCACAACGTAAAACGAACGCTCATTCTCTTAACTGCAAGCCGAAGCTCACCGCTGGAGCCCTCATGCCCTCCTCCCCGACCCACGGCCGCAACGTGATCACCGTGGTGCTGCTCGTCCCGTTGCTCGCCGCGCTGGCCCTCTGGGCGTTCGCCTGGCCCGCAGCGCGGACCGCGCCGCGGGACCTCCCGCTCGGCGTCGCGGGGCCCGCCGCCGCGGCCGCTCCCCTGGACCGGCAACTGCGCGCGCAGGACGGGGCGTTCGAGGTGCACCGGTACGCGGACGAGGCCGCCGCCCGCGCGGCGATCGAGGACCGGGTCGTATACGGAGCGGTGGTGGCCGCGCCGGACGGGCCCCGGGTCCTGACCGCCTCGGCGGCCAGCCCGGTCGTCGCACAGCTGCTGCAGCAGGCCGTGACGGCGCAGGCACCTCAAGGCGCCCGGGTGACGGCGGTCGACGTCGTACCGGCCCCCACGGCCGATCCCCGCGGCGCGGCGCTGAGTTCGAGCGTGCTGCCGCTGGCGATCGCCGGGGTGGCGGGCGGGTCCGTCGTGACGCTGCTGCGGCTGCGCGGGGCGCGGGCGGCCGGCGCGCTGCTCGCCGCCTGCGCGGTGGTCGGCGTCGCGGCGGCCGCGCTCGCGCACAGCTGGCTCGGCGTCCTGACGGGCGACTGGTGGGCGGAGGCCGGGGTGTTCGGCCTGTCGGCGCTCGCGGTGGGGGCGACGGTTGCCGGGTGCGCGGCGCTGTTCGGACCGGCGGGGATCGGCGTGGGCGCGCTGCTGATGGTGCTGCTCGGCAACCCGTTCTCCGGCGTGGCCTCCGCGCCCGAGCTGCTGCCCGAACCGGTCGGCCCCCTCGGCCAGTTGCTGCCGCCGGGCGCGGGCGGGACGCTGCTGCGCTCGGTCGCCTACTTCGACGGGGCGCGGGCCGCGGCACCGGCGCTGACGCTCACCGTGTGGGCGCTGCTCGGCCTGACGGCCGTCCTGCTCGGGGCGCGTCGCGGGCGGCCGGCCACCGAGGCAGCCGAGCGGACGACGGAGCCGGCGCAGGCCCCGCTCCCCGTGAGCTGACCGGGCTGACCGGGCTGCCGAAGAGCGGCCCACGGTCACCGACCGGCCGTGCACCCCCGCTGTAGCGGACGGGGGTGCACGGCCTTCTCGTGCGTGGCGTGCGTGGCGTGCGTGGCGTGTGACGTGCGCGCCCGCGCTACCTGACGTCCGGCCCCCGGTGCTCCGCCGCGATACCGAACCGCCGGCGTTCGCCCGGAGCGGACGGGAGGGGATCGACGCGGGAGACGGAGCTGATCATCGGCTCCTCCGCGGGCTCGGCGGCGGCGCGGTCGAGGGCTTCGAGTCGCTCCAGGTCAGCGGCGGAGACGAGGGCGACGAGGGGCTTGCCGTGCCGGGTGACCACGACGCGTTCGGCCCCGTACACGACGCGGTTGATCAGATCCGCCAGCTCGGCCCGGGCTTGCGTCACCGGAATCTCGTAGGCCATGCTCCCCATCGTACGAGATGTACGTCCTGTACATTTTTTACAGCCGCTGAGCCGCAGCGAGGCGCGAAGCGATGAGCACAGGAGGCGCGAGCACCATGACCCGTCCGTCCGGCCGCCATGTCCTGCCCGAGTTCACGGAACGCACCACCTCGGGGCACCGCACGCTCGACCCGTACGCGAAGCTGCTCGAGGAGCGCATCGTGCTGCTCGGGACGCCGATCGACGACACGTCGGCCAACGACGTGATGGCCCAGTTCATGCACCTGGAGTACGCGGCGCCCGACCGCGACATCTCGCTGTACATCAACTCCCCCGGCGGCTCGTTCAGCGCGATGACGGCGGTCTACGACACGATGCGATACGTCAGTTGCGAGGTGGAGACGGTGTGTCTCGGGCAGGCCGCGTCCGTCGCCGCCGTGCTGCTCGCGGCCGGGGCGCCGGGCAAACGCCTGATGCTGCCGGGCGCCCGCCTGGTGCTCGACCAGCCGGCGCTGCCCGAGCCCGCGCGGGGCCAGCCCACCGATCTGGAGATCCAGGCCCGCGAGATGGTGCGGACGCGTGAGCGGCTCGAGGAGCTGCTCGCGCGCCACACCGGGCAGGAGCGGGAGCGCGTCAGCCGGGACATCGAGCGGGACACCGTGCTCGACGCGCGGCAGGCGGTGGAGTACGGCCTGGTGGACCGGGTCGTGCGGAACCGCGGGAGCGTGCCCGGCGCGCAGGCCGGGCGGTGACCCGCCGGTGTTCCCGCCCGAACTTCCGCCCCTGCCCGCCCTGACCCGCGCCGAGTGCGCGCTCGTGGACAGCTATCTGGCGGTGGTCGACCTGCTCGCCCGTATCAATCCGGCGCGCGGCGAGGACACGTACCGGGGGCTGCGCGCGGCGCAGGCGCTGGTGAGCCGGGCGACGGAGCTGCGCGAGGCGCTCGAACTGATGCACCGAAGGGGTGAGAGCGAGGTGCACGCCGCAACCCTGGAGCGGGCTCTGCGCGTCCTCGACGGTGAGAGGCGCACTCAGCGGATCACTTTGCCGCCTGAGACGGTCGCGTGAGGTCATCGAAGGTCGAGTTCGGTCAACCGCGGTCGGTCGAGGTCCCCTTCGGTCGCTTTCGACACGAACGGTCGGCGCCCATACCGAAACGGCCCAGATGGTGGACCGCCGAACAGCCTAGATTCCCGTACGTCGACGAGGCGGCCCGAGTTGCGCTCCGGCCGTACGCGCACAGCGGAATCAGGCGTTCCGTGCCTGGTGCGCGCGTGGTCGGGGGTCGTTGCCGGGGCTCGAAAGGCGCACTGTCCACCTGAACGGGTCAAGCGTGAGGAGCCTCACTTACCGCCGGTTCAACTCGGATTCCACCCCACATGTGCGTGAAGATCCCTTCGACGACGACAAGCCCCCGCCGCCGCGGCGGGGCGGTCCGTGCGGACGCCGAGTCCTGCCGCCGTACGGATGCCAGGTCGACAGAAGTGCATCGGCAGGAGTGGAGGACCCAGGCACGACGGGCCACCGGCCCACCTTGACGAAGGTGGTGTCCGAGCGGCCCTTGGGGTGAAGCCGCGCACGCGGCCGGGCATCTTCGCCTGCCCGAACCCGACAGGTCATCCTTCACAGGCGGCTGACGAAGGGTTGCGCATGACTGCGCTCAATCGTGTTCCGTCGCTGCTGACCCGGGCCGGCACCGCGTCGGCCCTCACACTGGCGGTCGCCGGTGCGGGGCTGATGGTCCCCGGCACCGCGTCCGAGGCAGCGGCGGCCACGGCCTCGACCAAGGCTCTGAAGGTCGCGGCCTCGAAGAAGGGTGCACCGTACAAGTGGGGGGCTTCGGGCCCGCACTGGTTCGACTGCTCGGGGCTCACGCTCTACTCGTTCAAGCGGGCGGGGAAGAAACTGCCGCGCACCGCGGCCCAGCAGTACAACAAGACCCGTCATGTCTCCGCGTCCCACCGCAAGACAGGTGACCTGGTCTTCTTCCATTCGGGCCGGAGCGTCTACCACGTCGGCATCTACGCCGGGAAGGGACGCATCTGGCACTCGCCGAAGACCGGTGACGTCGTGCGGCTGCAGAAGATCTGGACGAAGAGCGTCTGGTACGGCCGGGTGCGCTGAGCGCGCCCTTGCGTGACACCGTGGGGGCGGGCCTGGCGCCGGGCACGTCCCCACACCCACGCGCACACGTGTGACCCGGCCACACCGCCTCAGCAGGCGGTGCCGCGGCGGGACACGCCGCCGTTGAGCCCGGTGATCCACGGCAGCGAGATCCATACGGTCTTGCCGCCCTCCGCCGTGGGCGCGACCGACAGGCGTCCGCCGCACTCCGCGGTGAGGCTGCGGACGATCACCATGCCCCGCCCGTTGTCCTGCGCGACGGCGGCGGGAAGTCGCTTGGGATAGCGCGGGTGGCTGTCGGTGACGCCGATCCGCAGCTGTTCGTCGCGTTCGAGCTCCACGTCGATGGTGAACGTGGGCGACTGGCCCAGGGTGTGCTGCACGGCGTTGGTCGCGAGCTCCGAGACGATCAGGCGCACCGTGTCCGCCGCGTCGGTGTCCCCCGGCAGCCCCCACTCGGCCAGCACGGTGCTCACGTACCGGCGGGCGGCGGAGACCGAGGCGGCGGTGCTCGGCAGCGTGACGGATGCTTCCTGGTGGTCTGCCATGGCGACGTCGTCCCTTTCCCACCGGGGCCGCACCTGCGACTCTGGCGGTGCGCTGGCGTGCGGCCTCCGACTTCTGCTTCGCGCCAGACTGCCATCTGGATGCCCTCCGGTGCTGACGATCCCGCGAGAAATGCATATATCTGTCGCTCGATGCGGTGAACTCTGCGACGGTAGACCGTATTTGGGCGCGCGCACACCGGTTCCTCTACCGTCTGCTCAAAGGCCGTGCTGATCGGGATGGGAAGGAGCCCGGTGACGCGGCCCGTGGAGCGTTGAGGAGTCGGCATGAAGTACGGTCCCGCGGTGCGTCGTCGCAAACTCGGTTCGGAGCTGCGCGCGTTACGAGTCCAGGCCGGTCTGACGAGCGGCCAGGCGGCCCGGCTCGTCGGCTGGCACCAGTCGAAGGTGAGCCGGATCGAGACAGGACGCAGCGGCGTGAAAGCGTCGGACGTGCTGCGGTTGCTCGACGCGTTCGAGACAGCCGATCCGCACCGGCGCGACCTCGTCGTGGCGCTGGCCGGTGCGGAGGATACGGGCGGTCAGCACTGGTGGCAGGCGTACCGGGGGCTGCTGCCGCCGTCGTACCGCGACTTCATCAGCCTGGAGTCGCAGGCGTGCCGGATCCGGACGCTGGAGACGAGCGTGGTGCCGGGGCTTCTGCAGACACCCGAGTATGCGCGCGCGGTCACACGTTCCGTGCTGCCGGACTCGCCCGACTCACATGTCGAGGCGCTGGTCGAAGTGCGGCTCGCACGTCAGGAAGTGCTGCGGGCGCAGCCCCCGTTGCAGTTGAGCGCGGTGCTCGACGAAGGGGTATTGCGCCGCGAAGTGGGAGGACCGGGGATTCTGCGGCGGCAGGTGGCACACCTGGCCGAGGTGGCACATATGGAACATGTCCGGATTCAGGTGCTCCCATTCTCCGCGGGTGGCCACATCGGCCTCACCGGCCCTTTCGTTGTGTTTTCATTTCCGAACACTTCTGATCTGGATGTGGTTGTTCTCGACCATTTGACGAGTAGCCTCTACCTGGAACGGAAAGAAGACCTCACGGCGTACACCGACGCCTTCGATGCTCTTCTCCTCCGTGCCATGTCACCCGAGGACTCGTTGGAATTCATCGCACAGATCGCCGGATAACGAGGACGAGGACGCCGACACCTCGCCCCCGCCCGGCACTGCGAAGGGGGCACCATGAATGCACTGCCTCGGCATGTTCCTTCCGTTCCCTCAAGCTCGTCGCTGAGCGGCGCGCGGTGGCGGCGCAGCAGCCGCAGCACCGGCGCCAACAACTGCGTCGAGACAGCCCCCCTGACCTCGGGGCACACGGCCGGACTCGTGGGTGTCCGCGACTCCAAGAACACCGCGGGACCCGCGCTGCTGTTCGCCCCCTCCGCATGGGAGGGGTTCATCGACTCCTTACGGTGAACGCGCCGGTCGGAGCCGTGCGGCTGATCACCCGAACCGCCTCGCCGAGCTGTTCACCGGTGAGGTCGGCGCGGGCGGTCAGCCGCAGCCGTGAGACGCCGTCCGGCACGGACGGCGGACGGAAACATCCCACCGACAGACCTTCCGCACGACACTCCGCGGCCCAGCGCACCGCCTCGTCCGGTGACGGGGCCCGCACCGAGACGACCGCGGCGTCCGGCCGCACCGCCGACAGGCCTTCGGCGGTGAGCAGTTGGTGCAAGGTGGTCGCCACTTCGCGGGCGCGGTCCGCGCGGTGCGGCTCACGGCGCAGCAGACGCAGGGCGGCCAGCGCCGCCCCGGCCGCGGCGGGCGCGAGGCCGGTGTCGAAGATGAACGTACGGGCCGCGTTGACGAGGTGCTCGATGACGTGCGCCGGGCCGAGGACCGCGCCGCCCTGACTGCCGAAGGACTTGGAGAGGGTGACGGTGACCACCGTGTCCGGGGCACCCGCGAGCCCCGCCGCGTACGGGGCGCCGCGGCCGCCGGGACCGAGCACGCCCAGACCGTGCGCGTCGTCGACGAGCAGCCCCGCCCCGAACTCGCGGCACATTACGCCCAGTTCGGTGAGCGGCGCCCGGTCCCCGTCGACGGAGAACACCGTGTCCGAGACCACGACGGCCGGTCCTTCGTGGGCGGCGAGGGCCTTGCGGACGGCGGCCGGGTCGGCGTGCGGCACGACCTGGGTGGTGGCGCGCGCGAGCCGGCAGCCGTCGATGAGCGAGGCGTGGTTCGCGGCGTCGGACACGATCAGCGCACCGTGCGGGGCGAGCGCGGTGACGGCGGCGAGGTTCGCCGCGTAGCCGGACGACAGGACGAGCGCGGCCTCGGCACCGCAGAACCCGGCCAGTTCGCGCTCCAGTTCGGCGTGGAGTTCGGTGGTGCCGGTGACCAGGCGGGAGCCGGTCGCGCCGCCTCCCCAGCGGCGCGCGGCCTCGGCGGCACCCGCGACGACCTCGGGGTGCCGGGCCAGGCCCAGATAGTCGTTGCTCGCGAGGTCGAGGAGCGGGGAGTCGGCCGGGCGCGGACGCACCGTGCGGACGAGCCCGGCGGCTTCGCGGGCGCGGCGCTGCTCGTCGAGCCAGCCGAACGCCCGCGTGGAGCTAGTACCCATGACTCCCTCTGCTGGTGGATGCGCGGGTGGAACTCACGTAGATGCTTTTGCAGATGCTTTTGTAGGTAATGCACAGACCCTAGTCGCCTCGCCACCGGGTCACGGTGTGGTAATACCCACACGTCGAACGCAGTCCTTTGTACGAAGTCTCCTTTCGCCGGGGCGGCCCGATAGGCAAGGATCAGGCGCCATGGACCTGCTGAACACGCTGGTGGACAAGGGGCTGCGGCGCGAGCCGCCGAGCCGTGAAGAGGCGCTCGCCGTGCTGGCGACGTCGGACGAGGACCTGCTCGACGTGGTGGCGGCGGCCGGGAAGGTGCGCCGTACGTGGTTCGGGCGCCGGGTCAAGCTGAACTACCTGGTCAACCTGAAGTCGGGGCTCTGTCCCGAGGACTGTTCGTACTGCTCGCAGCGGCTGGGCTCCAAGGCGGAGATCCTCAAGTACACCTGGCTGAAGCCCGACGAGGCGTCCAAGGCGGCCGCCGCCGGGGTCGCGGGCGGCGCCAAGCGGGTGTGTCTCGTGGCGAGCGGGCGCGGCCCGACGGACAACGACGTGGAGCGGGTCGCGAAGACGATCGACGCGATCAAGTCCGAGAACGAGGACGTCGAGGTGTGCGCCTGTCTGGGGCTGCTCTCCGACGGGCAGGCGGAGCGGCTGCGCGGGGCGGGCGCGGACGCCTACAACCACAACCTGAACACGTCCGAGGCCACCTACGCGGACATCACCACGACGCACACGTATGCGGACCGGGTCGACACCGTGCGCAAGGCGCACGCGGCCGGTCTGTCGGCGTGCTCCGGGCTGATCGCCGGGATGGGCGAGAGCGACGAGGACCTGGTCGACGTCGTGTTCGGCCTGCGCGCCCTCGACCCGGACTCGGTGCCGGTCAACTTCCTGATCCCCTTCGAGGGGACGCCGCTGGCCAAGGAGTGGAACCTCACGCCGCAGCGCTGCCTGCGCATCCTCGCCATGGTCCGCTTCGTCTGCCCGGACGTGGAGGTGCGGATCGCGGGCGGGCGCGAGGTGCATCTGCGCTCGATGCAGCCGCTCGCCCTGCACATCGCCAACTCCATCTTCCTCGGCGACTACCTGACCAGTGAGGGGCAGGCGGGCAGGGCCGACCTGGAGATGATCGCGGACGCCGGGTTCGAGGTGGAGGGGGCCGGTGAGGTGACGCTGCCCGCACACCGGGCGGGTGGCTGCGGGTCCGCGTGCGCCGGGGACGGTGCGGAGGTGACCGCGGACGTGGCGGCCGAGGGGGCGGCCGAGGTGCCCGCGGCGCGGACCGATCTGGTGGCCGTACGGCGGCGGGGCGCGGGGACGGATGTCGCGCCGAATGCCTGACGCACGTGTGACCGAGTTGCTCGCGCTCGACCGGCAGCACGTGTGGCATCCGTACGGGCCCATGCCGGGCCGCCAGGAGCCCCTCGTCGTGGAGTCGGCGGCCGGGGTGCGGCTGCGGGTCGCCGGGCACGGGGAGCTGGTCGACGCCATGTCGTCCTGGTGGTCGGCGATCCACGGCTACCGCCACCCCGCGCTCGACGAGGCGGCGCGCGGGCAGCTTGAGCGGATGAGCCATGTCATGTTCGGCGGGCTCACCCATGAGCCCGCCGTGCGGCTCGCGAAGCGGCTCGTCGACATGACACCGGACGGCCTGGAACATGTGTTTCTGGCCGACTCCGGGTCGGTCTCGGTCGAGGTGGCCCTCAAGATGTGTCTGCAGTACTGGCGCTCGCTCGGCCGGCCCGGGAAACGCCGGCTCCTCACGTGGCGCGGCGGGTATCACGGCGACACCTGGCAGCCGATGTCCGTGTGTGACCCCGAGGGCGGGATGCACGGGCTGTGGGCCGGGGTGCTGCCGGAGCAGGTGTTCGCCGACGCGCCGCCGTCCGCGTACGAGGAGTCGTACGCGGAGGGGCTGCGGGAGCTGGTCGGACGGCACGCGCACGAGCTGGCCGCGGTCGTGGTCGAGCCCGTGGTGCAGGGGCGGGCGGGATGCGGTTCCACTCCCCCGCGTATCTGCGGGTGTTGCGGGAGGTGTGCGACGCGCACGACGTGTTGCTCGTGTTCGACGAGATCGCGACGGGGTTCGGGCGGACCGGGGCGTTGTTCGCGGCGGAACATGCCGCGGTGACGCCGGATGTGATGTGTGTCGGCAAGGCGCTCACGGGCGGGTACATGACGCTCGCCGCGACGCTGTGCACGGCGCGGGTCGCCGGAGGTATCTCGCGCGGTGCGGTGCCGGTGCTCGCGCACGGGCCCACCTTCATGGGAAACCCGCTGGCGGCGGCGGTGGCGTGCGCGTCCATCGACCTGTTGCTGGGGCAGGACTGGCTTGCCGAGGTCAAACGTGTCGAGGCCGGTCTGCGTGCGGGCCTTGCCGAGGCGGCGGAGGTGCCGGGGGTGCGCGAGGTACGTGTCTTCGGCGCCATCGGGGTCGTCCAGCTCGACCACGAGGTGGACGTGGCGGCGGCTACGCGGGCGGCGGTCGCGGAAGGTGTCTGGCTGCGGCCGTTCCGCGATCTCGTCTACACCATGCCGCCGTACGTCACCGGGGACGAGGACGTGGCACGGATCGGGCGCGCGGTGTGCGCGGCGGCGCGGAAGGGGTGAGTGTGGTGGGTGCGACAGGTACGCCGGGTGCATCGGGTACTGCAGGTACGCCGGGTACGACAGGTACGCCGGGTGCGGGGCAGGTGCTGGTGGTCACCGGGACCGGGACAGAGATCGGCAAGACGGTGACGACGGCTGCGATCGCCGCTGTCGCGGTGCGGGCGGGGCGGTCGGTGGCCGTGCTCAAACCCGCGCAGACAGGTGTCGCGCCGGGTGAGCCCGGGGACGTCGACGAGGTGGTGCGGCTGGCGGGGGCCGCCGTGACGCCGGTCGAGCTGGGCCGCTTTCCCGAGCCCCTCGCGCCCGGGACGGCCGCGGCGCGGGCCGGGATGGAACCCGTACGGCCTGCGCGGGTCGCCGAGGCGGCGGAGAAGCTGGCTGCGTCGCACGATCTGGTGCTTGTCGAGGGGGCAGGTGGGCTGTTGGTGCACTTCGACGCGGAGGGGGCGACGTTGGCCGATGCGGCGCGGTTGCTGGGGGCGCCTGTGCTGGTCGTCGCCCGGGCGGGGCTGGGGACGTTGAACTCCGTTCAGCTCACGGCGGAGGCGCTTCGCTGGCGGGGGCTGTCGCAGCTCGGGGTCGTCATCGGCAGTTGGCCCGGGGAGCCGGGGTTGGCTGAGCGGTGCAATGTTCGGGACCTGCCTCGTGTGGCGGGGGCCGGGGTGGTGGGGGCGGTGCCCGAGGGGGCGGGGGCCTTGCCGGAGGATGCGTTCCGGGTGCGGGCGTCCGGGTGGCTGGGGCCCGAGTTGGGCGGGGTGTGGGATGGGGAGGGGTTTGCGCGGCGGGTCGTTTGAGGGGGCTGCGCGGCGCGGGCCCGGAGGGGGAATGCGGCTTCGGCGGGGTGCCGGGCGGGTGGGCGTCTGCCGTGTGCTCGTGCGATGCCGGGTGTCGCTGCGTCGTGGCTGGGCGCGCCGTTCCCCGCGCCCCTGAGATGCGCACTTCGTGCGCCATCTCAGGGGTGCGCCGCACCATGCTCGGGCAGTGGCTGATATGCGCCTTTCGTGCGGCATCCCGGGGGTGCGCCGCATCGTGCTCGGGCGGTGGCTGAGGTGCGCCTTTCGTGCGGCATTTCGGGGGTGCGCCGCACCATGCTCGGGCGGTGGCTGAGATGCGCCTTTCGTGCGCCATCTCAGGGGTGCGCCGCACCATGCTCGGGCGGTGGCTGAGATGCGCCTTTCGTGCGGCATCTCGGGGGTGCTCCGGGCTGGGTCTCTGCTCGGGCGGCGGTGCGAGAGTTCGTTCGTTCTGGGGGTGGGGCGGGAAGAATCGGTGGGACCAGTCGGGGTGGCTTAGGAGGGTTTCATGGTGGGCCGGAAGCCGTTCCCTGTCAGGAAAGCGGCGCGGGACGTGGTGCGTCATCCCGTCTTCGCCCGGTTCTACGCCCGGTTCAGCGAACGGGCCGAATCCTTGATGGCGCCGGTGCGGAGCGAACTGCTCGGCGGGCTGTCCGGGCGGGTCATCGAGGTCGGCGCGGGGAACGGGCTGAACTTCTCGCACTACCCGGGGACCGTCTCGGAGGTCGTCGCCATCGAACCGGAGCGCACACTGCGGCAGTTGGCCGTGGAGGCGGCCCAGCGCGCCGAGGTGCCGGTGGATGTCGTGCCGGGGGCGGCGGAGGCGTTGCCGGTGAAGAGCGAGGGGTACGACGCGGTCGTGCTGTCGATCGTGCTGTGCAGCGTGCGGGACGTCCCGCGGGCGCTCGCGGAGGTGCGCCGTGTGGTGCGGCCGGGCGGGGAGGTCCGGTTCTTCGAGCATGTCAGGGCGCCGCACCGCACCATGCGGACGGTGCAGGCGGCGCTCGACCGGACGGTGTGGCCGCGGTTGTTCGGGGGGTGCCATGTGGGGCGGGACACGGTGGCGGCGCTCAGGGACGCCGGGTTCGAGGTGGGGCCGTACCGGAAGCTGCTGATGCCCGAGCGCGGGCCCCGGCTGCCCACCTCCTACTGCGTCCTCGGCACGGCACGGCGTCCCGGACTCAAGGACACGTAGGGCGCGCGAGCGGCTATCCTCGTACCCGACCCGAATGCACAACTGACTTACGGAGTAAGGGAGTTGGGGTGGGGGATGCAGACGTGGTCACGGAGGTCGTCGCCGCGCGGGCCAGGGGCCTGACGAAGGCGTACGGCTCCGGGGAGACCCAGGTGCTCGCGCTCGACGCGGTGGACGTGGACATCGCGCGCGGCCGTTTCACGGCGGTCATGGGGCCTTCGGGCTCGGGCAAGTCCACGCTGATGCACTGTCTGGCCGGGCTCGACACCGTCTCGGCGGGACAGGTGTGGCTCGGCGACACGGAGATCACGGGGCTGAAGGAGCGGGAGCTGACACGTTTGCGGCGCGACCGCATCGGGTTCATGTTCCAGTCCTTCAACCTCATACCCACGTTGAACGCGCTCGAGAACATCACGTTGCCGATGGACATCGCGGGCAAGGCCCCGGACCGCGCGTGGCTCGACCAGGTCATCGACACGCTCGGGCTCCGGGACCGGCTGAAGCACCGGCCGGCGCAACTGTCCGGCGGGCAGCAGCAGCGGGTGGCGTGCGCGCGGGCCCTCGCGGCGCGTCCTGAGCTGATCTTCGCCGACGAGCCGACGGGGAACCTGGACTCGCGGGCCGGTCTGGAAGTGCTCGGGTTCCTGCGGGAGGCGGTCGACCGGCTCGGGCAGAGCGTGGTCATGGTCACGCACGACCCGGGCGCCGCCGCCCACGCCGACCTGGTGCTCTTCCTCGGTGACGGACGGCTCGTCGACGAGATGCGCGAGCCGACGGCCGAGGCCGTCCTGGAGCGGATGAAGCGGTTCGACGTCGCCTCCGCGCGCGGCGCCGCGGTCGAACACCAAGCCGGACAACAAGCCGGACAACAAGCCGGACAGCAGGCCGGTCACCACGCCGACCAGCGCGCCTCCGGGCAGTAGCCGTGCTGAGGGCGACGCTGCGGAGCTTCCTCGCGCACAAGGGGCGCCTGACGCTGTCGGCGCTGGCCATCATCCTGTCGGTGGCGTTCGTCGCGGGCAGCCTGATCTTCTCGGACACGGTGGCCCGCACCTTCGACCGGCTGTTCGCCTCGACCTCGGCGGACGTACGGGTAAGCCCGAAAGAGGACAACCTGAGCGAGGCGGTGGCGTCCGGCGAGGTGCGGACGCTGCCCGCGTCGCTCGCCGTGCGGCTCAGGACCGTCGCCGGGGTCGCCGCCACACACATCGACGCCGGGGTCGAGAACATCACGGTCGTCGACCGCGCCAACGAGTCGGTCGGGCCGACCAGCGGCGCCCCGACCATCGCCACCAACTGGGAGCCCACCGACCGCAGTCCGGTCCGGCTGACGTCGGGCCACGCGCCCCGGGGCGGCGGGCAGGCGCTGCTCGACGCGGACACCGCCGACAAGAAGCACGTACGCATCGGGGACACGCTCACGGTCCTCGCGCGGCCCGGCTCGTTCAAGGTCGAGGTCGTCGGCATCGCGACATTCCGCACGACCAACCCGGGCGCCGCCCTGGTGTACCTGGACACCCGCACCGCGCAGCGTCGGCTGCTCGGCGGGGCCGGCCGGGCGACGAGCATCTCGCTCGACGCGGCGGACGGCGTGAGCAACGCGCAGCTCAAGCGGAACGTCACGCAGCGGCTCGGCACGGCGTACGAGGTGAAGACCGCCGCCGAGGACGCCAAGTCGTCGGTCGAGGACCTCGGCGGCTTCCTCGACGTCATCAAGTACGTGATGCTGAGCTTCGCCGGGATCGCCGTCCTCGTCGGTGTGTTCCTCATCGTCAACACCTTCTCGATGCTGATCGCCCAGCGCACCCGTGAGCTGGGGCTGCTCCGGGCGCTCGGCGCCGACCGGCGCCAGGTGCGGCGTTCGGTCCTCACGGAGGCGGTGCTGCTCGGCCTGGTCGGTTCGGCGGTCGGGCTCGGGGTCGGCGTGGGGCTCGCCGCGGGTCTCATCCGGCTCATGAGCGTCTTCGGGATGAACCTCAAGGGCACGGAGATGGTGATCGGGTGGGGGACGCCCGTCGCCGCGTTCGCGGTGGGGGTCGGGGTCACGTTCGTGGCCGCGTACCTGCCCTCGCGGCGGGCGGCCCGCGTCTCCCCCATGGCGGCGCTCGTGGACGCCGAGATCGCCGGGGTGGGGCGGCCGCTGCGGGTGCGCGCGCTCGTCGGCCTGCTGGTCGGGGCGGCGGGCGTGGCCGCGCTCGTCGGCTGTGCGACGGCCGAGCAGACCGGTACGGCCGGTTCGCTGCTCGCGCTCGGCATCGTGCTGACGCTGCTCGCCACGGTCGTCGCGGGGCCGCTGCTGGTGCGCCCCGTGATCCGGGTCCTCGGCGCCGCGTTCCCGGCCGTGTTCGGCTCGGTCGGCCGGATGAGCCAGCGCAACGCGCTGCGCAACCCGCGCCGTACCGGTGCCACGGCGGGCGCCCTCATGGTGGGGCTCGCGCTGGTCGCGGGCATGTCGGTGGCGAGCGCCTCGATGAGCAAGTCGTTCGACGAGCAGATCGACAAGACGCTCGGCGCCGACTTCACCGTGCAGAACGCCAACTTCGCGCCGTTCCCGCAGGAGGTCACCGAGAAGGTCAAGGACACCGCGGGCGTCGGCCTCGTCGTACGGCAGCGGTTCACGCCGATCGCGGTGCACACGCCGGACGGCACACGTGTCGAGACGACCGCCGCCGGGTACGAGGCGCGGCTCGACGACGTGGCACATGTGACGTATGCGCAGGGCTCCACGGCGGCGGCGCTCGCGCCCCGCCACCTCGCGCTGCAGAAGGACTACGCGGACGAGCACGGGGCGCGGGTCGGCAGTGTGCTGCGGGTCGAGCTGCCCGGCGGGCGTCGTGCCGCGTTCCGGGTGGGCGCCCTCACCGACCAGGAGGGCGGCGGCTTCGGCATGCAGGGCGGCTTCTTCATGGGGCTCACCACGCTGGAGCGGTACGTTCCCGGCGGCCAGGACTCCGCGGTGTACGTGAACGCGGCGCCCGGCACCTCGGCGGGGACGCTGCGCGCGAACCTGGAGAAGACGCTCGACCCGTATCCGCAGGTGCAGGTCCGTGACCTGGCCGACTACAAGAAGCTCGTCCACGACCAGATCGCGGTGCTGCTGTACCTCGTGTACGCGCTGCTCGGCCTGGCGATCGTCATCGCGGTCCTCGGCGTCGTCAACACCCTCGCCCTGTCGGTCGTCGAGCGGACCCGGGAGATCGGGCTGCTGCGGGCGATCGGGCTGGCGCGGCGGCAGCTGCGGCGCATGATCCGCCTCGAGTCGGTGGTGATCGCGGTGTTCGGCGCGGTCCTCGGGCTGGCGCTGGGCCTGGTGTGGGGTGTGGCCGCGCAGCAGGTCCTCGCCCTGGAGGGGATGGAGGCGCTGGCGATCCCGTGGACGACGATCGCGGCGGTCGTCGTCGGCTCGGTCCTGGTGGGACTCGCCGCGGCGCTGCTGCCGGCGCTGCGCGCGTCGCGGATGAACGTGCTCGCGGCGATCGCGCACGAGTGAGCGGCCGGGGCGTCCGCCATGTGAAAAAGGGCGGCGCCCCGGCGCGGGCCGGTGATGGGATCGGGCCATGAGTGATCTCGCGAACGACCCGCGTGCGGGCCACCCCGGTGACGTACGCCCCGATTCCCCCGGCGGGCTCCGCATCCGGCCCGCCTCCCCCGCCGATCTCGACGCCGTCCTCGCCTTCTGGAAGACCGCCGCCGAGGGCACGAGCATCAGCGACGACCGCGCGGGCGTGGAGCGCCTCGTCGCGCGCGACCCGGAGGCGCTGCTGCTCGCGGAGCGGCCCGGCGGGGATCTGGTGGGGACCGTCATCGCCGGTTTCGACGGCTGGCGCTGCCATCTGTACCGGCTCGCGGTGCGGCCCGACGCCCGTCGGCAGGGCATCGGCTCGGCGCTGCTCGCCGCCGCCGAGGAGCGGTTCGCGGCGCTGGGCGGACGGCGCGGCGACGCGATGGTGCTCGACCGCAACGAGCGGGCGCACGCCGCGTGGAAGGCCGCCGGGTACGCGCCACAGGCGCAGTGGAGCCGCTGGGTGAAACCGCTGACCGCGGGGTGAGACCGGCACACACAACCACGATACTTTGCCGATCCTTTACTATGGAGGCGTCACCCCGACTTCTGCGAAAGGTGTGAGCGTCCGCCCATGGGCGAGCCCCCTAGTACCCGGTCCCTTCTCCAGCGCGTTCCCCGCGAGCGCGCGTCACTCCCCGCCCTGGCCGATCATGGGACGGAGGTGACCCGATGACCGAAGTGCTACTGCTCGCCGTCGCAGTGCTGCTCTCGCTGGCCTGCGGCGCTTTCGTCGCGGCGGAGTTCTCGCTCACCACCGTCCAGCGCGGCGACCTCGAAATGGCCGCCGAACGGGGTGAGCGAGGCGCCACCGGCGCCCTGAAAGCCGTACGGAACCTTACGTTCCAGCTCTCCGGCGCCCAGCTCGGCATCACCGTCACCAACCTGGTGGTCGGCATGCTCGCCGAGCCGTCCATCGCCGTGCTCATCGCCGGTCCGCTGGAGGCGGTCGGCATCCCGCGCTCGGCGTCCACGTCCGTGGCGCTCGTCCTCGGCACCGCCCTGTCGACCGTCTTCCTGATGGTCGTCGGCGAGCTGGTGCCGAAGAACTGGGCGATCTCCTCGCCGCTGGCCGTCGCCAAACGGGTGGCGACGCCGCAGCGCTGGTTCAGCGCGGCGTTCCGCCCGTTCATCACGCACCTGAACAACACCGCGAACCGGCTCGTCCGCCGCTTCGGCATCGAGCCGACCGAGGAGCTGGCCTCCGCGCGCGGACCGCAGGAGCTGATGGCGCTCGCCCGGCACTCCGCCAAGGAGGGCGCCCTGGAGGCGGACACCGCCGAACTGTTCGTCCGCACGCTCAACCTGGCCGACCTGACCGCCGAGAACGTGATGACGCCCCGCGTCCAGGTCATGGCCCTCGACGTGCAGGCCACCTGCGAGGACGTGGCGAACGCGACCCGCGCGACCGGCCTGTCCCGCTTCCCCGTCTACCGCGGCAACCTCGACTCCGTCGTCGGCGTCGCGCACATCAAGGACATCCTGGCGGTGCCCGCCGGACAGCGGCCCCGCAAGCGCGTCTCGGAGCTGCTGCGCGAGCCGCTGCTCGTCCCGGAGACGCTGACCGTGGACCGGCTGCTCGACCGGCTCTCCGGCAAGCGCACCATGGCCGTCGTCATCGACGAGTACGGCGGCACCGCGGGCGTCGCCACCCTGGAGGACATCGTCGAGGAGGTCGTCGGCGAGGTCCGCGACGAGCACGACCCGCACGAGACCCCCGACATCGCCCCCGCCGGCACCGACGAGGACGGCCGCACCCTGTACTCGGCCGACGGCGCCGCCCGCACCGACCAGCTCGCGCGCGTGGGGCTGCGGGTGCCGGACGGCCCGTACGAGACGCTGGCCGGGCTCGTCGCCGCCGAGCTGGGCCGGATCCCGGACGTCGGCGACCGCGTCGAGGTCACCGGATGGCGGCTCGACGTCGTGGACGCGCAGGGCCACCGCGCCGCCCGCGTCCTGCTCCACGCACCCCTCACCACCACCCCGCACGAGGAGGAGGCCCGATGACCGCCGTCCAGTTGCTGATCGGCCTGGCGACCCTGGTCGTCAACGCCTTCTTCGTCGGCGCCGAGTTCGCGCTGATCTCCGTACGCCGCAGCCAGATCGAGCCCTACGCGGAGGAGGGCAACCGGCGGGCGCACAGCGTCCTGTGGGGGCTTCAGCACGTGTCGGCGCTGCTCGCCGCGGCGCAGCTCGGCATCACCCTGTGCACCCTGGTGCTCGGCGTCGTCGCCGAACCCGCCATCGCGCACCTCCTGGAGCCGCTGTTCGACGCGGTCGGGGTGCCGCACGGCCTGGTCCACCCGATCTCGTTCGTGATCGCGCTGACCGTGGCGACGTATCTGCACATGCTGCTCGGCGAGATGGTGCCGAAGAACATCGCCCTTGCCGAGCCGGTGCGCTCCGCATTGCTGCTCGGTCCGCCCCTGGTGGCGCTGGCGCGGGCGCTGCGCCCGGTCATCTTCACCATCAACGCCTTCGCGAACACCCTGCTCAAACTGTTGCGTGTGGAGACGAAGGACGAGGTCACGGCCACGTTCTCGGACGACGAACTGGCCCGTATGGTCAAGGACTCCTCCGAGGCGGGCCTGATCGACGACCGGGCGCAGGAGCGCCTGCACGACGCGCTCGAACTGGGCCGGCGCCCCATCAAGGACGTCGTCCTGCCGCTGGAGAAGGTCGTCTACGCGCGCGTGGGCGTCACTCCCGAACAGCTGGAGGAGCTGTCGGCGACGTCCGGCTTCTCCCGGTTCCCCGTCGTGGACCAGGGGCGGCGCATCGTCGGCTACCTGCACGTCAAGGACGCGCTGGACGCGATGCCGCGCGATCTGCCGTTCCGGGTCCCCGACATGCGCTCCATCGCGCGCGTACGGGAGACGACGCCGCTGGACGACGTGCTGACCGCCATGCGCGGCAGCCGTACGCACGTGGCGGCGGTGCTCGGCGCGGACGGGCGGCTCGCCGGGATGGTGACCATGGAGGACGTGCTGCGGGAGCTGTTCGGCCAGCCCGCCTGAGCGGTTCAGGGGGTGCGCGCGGGCCCCGCGTCCTCGGTCGGTGTCTCCAGGATCCCGGGGCCGCGCGCGCCGACCTCCGCCGTGCCGACGGCGGTGAGGACCGCCAGCACGGTGGCGAGGCCCGCGGTGCCGAGCGCCGCGGGCCAGTCCACGTCGAGCAGGTTCGTCGCCCCGGCGACGAGGACGGCGGCCAGGGCCTGCGCGAAGGTCCGGATGGCACGCTCGGCGGTGGCTTTCCAGAAGGACGCGGTCCACATGGTGTTCTCCCCCGTGTGCTGACGTATGCGACGACGTTCTCGGCATACCGCCGCAGGGGGCCGCTGCCCAGACCTCCCGCGCGAGCCCCGGAGCGCCGGGATACGATTTCCGACGCCATGCAGACGAATCCCCACTACACCAGCCTTGTCGCGGTCGGCGACTCCTTCACCGAGGGCATGTCGGACCTGCTGCCCGACGGTTCCTACCGCGGATGGGCGGACCTGCTGGCCGCCCGGATGGCGGCGCGGACGCCCGGCTTCCGGTACGCGAACCTCGCCGTGCGCGGCAAGCTCATCCAGCAGATCGTCGACGAGCAGGTCGACGTGGCCGCCGCGATGAAGGCGGACGTCGTCACGCTCGTCGGCGGCCTCAACGACACCTTGCGGCCCAAGTGCGACATGGTCCGCGTCCGGGACCTGCTCACGGAGGCCGTCGAGAAGCTCGCCCCCTCGTGCGAGCAGCTCGTCCTGATGCGCAGCCCCGGCCGCAACGGCCCCGTGCTCGAACGCTTCCGCCCGCGCATGGAGGAGCTGTTCAGCTGCGTCGACGAACTGGCGGCGAAGCACGACGCGCTCGTCATCGACCTGTACGGGGTGCCGGTCCTCGCCGATCAGCGGATGTGGGACGTGGACCGGCTGCACCCGACGGCGGAGGGCCACCGCCGCATCGCCGAGGCCGTGTGGCAGGGCCTCGGCTACGAGGCCGAGGACGAGTGGCGGACGCCGCTGGACACCGCGGTGCTGCCGAACTGGCTGGCGCGGCGCGTGGCCGACGCCCGTTTCGCCAAGCAGCACCTGGTGCCGTGGATCGGGCGCAGGCTGACCGGCCGCTCCTCCGGCGACGGGCGCCCGCCGAAGCGCCCCGAACTGGCGCCCTGGGCGCAGGACTGACCGGCCCCCTGCGCCGAGCACGCGCGCATACCACGGGACATCATGGCTGAATGCCCCCTATGCCCCCTACGCGCCCTCGGTCCCGCGGGCACATGAGCCGGCGCGTCTTCACCCTGCTGCTCGCGGGCTGCGCCATGAGCGGCACCGCGGGCGCCACCGGCGGCTGCTCGGCGGACGGCGCCGACGCGGCGGACGACGCCGTCGAGCGGGCCTACACCTTCCTGGACCGCCGCGTCGACGAGGCGGCGGGCCCGCACCAGGGGCTGCCGCGCAGCTACACCGGCGGCCGCATGGCACAGCACCACTCCGCCATCGCCTTCACCTACGACGTGGCGGTCATGATCGTCGCGTACTGCGAGCGCGGCCGGGACGGCGACCTGAGGCGGGCCGACGCGCTGGCCCGTACGCTCCTCGCCCTCCAGGACCAAGACAGCGAGGGTGACGGCCGGCTGCGCCAGTCCTACGTCTCGGGCAAGGTCCCCGCCGGGCAGAGCGTGCCCGGCACGGCCGCCGCAGACTCCTTCACCGGCACCTCGGCCTGGGCCGGGCTCGCACTGCTCCGCGCCCACCACGGCACCGGCACGGCCGCCTACCGCACCGGAGCGCTGCGGACGGCCCGCTGGATCGAGGAGCACACCCGCGACGGCCGGGGCATCGACGGGTACACGGGCGGCCTCACTTCCGGCGGCACAGAACTCCGCTGGAAGTCCACCGAGCACAACATCGACGTCACCGCCTTCTTCCGCGCCCTGGCGGACACCACCGGGGACGGCGCCTGGCGCACCCGCGCCGACACGGCCGCCGCCTTCGTGGACGCGATGTGGGACGAGGGACAGGGCGCCTTCTGGACCGGCACCGGCACGGACGGGAAGACCGTCAACCGCTCACCCGTGCCGGAGGACCCGCAGACCTGGTCCTATCTGGCCACCCGCGACGCCCGGCACGCGCGTTCGCTCGACTGGGCGCTGAAGAACCTGGCCGCGGAGGACGGCGGGTTCAGCGGGGTGTCCGTGAGCGACGCCGACACGTCGAAGGTGTGGTGCGAGGGCACCGCCCATCTGGTGTGCGCGCTGCGGGCGCGAGCGGGCAGCGGCGACGACGAGCGGGCCGGACGCCTGCTGAAGTCCCTCAGGGCCGCCCAGTCCGGCGCGCCGAACGCGGACGGGTTCGGGCTCGTCGCGGCCTCCTCGGACGGCCTGGACACGGGCGACGGCGACAAGCTGTACGCCAGTCTGCACACCGGGACGACAGCGTGGTTCGCGCTGGCGGCGCGGGGCGACAACCCCCTCGTACCGGACCGGTGAGTATCAGGACCGGTGAGGTTCAGGACCGGTGAGGATCAGGACCGGCCCGGGGTCAGAGCAGCCAGCGCCACCGGGCGACGAGGAGCGCCAGGATCACCAGGACGACCACCAGCTCCCACCAGAGCAGCCGCCGGTCGCCGCGCCGGTCCTGGCGGGTCAGGTCGCGGGTGCGGCGCGTCAGGTCCGCGCGCGGGTCGTCGTCTCCGGTCATGATCCGGCCGCCACCTTTCCGGTCTTCTCGGTCTTGTCCCAGCGCAGCTCCGCGTGGCGCATCTCCTGGACGAACGCGGCGACCAGGCAGGCCGCGAGGAGCGAGCCGTAGCCCGCGAGGTGCAGGAGCGGCGGGGCCAGCCGGCGCAGCCGCGTGCCGGTGAGCAGCTTGGCGCCCCACGCGATCGGCATGGAGAGCGCGAGCCACGCGTAGACGATGATCATGACGATGTGCACGGAGCCGTCGGCGGGCAGCAGCCCCGAACGTTCGAGCAGCGGCATGAAGATGCCCGGCAGAGCGGTGATCACGAGGATGGCGGTGGCGATCGCCCCGGGGTAGATCAGCGCCTCGAACCAGCTGCGGCGGAAGGTGGCCGGGTCGATGACGGCGCAGAGCAGCGTGATCAGCAGGTAGCAGACGAGGTTGATCACCCAGAGCAGATGGAACAGCGGCCAGGCCCGGTCGTGGTCGGTGAAGTACAGGAACAGCAGCGACGCCGAGCACAGCACGAGCAGGACGGGCGTGGCGAGCAGCGAGAACCAGATGAGGCCGAAGAGGACCGAGCCGAGCCGGTGGTGCTCACCGCGCGCCGAACGGCCCCGGAACCAGATGTCCTTGTACCGCTTGGTGACCTGGAGGTTGCCGCGCGCCCAGCGCAGCCGCTGCTTCCACAGTCCGGCGAGGTCGGCGGGTTCCTCCGCGAGGACGGTGGCGCAGCCGTCGAACTCGACGCGACGGCCGCCCAGTTGCGTCTCGAAGGTGGTGACGGTGTCCTCGGCGAGGGTGGTGGTGTCGACCTGGCCGCCGATCGCCTCCAGGTTGGCGCGGCTGTGCAGTTGGGCGCCGCCGGCGAGGCAGGCGACGACGCCGAGGACGTTCTGGGCGCGGCGGGCGGCGGCCTGGGCGGTGATGTACTCGTAGGCGATGTAGCGGGTGAGGTAGTTGCCCTGCTTGCCGCTGCCTTCCTTGATGTAGGCGGTCACGGCGCCCACGTCCGGGTCGGCGAGGTGCCGGGTCATCCGCCAGAGCGCGTCGCCGTCGAGGACGACGTCGGCGTCCATGATGAGCACCGCCTCGGCCCAGTCGTCGCGCAGGACGTGGGCGAGGCCGTGGTTGAGGGTGTGGGCCTTGCCCTGGCCGCCGTTGGCGCGCCGCAGGTGCGTGACGTTGGCCGGGTAACGGCTCTCCAGGTCCCGCATGACCTCGGGCGTCCCGTCGGTGCTGCCGTCGTCGATGACGACGACGCGGAGCCGGTCGTGCGGGTAGCGCAGCGCGAGGAGTCCTTCGACGGAGGCGGTGAGGACGGGCGCCTCGTTCCAGGCCGGGATCAGGACGGCGGTGCGCGGCAGGTACGGCTCGTCCTGGTCCTCGTACAGGTGCCGGAAGCGCTGGAAACCGATGAGGAGGAACTGGACCACGGCGGTGACCAGCGGTACCGCGCCGAGGAAGACGATGACTTCGGCGACGGTGTGCAGGACTTCCCCGAAGGTGTTCACGGCGCCTCCCCCGCGGCCCCGCACCGTGCTTCCGTGTCGGCCAGCGCCTGCGACACCCAGGGGAAGACCCCGACGGCCCCGGCGCGGTGCGCGTCACTGCCCGCGGCGATCCGGACCCCGGCGCGGGCCAGGAGGGCGGCGGTGCGCGGGGCGGGGCAGCGCCACTTCTCGTTCAGCTCGACGGCGATGTCGTGGGCGCGGCAGGCGCGGGCCAGCGGGGCGAGGAGGGCGGCGTCGAGGTCGGCCTCGTCGAGCCCCGCCTTGGGGACCACGCTGAACAGGTGGGCCAGGTGGGCGGAGCGGCCCGCCGGGATCCGGCCCACGGCGCGGGTCGTCGCGAGGACGAGCATCTCCAGCGCGGCGGCGCGGGTGAGCGTGCCCGCGTCGAGCCTCTCGCGCACGGTCTCCGGGTGTGCGGGCCCGTCGGGCGTCGGGAAGCGGTGGTCGGCGACGGCGATGTGGTCGATGCCGGTCAGGTCGTCCGGCAGGTCGATCCGCCCCTCGGTGTCCATGATCTTCGCCTCGACACCGCAGACCAGGTGGACGGGTGTGCCGGCCCTGGCGGCGCGGACGGCGGCCACGTAGTGCGGCAGGTAGGCCGTGTCGGCGCGTACGTGGTCGGTGAGGACCAGGGTGTCGAGGCCGGCCGCCTCGGCGGCGGCGACGACCCGGTCGAGCGGGTCGTGGCCGTCGGAGAAGTCGGTGTGGGTGTGCAGGTCGGTGCGGAGCACCGGGTGGGCGTGGGGCGCGTTCATGCCGACCCGTCCCCCTCCCCCGGGCGCGCTTCGCGTACGTCGCCCATGTCGCCCAGCTCGGCGGGGTGCAGGACGACGTCCTGCCAGTGGCGTACGACGGCGGTCTCGCGGTGCTCGATGCGTTCGGGCAGGACGGCGCCGAGGAGACCGGCGACGGCCCAGCCCGGCATGTCCACGCCCGCGGCGACGGTGAGGGAGAGGCCGCCGGGCGGGCGCGGGTTGACCTCAAGGAGGGCGGGTTTGCCGTCCTTGTCCTCGCGGACCTGCACGTTGAGGACGCCGCGCAGCCCGAGCGCGCGCACGGTGTCGGCGGCGAGCGCGGACAGTTGGGGCACGCGCAGGACCCGGCCCGCGACCACGATCCCGGAGTCGGTCTTGTCGCGGGCGCGCGGCACGGCGGCGACCACGCGTCCCGCGGTGTCGGTGAGCACGTCGACGGAGTACTCGGTGCCGGGCAGCAGCTCCTGCACCAGGTACGAGCCGTCCTGCGGGAGCCGGGTGAGCGCGGCGGCGTCCTCGACACGGGTCACGCCGCGCGACCCGGAGCCGGTACGGGGTTTGGCGAAGGCCGGAAAGCCCCCGGTGTAGGCCCCCGCGTCCGGGCCCACCAGTGCGGAGACCGGCACGCGCACCGCGCCCTCGCACGCCTCGGCGAGCCGCCATTTGTCCAGGCAGGTCTCCAGGGCGGGTACGGACGGGACCAGGACGCGTACGCCCTCGGCCGCGAAACGGTCGGCGACCCGCGACAGGGCCACGAGTTCGGCGTCCACGGTCGGGACCAGGACGTCGACGGCGTACCTGCGGCACAGGGTCAGGACGGCGTCGGCGAAGGACGGGTCGTCGCCGGGCGGCAGGAGCAGGCGGTAGGCGCGGGGCACGAGGTACAGGCCCGCGCCGTTGGGGTCGATGTCGGCCGCGTACCGCTCCGCCCTGCCGTCGAGGGCGCGCAGGAAGCAGACGCCGGAGGGGCCGCCCGCGCCCGTGACGAGGACGCGCGGCGGGCGGCCGAGGGGCGCGGCGAGGTCGGGAGCCCGGTCAGACATGATCGGCCGGGAAGTGTCCGAGCGGGGCTGCGTCACGGATGACCTCCAGAGGTTCGGCGTAGCGGGCCTGGGAGAAGCGGCCCCAGTAGCGGACGGTGGAGCGCAGGAGGTCCTCCTCCAGGTACCAGCGGCTCGCGGCCTGGGAGCCGTGGGCGTTGATCGCCGAGAGCTTCGCCGCCACGTCGGACTCGCTCAGGCCGATGAAGCGGGTCGGGTGGTAGGCGACGGTCGCGGAGGGCGACTGGTAGCAGGCGAGGCGCTGGACCCGGCGGCAGGCCACGAGGGTGGCGCGGTGCACGGCGCGGTGGTCCTGGTGGGTGTCGCTGTCGGAGTGGACGAGCACGACGTCCGGGCGGGTGTCGGCCACGGTGCGCTCGATGGTCTGGACGGTACTGCTGTCGTCGGCGATGCGGCCGTCGGGCAGGTACTCCATCACCAGGCGCGCCCCGAGGACCTCGGCGGCGCGGCGGGCCTCCTTGCCGCGCTGCACGGGGTCGCCCCCTCCCGCGCCCTGGGACAGGGTCAGGATGGTGACGTCCCAGCCCTCGTCGACGCGGCGGTGGATGGTGCCTCCGGCGCCGATCTCGACGTCGTCCGGGTGGGCGCCGACGACCAGCATGTTCACCTTCTCCGGGCGGGCCACGGCGGGCCTGCTGTGCAGGGCCCGGGTGACGGCCGCGACGAGGAGGCCGGGGTCGCCGCGCTCCACCATGTCGGCGGCGTGGCCGCGCAGGGCGGCGACGGCGCGGCGGGTGGTCGGCGCGTCCTCGGCGACGACGACGGGGACGAGCGGGTGCTGCGCGTACCAGCGTTCCAGGAAGGCGGTGAGGGCGTCGTCGCCGCCGGTGAGGCCGGTGTCCCAGACGGCCACGTCCCACACCGCCGCGCCCGGCGGCGGCGTGCGCCCGGCCCGCAGGAACTCCTCGGGGGACCCGACGACGGTCACATGCGTGGCGCCGTGCGCCCGCAGCATCACGGCGGCGGCCGACGCCGCCCGCTCGTCGTGGTCCGCCAGGAGGAGGTTCTTGCCCGCGAGCAGGGGCTGGGCGTCGTGGGCGGGAGGGCTCCAGTCGCCACTTCCGAGCCCGGACACAAAGGGCATTTCGGACATATGAAACACCTTACAGTGACCTGTCCCACACCCCGCCAGAGGCGGACGGCCTGCCTGCCCGCGGGACCTGTGACCTGTACGTTCCTCCAGCGCACCGATGGTGCGGAGCCTGTAGGGACGCCCGGTAAACTCCCTCCACGTGACTGCGCCTGCCAAGCCCCGTATCCCGAACGTTCTCGCCGGACGCTACGCCTCCGCCGAGCTCGCCACCCTCTGGTCGCCGGAGGAGAAGGTGAAGCTGGAGCGCCGCCTCTGGCTCGCCGTGCTCAAGGCCCAGAAGGACCTCGGGATCGAGGTGCCGGACACCGCGATCGCCGACTACGAGCGCGTGCTCGACCAGGTCGACCTCGCCTCGATCGCCGAGCGCGAGAAGGTCACGCGGCACGACGTGAAGGCGCGGATCGAGGAGTTCAACGCCCTCGCCGGGCACGAGCAGGTCCACAAGGGCATGACCTCCCGCGACCTGACGGAGAACGTGGAGCAGCTGCAGATCCGGCTCTCCCTCGGACTGGTCCGCGACCGCACCGTGGCCGTCCTCGCCCGCCTCGCCAAGCTGTCCGGCGAGTACGGCGAGCTGGTCATGGCGGGCCGCTCGCACAACGTCGCCGCGCAGGCCACCACGCTCGGCAAGCGCTTCGCGACCGCCACCGACGAGCTGCTCGTCGCCTACGGCCGCGTCGAGGAGCTGCTCGGCCGCTACCCGCTGCGCGGCATCAAGGGCCCGGTCGGCACCGCGCAGGACATGCTCGACCTGCTCGGCGGCGATGCCGACAAGCTGGCGGACCTGGAGCAGCGGATCGCCGCCCACCTCGGCTTCAGCCAGGCGTTCACCTCGGTCGGCCAGGTCTACCCGCGCTCGCTCGACTACGAGGTCGTCACCGCGCTCGTGCAGTTGGCCGCCGCACCGTCCTCCACCGCGAAGACGATCCGTCTGATGGCCGGGCACGAGCTGGTCACCGAGGGCTTCAAGCCGGGCCAGGTCGGCTCTTCGGCGATGCCGCACAAGATGAACACCCGCTCCTGCGAGCGCGTCAACGGCCTCATGGTCATCCTGCGCGGCTACGCCTCGATGACCGGCGAGCTGGCGGGCGACCAGTGGAACGAGGGCGACGTCTCCTGCTCCGTGGTCCGCCGTGTGGCGCTCCCCGACGCGTTCTTCGCGCTCGACGGCCTGCTTGAGACGTTCCTGACGGTGCTCGACGAGTTCGGCGCGTTCCCCGCCGTCGTCGCCCGCGAACTCGACCGCTACCTTCCGTTCCTCGCCACCACCAAGGTGCTCATGGCGTCGGTGCGCGCGGGCGTGGGCCGCGAGGAGGCCCACGAGGCGATCAAGGAGAACGCGGTCGCCTCCGCCCTCGCCATGCGCGAGCAGGGCGCCGAGCGCAACGAGCTGCTCGACAAGCTGGCCGCCGACGCCCGCATCCCGCTGGACCGGGCGCAGCTCGACGAGCTGATGGCCGACAAGCTGTCGTTCACGGGCGCCGCCGCCGGCCAGGTGGCGCAGGTCGTGGCGCGCGTCGAGGAGATCGTGAAGCAGCACCCCGAGGCCGCCGGTTACGCCCCCGGGGCGATCCTCTGACCCGGCCGACCCCCGCGGAGCTCGAGGCCGCTCGCGACCGTCTGGTACCGGACGTCGCCGCGAGCGGCCTCTCCGTGCTCTTCTGCGGCATCAACCCGGGCCTGATGTCGGCGGCCCTGGGCCAGCACTTCGCGCGGCCCGGCAACCGCTTCTGGCCCGTCCTGCACCTGTCCGGCTTCACCCCGCGCCGTCTGCGCCCCGACGAGCAGGAGGAGCTGCTCTCGTACGGGCTCGGCATCACGAACGTCGTCGCACGGGCCTCGGCGCGGGCGGACGAGCTGAGCCCCGAGGAGTACCGGGAGGGCGGCCGCGTCCTGGAGGAGAAGGTCGCCCGGCTGCGGCCCCGCTGGCTCGCGGTCGTCGGCGTGACCGCGTACCGGTCGGCGTTCGCCGATCCGAAGGCGAAGATCGGCCCGCAGGAGCGGACGATCGGCGGCGCCCGGGTCTGGGCGCTGCCGAACCCCAGCGGGCTCAACGCGCACTGGACGACGGAGACGATGGCGGAGGAGTTCGCGCGCTTGCGGGTGGCGGCGTCCTCCGCTGACTCCGGCCCCTCCCCCGACCCCGGCCCCTCCCCCGACCCCGACCGGTAGCCGGCGGTTACGGCTTGCGGGCCACGACCCCGAACTGGGCGACCAGCGGGCCCTCCTCGCCCTCCGCCGCGCGCCAGCGGGCGCAGGAGACGAGCCCGGGTTCGACGATCTCCAGACCGTCGACGAAAGCGGCGACCTCGGCACCGGTGCGGGCGGTGATCGGGGGCGTCGCGTTCTCGTTCCAGAACTTCATCGCCGCCTCGTTGCCCTCCCCGCCCAGTTCGAGGGTCGGGTGGGTGAGCACGACGTAGCTCCCCGACGGGATCGCCTCGACGAGCCGCCGCACGATGGAGGTGGCCTCGTCGGTGTCGACGACGAAGTTCAGGATGCCGAGGAGCATGACCGCGACGGGCTTCTCGAAGTCCAGCGTCTCGGAGGCGGCCTTCACGATCGCGCGCGGGTCGCGCGCGTCCGCGTCCACGTAGTTCGTGGCGCCCTCGTCGGAGCTGGTGAGCAGCGCGCGGGCGTGGGTGAGCACGATCGGGTCGTTGTCCACGTACACGACGCGCGCGTCCGGGGCGATGCGCTGGGCGACCTCGTGCGTGTTGTTCGCGGTGGGCAGGCCCGTACCGATGTCGAGGAACTGGCGCACGCCGGCCTCACCCGCGAGGAAGCCGACGGCGCGGCCCAGGAAGGCGCGGTCGGCGCGGGCGACCTCGCCGATGCTCGGGTACATGGACGTGACCATGGAACCGACCTGCTCGTCCACCTCGTAGTGGTCCTTGCCACCCAGCCAGAAGTTCCACACGCGGGCATTGTGGGCGATGTGACTGGCGATCCGCTCCCCGGGCTGCGCGCCGTCGTCGCTCATGTGCTCTCCATAGGGTGTCGGGCGGCCTGGCGGGCCGGGCGTGGTCCAAGATCCCATGGTGGCACGTGAGTTCCGTGTCGGGCACCCCGGGCGGGATCACGGCGGGGCGACGTCCGTGACGACCGCGAGGAGCTGGTACGGCTGGTCCTCGCCCTGGCGGGAGACGGCGAGGGCGACCCATCGCTCGCCGACGCTCCACAGGTGCAGGTCCTGGGCGCAGGCGCTGAGCCAGCCCCAGGGCTCGGGTATCTCCTCCCCCTGCTCGGCGCCCCGGATGTGCACGCTCCACAGACTCAGCCGGTACGGCTCTCCCCAGCGCCCGGTGAGCAGCGCGGTCAGACCGTCCCGGTCGGCGTCCGCCTGAGCCTCCGCCAGATCGCGCGCCCCGCCCCGCTCGGTCAGCCCCGCCATGACGAACCCGGGGCCGCCCCAGCCCGCGACGGACCCGCCGTGGTCGTCCGGGAAGGGGTCGGCCCACAACTGGTCGATCGTCGCGAGTTGCTCCGCGATGTTCATGCCTTCCAGTAAAGCGGCCACCACTGACAACGGGCCGACGGGCCGTCAGTCCCCGTGCGGCACCGGGCCTACGCGTCCCTGCGGCGCACGGCCCACCATCCCGCGAGCTGGGCCGCGGCGGCCCACAGCGCGGTCACGGCGAGCCCCGTCCACGGCCCGAGGTGGCCCACCGCGTCCTGGCGCAGCACCTGTTGGCCGGCCCGGTCCGGCAGGAAGTCGGCGGCGGCGCCCGCGACGTCGCCGACCACGAACGACACGACGAGGAGGAACGGGACGAGGATGCTCAGCACCGCCACCGCGCTGCGCAGCACAGCCGCCAGCCCCGCCGCGAAGAGTGCCATCAGCGCGAGATACACCCCGCCGCCGAGACAGGCCCGCAGCGCGCCCGGGTCGCCGAGGTGGAGCGCGTCGGGCCCCATGAAGGACTGCCCGGCGAGGAACGCCCCGAAGGTGGTCACGGCGCCGACGACGAGAGCACACCCCCCGACCACCGCCGTCTTCGCGCCGTAGAGCAGGGTCCGGTCCGGAACCGCCGCGAGGGACACCCGCAGCGCACCGTTGAGGTACTCGCAGGACACCGCCGTGGCGCCGAAGGCGAGCGCGGCGATCTGCCCGAAGTTGAGGGCGTAGAAGGCGCCGAGAAGCAGGTCGTCGCCGGTCTCGGCCTCGGCGCGGCCCACGGTCGCGCAGACGAGGACCGTGACGGCGACGGTGACGACGAGGACGGCGAGGAGCGAGCCGAGAACGGCCCGCAACGACCTGATCTTGATCCACTCGGAGTGCAGGACGGCGGCGACGGACACCGTGGACATGGCGGTCAGACCTCCTGGAAGGGGTGGGCGGCGGCGAACTCGGCGTCGGCGGCCGTCAGGGCCAGGTAGGCGTCCTCCAAGGACGCGGACTCGTCGGCGAGTTCGAGGACGGGGATGTGCTCGGCCGCCGCCAGGGCACCCACCTCGGCGGCGGTCGCGCCGGCGACGGTGCGGCGGCCCTCTTCGGCGGGCGTGAGCGTGTGGCCCACGCGCGCGAGGGCGGCCGCGAGCCGCTCCGGCTCCGTGGTGCGCACCCTGACGCGCCGCGCGCTGTGCGCGGCGATGAAGTCCCCCATCGTCGCGTCGGCGAGCAGCCGTCCGCGGCCGAGGACGACGAGGTGGTCGGCGAAGGTCGCGGTCTCGTTCATGAGGTGGCTGGAGACCAGTACGGTGCGTCCCTCGCGCGCGAGGTCGCGCAGCAGCGCACGCATCCAGACGATGCCTTCGGGGTCGAGGCCGTTGGACGGTTCGTCGAGCAGCACCACGGCCGGGTCGCCGAGCAGCGCCGCCGCGACCCCGAGCCGCTGCCGCATCCCGAGCGAGTACGTCTTCACGCGCCGCCCGGCGACCGCCGCGATGCCGACCTGTTCGAGCACGTCGTCCACGCGGCGTACGGGGATGCGGTTGGCGGCGGCGAGGACACGGAGGTGAGCGCGGGCCGTACGGGCGCCGTGCGCGGCCTGCGGGTCGAGCAACGCGCCGACCGTGCGCAGCGGTTCGTCGTACGCGGCGTAGGGGCGGCCCCCGACGAGCACGCGCCCGGAGGTGGGCCGGGCGAGGCCGAGCGCGAGACGCATGGTGGTGGACTTGCCCGCGCCGTTCGGGCCGAGGAAGCCGGTGACGCGGCCGGGCCCGACCCGGAAGGTCAGCCCGTCCACGGCGCGCGTGGCACCGTACTCCTTGGTGAGGTCCTGGACGTCGATGCTGGTCATGGCAGCAGCGTGGCCGGTCGACCGGGCCTTGGTCCTCCCCCGCCCGTGGGGACCGTCTCCCCCGCGCGGGGGAGCCGTCGGCGCCGGTGCGGCTGGCACGATGACCGCATGCCCGGCCTCCTCGCACCTTTGACGCGCACGGTCACGTACACCCGCTGGCTGCATCTGCTGTGCGCCGCCGTCCTCGCCTTCGTGTGCGGCGCGGTCTATCCGGGTCTCTCGTCGCCCTCCCCGCGCGCGTGGGTCCTCGTCTACGTCGTTCCCGTACCGCTGCTCGTCCTCGCGGCCATGGTGCCGGTGGTCCGGCGCGCGGAGGGGCTGCAGGCGCGGCTGATGCTCTTTCCCGGCGGCCACGCGCGCGTGGCGGGCGACGGCGCGGAGAGCGGCGTCTCGGTCACCCCGTCGGCGTCCTGGCGGGACCGGGGCAGGACGGCGGCGTGGCTGGTGCTGCGGCTGTTCCTGGGGCTCACCGTGGCGCTGCTGACCGGGCAACTCGCCGCCGCCGTCATCGAACTGACGGGTGCGGCGGCAGGGCGCCCGGTCAGCACGGTCTCCCTGCTGCCGCTGCCCGCGTCGGGCCTGTGGTGCGCGCTGCTCGTCCCCGTCGTCCTCCTCGTCCTGCTGTACGTGGTCGACGGTGCGGGCCGGCTGTCGGCGCGGGCCGCCGGGCTGCTGCTCGGCCCGTCCGCGGCCGAGCGTCTGGCCGCCCTGGAGGAGCGCACCGAGCGGCTGCTCGAACGCAACCGCATCGCGCGGGAGCTGCACGACTCGCTGGGCCACGCGCTCACGGTCGCGGTGGTGCAGGCGGGCGCGGCGCGGGCGGCGGGCGACCCGGAGTTCACGGACCGGGCGCTCGCCGCCGTCGAGGAGACCGGGAGGGCCGCGCTGGAGGATCTGGAGCGGGTCCTCCTCGTCCTGCGCGAGGCGGAGCAGCCGGTGCGCGGACGGCCCACGCTGCGCGAGGCGGACCGGCTGCTGGACTCGGCGCGGGCGTCCGGGGCGACGGTGGACATGACCGTGGAGGGCCCGCTGGAGACGGTTCCCGGGCCCGTCTCCCGGGAGGGTTACCGCATCCTCCAGGAAGGGCTCACGAACGTGCTGCGGCACTGCGGCACCGTCCCGGTCCGGATCGCCCTCACCGTCGCCGACGGACGGCTCAGCCTGGACGTCCGCAACGACCTCCCGGCGGGCGCGCCGCCCGCGGCCGGCGGCACGGGGAGCGGGCTGCGCGGGGTGCGGGAGCGGGCGGCGCTGCTCGGCGGACGGGCCCGCACGGGGGCGGTGGGGGGCGAGTGGCGGGTGCAGGTGGAGTTGCCGGTGGCGTGAGCGGAGGGGGTCGTGTGGTCCGCGTGGTCGTGTGCTCTGCGTAGTGCGCGTGGTCTGTGTAGTGCGCGTGGTCTGCATGGTCGGTCTGGCGCGCGTGGTCTGCCTGGTGCGCGTGGTCTGGGTGGTGCGCGTGGTCTGCCTGGTGCGCCCGCGCCGTCTGGTCCGCGGAGGCGTGGCCTAACCTGAGCCGCGTGCCGATCACCGTGCTTCTCGTCGACGACGAACCCCTGGTCCGCGCCGGGCTGCGCGCCGTCCTCGCGGCGCAGCCCGACATCGAGGTGGTCGGCGAGGCCGCCGACGGCGCGGCCGTCGTCCCGCTCGTGCGCGAGCTGCGCCCCGATGTCGTCGCCATGGACGTACGGATGCCGCTGCTCGACGGGATCGAGGCCACGCGCGCGGTGCTGCGTGCCGTGGAGCGGCCGCCGAAGATCGTCGTCATCACCACCTTCGAGAACGACGAGTACGTGTACGGGGCGCTGCGCGCGGGCGCCGACGGGTTCCTGCTGAAGCGGGCGCGGCCCGCCGAGATCGTGCACGCGGTGCGGCTCGTCGCGGCGGGCGAGTCGCTCCTCTTCCCGGCGGCGGTGCGCAAACTGGCCGCCGAGTACGGCAACGCGTCGGCGCGGGCAGACCTGGAGCGGGCCGCGCTGACCGAGCGGGAAGCGGCCGTGCTGCGGCGGATGGCGCGCGGCCTGTCGAACGCGGAGATCGCCGCGGATCTCGTCGTCGGCACCGAGACCGTCAAGTCGCACGTGAGCGCCGTGCTCGCCAAGCTCGGGGCCCGTGATCGCACCCAGGCGGTGATCGCCGCCTACGAATCCGGTTTCGTCGCGCCGGGCTGAGGGGCTCTCGTCCGTTTTGGCCGTGCCCGTGTGAGCATTCGTCGCCACATGAGTGCACCCGACTCTCGCCGCTGCCGGTCGCGGCGAGTACCATCCGGCGAACACGCGCAACTGCTGGGAGGACGGACGTTGGGGCAGCTGACCGGCGGGGATCCCTCTCTGCTCAGGCGGATCAACTCCGCGGTGGTGCTGCATGCGCTGCGCTCCGCGGATTTCGCGACGCTCACCGAGATCACCCGGGTGACGGGCCTCTCGCGGCCCACCGTCGAGGGCGTCGTCGAGGGGCTCATCGAGACCGGGCTCGTCGTGGAGACGACCGTCGAGGAGCCCGGCGCGCGGCGCCAGGGGCGGCCCGCGCGGAAGTTCCGCTTCCGGGCCGAGGCGGGGTATCTGCTCGGCCTGGAGATCGGCCCCCACCGGGTCGCGGCGGTGCTCTCCGCGCTCGACGGGCGCATCCTCGGCTCGGCGTCCAAGGAGGTCGACGAGGCCGCGCCCGCGGAGGAGCGCATCGAGCGGCTGCGCGGGACCGTCGCGGATCTGCTGCGGCGGGCCGGTGTCGCGCGGAGTTCGCTGCGCGCGGTCGGTGTGGGCAGCCCGGGCATCGTCGAGGCCGACGGGACGGTGCGGCTCGGAACGGCGCTGCCCGGGTGGACCGGGCTGCCGCTCGGGGAGCGGCTGCGGCGCTCCTTCAAGTGCCCCGTGATCGTCGAGAACGACGCCAATACCGCCGCCGTGGCCGAGCACTGGAAGGGGGCGGGTGTCGAGTCCGACGACATGGTGTTCGTCCTCGCGGGGCTGAGCCCTGGCGCCGGTGCGCTCATCGGGGGGCGGCTGCACCGGGGGTACGGGGGTGCCGCCGGGGAGATCGGGGCGCTGCATCTGCTGGGGCGCGGGGTGCGGCCCGAGACGCTGCTCTCGACCACGGACGAGCCGCTGCATCCGCTGGACGAGCAGGCCGTCGCGGAGGTGTTCGCGCTGGCCCGCAAGGGGGACGAGCGGGCGCAGGCCGCGATGGAGCGGTTCATTCAGCGGCTGGTGCACGACGTCGCGGCGCTCGTGCTTGCGCTCGATCCGGAGCTGGTGATCGTGGGCGGGTGGGCCGCGGGGCTCGACGGGGTGCTTGATCCGTTGCGGCGGGAGCTTGAGCGGTACTGTTTGCGGCCGCCCCGGGTTGCGTTGTCCCTGCTTGGGGAGGCGGCTGTGGCGACTGGGGCGTTGCGGCTGGCTCTGGATCATGTGGAGGCGCAGCTGTTCGCCATGGAGGGGGCGGTTACCTCTCGGTGAGCGCGGGAGTGACTGCCCGGCCGTCGCCGTTGGCGGCCTCCTGTTGTGTGTGGCTGAGCGCGCAGTTCCCCGCGCCCCTGGCGGGGCTGGTGAGCAGCCCGGTCCGATGCCTGCGCCCCGCGCACCCTACGCGCGCGTGACTGCCCCGTCTTCGCCGTTCGCGGCCTCGCGTTGTATGTGGCTGGGCGCGCAGTTCCCCGCGCCCCTGGCGGGGCTGTGATCAGCCCGGTCCGATGTCTGCGCCCCGCGGCCCTGGCCGGGGCTTTCTTCAGGACGCCCTTGTTGTCGGCGTGTGGTGGATTTCCACGCCTGGGGTGTCGCCGAAGGTGAGGCGGCAGGTGTCTGCCCTGTATGTGGCCAGGGAGACCGCCGCTGTGTCGCCCTCGCTGAAGTAGCGGGTCGTGACGACCAGGACGGGGGCGCCGGGGAGGCGGTCCAGTTCCTTGGCGTCGTCGGCTCGGGCCGAGCCGAGTTCGACGGCGCGGTCCTGTCCGTCGAGGCCGAAGCGCTGGAGTTCGCGCAGGACGGCACGCGCGCGGGCGGCGCCGGACGGGGCGTCTATGGCGGTGAGGTCCGGCACCGAGGCGGACGGCACGTAGAGCAGCTCGGCGGCGACTGGCTGGCCGTGCGAGACGCGGGTGCGGCGCAGGACGTGCACGGTCTCGCCGGGCGCCGTGCCGAGCATCTCGGCGACCGCGGCCGGCGGCAGCGCGGGCGTGCAGTCGACGGCCTGCCACGCGTCCCCGCTGGCGCCGGGCCAGTCCTGGTCGGTGGAGGCGACGGCGACGCCCATGCGGGGCGGCGCGACGGTGGTGCCGACACCGCGGCGACGCTGGAGGCGTCCTTCGAGTTCGAGCTGTTCGAGCGCCTGGCGGAGCGTGGCGCGGGCGACGCCGAAGCGGGCCGCGAGATCGCGCTCGTTCGGCAGGATCTCCCCGACGGCGAACTCGGAGTCGAGCGCCTCGCTGAGCACGGTCTTGAGGTGCCAGTACTTCGGCTCCGGTGCCGCTTCCAACTGCGTGGTCCCCACCCTGTCCTCCGCAACAGCCGTGTCCCGGCGGCTTTTTAGCGCCCTTGTTTATTAAAGGTTCCTGCACTAACTCTGCGAGAGTAGGGCCGCCTCCGAACTTGGTCAAGACCAATCCTCGGTCGGTTACCGTCCGCATGGGCGCTCTGCCGCAGAGCGTTCATGGAGGGCCGCACTCCGTTCACGAGGCGTTCGCACAGCAGGAGCACGGCAGGAGCACAGCAGGAGCACGGCAGGAGCACAGCCGGACCACAGCGGGGCCACCGCCGGACCACGGCAGCGGGGCCACCGCACAACGGGCGAGGCCCGCCGGTCACCCTCGACCGGCGGGCCTCGCCCCGAACCTTCCGACCGCTACACGAGCGACCGCAGCTTGTCCGGGTTCCGCACGATGTAGATGTGCTGCACCTTGCCGTCGACGATGCCGAGCTGGAAGACGGCGTCGACCTTGCCGCCGTCGAGCACGAGCAGTCCGACGCCGCCGTTGAGCTCCATGAGGCGGAAGTCGAACCATTCCGCGCCGCCTTGCCGCGAGGCACCCGCCACGAAGCGGCCCACCTTGTCGGCGGTCTCGATGACGCGCACCGGGGCCTTCGACTTGCCGCCGCTGTCGCCGACGAGGCGCACGTCGGGGGCGAGCAGCGCCATGAGCCCGTCGAGGTCACCCTCGGTCGCGGCGGCGAGGAACCGCTCGGTGAGGTCGCGCTGTTGTGCGGGGTCGACGTCGAAGCGGGGCCGCCGCTCCTCGACGTGCTTGCGCGCGCGCGTGGCGAGCTGGCGCACCGCGGCCTCGCCGCGCTCCAGGATGGCCCCGATCTCCGCGAACGGCAGCCCGAACGCCTCGCGCAGCACGAACACGGCGCGCTCCAGCGGCGAGAGCGACTCCAGGACGACGAGGACGGCGAGCGACACGGTGTCGGCGAGCACGGCCTGTTCGGCGGTGTCGGGGACGGTGGGCCCGAAGTCGGTGACGACCGGCTCGGGGAGCCAGGGGCCCACGTAGGACTCGCGCCGGGCCTGCGCCTGGCGCAGCCGGTCGACGGCCAGGCGGGTCGTGACGCGCACCAGGTAGGCGCGTGGTTCGCGCACGTCGGACCGGTCGGCCTGGGACCAGCGCAGCCATGCGTCCTGGACGACGTCCTCGGCGTCCGCGACGCGGCCCAGCATGCGGTAGGCGACGCCCATCAGAACGGGGCGGTGCTCTTGGAAGACGTCGATCGCGGTGTCGGTGGCGGTCACGCTCCCATCCCAACCCGGCGGAGTGCGCGCTGTCCAGGAGGAACCGCCACGTGTGAGTGTTCTCCCTCTTGAACTGGCCGCTACCGGGCGGTAATTGTTGCTGACAGGGTGTCTAAGGAATGGAGCGAGCGACATGGCGGCACAAGCGTCCTTCAGCATCGAGCGGCCCGGCGGCCCGCGCACGGTGACCCTCGCGTACGAGCGCGCGGGCGCCGGTGAACCGCTGCTCCTGCTGCACGGCATCGGCCACCACTGGCAGGCGTGGCAGCCGGTCCTCGACATCCTGGCCACCGAGCGGGACGTCATAGCCGTCGATCTGCCGGGGTTCGGCACCTCTCCCGCCCTGCCCGACGGATGCGCGTACGACCTGATGTGCGTGGTGTCCGTCCTGGCCGGGTTCTGCCGCGAACTCGGCCTCGACCGGCCCCACGTGGCGGGCAACTCGCTCGGCGGCCTGCTCGCCCTCGACATGGGCCGCGAGAAGCTCGTCCGGTCCGTGACCGCGCTCTCCCCCGCCGGGTTCTGGACGCAGGCCGAGCGCCGCTACGCCTTCGGCACGCTGCTCGCGATGCGCCAGGGCGCGCGGACGCTCCCGGTGCCGGTGGTCGAGCGGCTGTCCCGGTCGGCCGCCGGGCGCGCCGCGCTCACCGGCACCATCTACGCGCGCCCCGGGCGCCGTTCACCGGAGGCCGTGGTCGCCGAGACGCTCGCGCTGCGCCACGCGACCGGGTTCCACCAGACCCTCGCCGCCGGTCGAGACGTGCTCTTCCGCGACGACATCCCCGAGATGCCGGTCACCGTCGCCTGGGGCTCGCGCGACCGTATCCTGCTGCGCCGGCAGGGCGTCCGCGCCAAGCGGGTCCTGCCCGGCGCCCGCCTCGTCAGGCTGCCCGGCTGCGGCCATGTCCCGATGAACGACGACCCGGCGCTCGTGGCCCGCGTCATCCTCGACACCAGCCGCTGACCGCCGCCGGAACGCCCCCGAGCCCAGGGCGACGCCCGCGCCCACGAGCGCGCTCCCGACGCCCTGGGCGAGCCCGTACGTGCCGGAGCCGACCAGCGGCGCGGTGCAGGCCGCGGCGACCGGGATGAGCCCGGAGAAGAGCGTGGCGCGCTCGGCGCCGATCCGCTGCAGGCCCCTGTACCAGCAGACGAAGCCGATCACGGTGACGATCACGGCCTGCCACACCAGGGCGGCGGCCTCCTGCCCGTCGGGCACGCGCAGCCAGGACGCGCCGTCGAGGACCAGGCCGACGACGGCCGCCTCCGCCGCGGCGATCCCGCAGACCACGCAGGCCAGCAGCCGTGGGCCGAGGGGGCGCAGCACGGGGACGGCGAGCACGGCGAAGCCGACCTCGCCCGCGAGCGCGCACACCGAGAACGCGATGCCGACGGCGTCCGTGCGGCCCCATCCCTGCACCGTGAACGCCCCGGCGGCGACGAGCAGGGCCCCGTACAGGACCGTCCGTTGCGGCCGTCGTCCGGCCGCGAGCGGCACCAGGACGGCGACGAGCACGGGCGCGCACCCCACGAAGACGCCGGGCACCGCCGGTTCCGCCGTCCGTTCCGCCGCCAGGATCGCGAGGTTGAAGCCGACCATGCCGACGGCCGCGAGCAGGGTGAGGCGTGCCCACTGGCGCGGGGTGAGGCGGCGCAGCGGGGCCGTGCCGCCGCGGCCGAGCAGGGGCAGGAGAAGCAGGCAGGCTGCTCCGTAGCGCAGGAACTGGCCGCCCGCGTACGGGTAGTCGCCGAGGAGGCTGTTCGCGGTGAAGGAGCCGCCCACCAGGACGCACGCGAACGCGGCGAGCAGGGAGCCGTTGAGGGACGTGGTCTTCATGGCGTCGACGCTAGGAGCGGCAGTGGTCCCGTTGGAGGTCCACTCAGGGACGGCGTTCGGGGACCAATGGGAGGCCGGTCGGATTAGGGTCCGTGCGTATGACGTCGCCGCCCGATGCTCCGTCCGCCGCCTGGGAGTTGCTGCTGCCCGCCGCTTCCGCGCCGCCACGCGCGCGTGGGCGCTCGTTGCGGGAGGCGCTGCGCGCGGCGGTGCGGTCGGGGCGGCTCGCGCCGGGGACGCGGTTGCCGTCGAGCCGGGATCTGGCGAAGGACCTCGGCGTCTCGCGCGGTCTCGTCACCGAGGCGTACGAGCAGCTGACCGCCGAGGGGTATCTGCGCAGCGGGCGCGGCGCGGGGACCTGGGTGGGCGAGGTGGTCAGGGCCGCCGCTCCCGGCGCCCGGGACCTCGCGCCGCGCCCCGCCGCCGACGTACGGGCGGACTTCGTGGCGGGCAGCCCGGACCTGTCGCTGTTCCCGCGCCCGGCGTGGGCGGCGGCGCAGCGCGGTGTGCTCGCCGGTCTCCCGCACGCGGGCCTGGGGTACCCGGACCCGCGCGGGCTGCCCAGGCTGCGCACGGCCCTCGCCGAGCTGCTCGCGCGACGGCGCGGGGTGGTGGCGGACCCGGAGCGGATCATCGTCTGTTCCGGCGTGACGCAGGCGGTCACCCTGCTCGGGATCGTGCTCCACGCGCGCGGGCAGAGCGCCATCGGGGTGGAGCGTCCTGGCAGCCCGCAGTACGAGGAGCTGTTCGCGACGGCGGGGCCGCGGGCGGTGCGGCTGCCTCTGGACGACGAGGGTCTCGCCATGGGCCCGCTGCGGGAGTCCGGGGTGCGGGCGGTGGTCACGACGCCGTCGCACCACTTCCCGTCGGGCATCGCCTACTCGGCGGAGCGCCGTGCCCGACTCCTCGCCTGGGCGCGGGAGGTGGACGGGCTGATCGTGGAGGACGACTACGACGGGGACTTCCGCTACGACCGCGCCCCCGTGGGCACGCTGCAGGGTCTCGACCCCGACCATGTGGCGTACACGGGTTCGGTCAGCAAGGCGCTGGTGCCGGGGCTGCGGCTCGGCTGGCTGATCGTGCCCGACGGGCTCGCCGACGAGATCGTGGCGCGCAAGCGGTACATGGACCTCGGCAATCCGGCGCTCGACCAGGCGGTCCTGGCGCGCTTCGTCGAGCGCGGCGACCACGACCGGCAGCTGCGCCGCTGCCAGCGCGCCTACAAGGAGCGGCGGGACGCGCTGGTCACCGCCCTCGCCGAACACCTGCCCGGCACCGAGATCTCCGGGATCGCCGCGGGCCTGCACGCCATCGCCACGCTGCCGGCGCGCTGCGGCGCTTCCGAGGACGCCCTCGTGGCCCGCCTGGCGGCGTACGGCGTGGCGGTGCGCCCGCTGGGCCACTACGGCGGCGACGCGCCCGGCGACCGGGTCTCCCTCGTCCTCGGCTACGCCCATCTGGCACCGGCCCGTATCGCCGAGGGCGTCCGTCTCCTGGCGCGCGCTGCCCTCGCGGAGAGCGCGCGATGACGCGCGCCCGGTTCCACCGGCGCGCTGTCGGTTGTTCACTTGGGGTTCGTGTGCGCGCTGTGGGGGCGCAGTTGGGTGGTGGCTCCGCGGCGTCGCACGCGCAGGCCAGGCAGTAGAGCGTCGTCGTAGGACCCTGACCCCGAGGTTGTCGTCGCACCCGTCACTGGAGGCGCCATGTCGCACCGTCCGCCGAACCCCCTGCCCGGCCGCCGCGGAGTGCTGCGGGGTTCGCTCGCCGCGTCGGCGGCGCTCGCCCTGCCCGCGGGCCTCGGCGCGGCGGCCCCCGCGTTCGCCCTGTCGGGGCGGCCCCGGGCGGACTGGGGCGTGCAGACCGGTGACGTCGGTGCGCACTCGGGGCTCGTGTGGGTGCGCTCGGACCGGCCCGCGCGGATGATCGTGGAGACGTCGGCAACCGAGTCGTTCAAGCGGGTCACCAGATGGCGCGGCCCGCTCCTCGGCCCGGACACCGACTTCACCGGCACGACCAGGCTGCGCGGGCTGCCGTCCGGTGAGCAGATCCACTACCGGGTGCTCCTCGCCGACCCGGACGATCCGCGCCGCACGAGCGCCCCGGTGCCGGGGACGTTCCGCACCGCGCGCGTGGGGCGCAAGGGCGGGGTCCGGTTCCTGTGGTCGGGGGACATCGCGGGCCAGGGCTGGGGCATCAACCCCGACCGGGGCGGCTACCGCGTCTACGAGGACCTGCGCGCCCTGGACCCCGACTTCTTCCTGTGCAGCGGCGACAACATCTACGCCGACGGGCCGATCCAGTCGAGCGTGGCGCTGCCCGACGGGAGTGTCTGGCGCAATGTGACGACCGAGGAGAAGTCCAAGGTCGCCGAGAGTCTCGCGGAGTTCCGCGGCAACTTCCGCTACAACCTGCTCGACGCCAACGCCCGCCGGTTCAACGCCCAGGTCCCTACCATCACCCAGTGGGACGACCACGAGGTGCACAACAACTGGTACCCGGGCCAGATCCTGGACGACGCCCGCTACACGGAGAAGCACACGGACGTGCTGGCGGCCCGGTCGCTGCGCGCGTTCAGCGAGTACTTCCCGGTCTCGACACTGCCGCCGGGCGACGCGGACGGCCGGGTGTACCGGGTCCTGCGGCAGGGCCCGCTGCTCGACGTGTTCGTCCTGGACATGCGCACGTACCGCAACGCCAACTCGCCGAACCGGCAGCCCGACGACACCACCGGCATCCTCGGAGCCGGACAACTGGCGTGGCTGAAGCGCGAGTTGTCGCGGTCCCGTGCGGTGTGGAAGGTCATCGCCTCCGACATGCCGCTCGGCCTCGTCGTGGCGGACGGGGCGGTGAACTTCGAGGGTGTGGCGCAGGGCGACCCGGGCGCGCCGCTCGGCCGGGAGCTGCAGATCGCCGAGCTGCTGCGGCACATCAAGCACCAGAGGATCACGGGCACCCTGTGGCTCACGGCCGACGTCCACTACACCTCGGCGCAGCACTACGAGCCCGAGCGGGCCGCGTTCCAGGACTTCGCGCCGTTCTGGGAGTTCGTCTCGGGGCCGCTGGCCGCTGGCGGCTACCCGGCGGCGAAGCTCGACGGGACGTTCGGGCCGCGGCAGGTGTTCATCAAGGCACCCGCCCGCGCCAACACCTCACCGGCCGAGACACCCCCGTACTTCGGCGAGGTGGACATCGACGGCGGCAGCGGGGAGTTGACCGTGCGGTTGCGGCAGGAGGGCGGCGAGGTGTTGTTCTCGCGGACGCTTCAGCCGGGCCGCGTCGGACAGTGACCTCTCCCGGCGGCTCAAACCGGGCATACGAGGGCGCTCTTTACCCATCGGTCACAGACCGTTCGCGGCCACGCAACACCGTTCCTTCACAGTGGACTCATGAGTCGAGACATGTCTGATGTGACCCGAGTGACGAACGACGGCCGCCACGAGCGCTCCCCCCGGAGGCGCGGCACTCTGCTGGAGCGGGCCACCCAATGGTGGTCACGCCGCCAGGGGCACGCGCCTCCGGCCGATCCCGTGAGCGAGCCCGCGACGACGGGCGCCCCCACCGATCCGGTCCCCAGCGCCTTGTGGCGTATGCGGACCACCGTGCGCGACGAGCCCGGCACCCTCGCCGCGCTGTGCACGTCCCTCGCCGAGCGCCGCGTCGACATCCTCAGCCTCCAGACGCACCCGCTCGCCGACGGCACCATGGACGAGTTCCTGCTCCGCGCCCCGCAGGAGCTGCCCGCCGCCGAACTGACCCGGGCCGCCGAGGAGGCCGGCGGCACCGGTACCTGGATCGAGCGCGCCGACGCCCACGACCTGGTGGACGCCCCCACCCGCATCCTGGGCCTCGCCACCCGCACCGCCCTGGACGCCGCCGAACTGCCGCTCGCGCTCCGCCAGTTGCTGGGCCGGTGCACAATCAAGTCGCAGCCCGCCCCGGCGGCGGCCGGTGCCGCGGAACCGGCCGAGGGCGGCTTCGAGGAGACCGTGATGCGGCTGCGGACCCCGGAGGGCGGGACCCTCACCGTGGAGCGCCCTTACCTGCCGTTCACGCCGACCGAGTTCGCCCGGGCCCGCGCCCTCGTCGACCTCGACGCGCGGCTCGGCCCTCGGGTGCCGCGCGGCACGGACGTCCTCACCCTGCCCGAGGGCAACGACATCACGCTGCACCGCGCCGACGTCACCGATCTGGCCGCCGCGAAGGCGATGCACGAGCGGTGCTCGCCGCAGACGCTGAGCAAGCGCTACCACGGCCCCGTCGGCGACGCGGACCGCTACCTCGACCACCTGCTCAGCCCCCGCTACGGCCGCACCCTCGCCGCGCGGACCGCCTCCGGGCGCGTCGTCGCCCTCGGCCACCTCCTGTGGGACGGGGACGAGACCGAGATCGCGCTGCTCGTGGAGGACGACTGGCAGCGCCGGGGCATCGGCGCCCAGCTCCTGCGCTGCCTGGTCGCGCTCGCGGGCGAGGCGGACTGCCGGAGCGTGTACGCGGTCACGCAGGCGTCCAACACCGGCATGGTCGCCGCGATGCGCGGCCTCGGCCTGCCGCTCGACTACCAGATCGAGGAGGGCACGCTGGTGATCACCGCGCAGCTCGCCGCGACGGCGGCGGCGTCCCCAGCGCCGTACGAAGAGGCCGAACAGCACTGAGGTGACCGCCCGGTGAGCGCGCGCCGAGGGCCTGGTCCAGGTCGGCCCACAGGTCCTCGACGTCCTCCAGGCCGACCGAGAGCCGCAGCAGCCTGTCGTCGACGCCCGCCGCTCTGCGGTCGTCCGCGTCGACGACGCGGTGGCTGATCGAGGCCGGGTGCTGGATGAGCGAGTCGACGCTGCCGAGGCTCACCGCGGGCGTGACGAGGCCGACACCGGCGATCACCGCGTGCGGGTCGCCCGCGACCTCGAAGGCGATCATGGCACCGCCGATCCGGGGGTAGTGGACGCGGGTGACGCGCGGGTCGGCGGCCAGGCGCCGGGCCAGTTCGGCGGCGGTCGCGGAGGCCGCGCGGACCCGGACCGGCAGCGTCGCTAGGCCGCGGAGCAGCAGGTAACCGGCGAGCGGGTGCAGGACGCCGCCGGTCGCGAACCGCACCTTGCGCAGATCCCGCGCGAACAGCTCGTCGCAGGCGACCACGCCGCCGAGGACGTCCCCGTGCCCGCCGAGGTACTTGGTGGCGCTGTGCAGCACGAGCCGCGCGCCGCTCTCCAGCGGCCGTTGCAGCACGGGCGTCGCGAAGGTGTTGTCGACGAGCAGCGGCACCGAGCCGCAGGCGTGGACCAGGGCCCGCAGATCCACCTCGGCGAGGGTCGGGTTGGCCGGGGACTCCACCATCACCAGACCGGTGTCGGGCCGGATCGCGTCCGCGACGCCCGCCGGGTCGGTCCAGGTCACCTCCGAACCGAGGGCGCCCGCCGTGAGCAGGTGGTCGCTGCACCCGTAGAGCGGACGGACCGCGACGACATGGCGCAGGCCCGCCGCGATCCGGACGAGGAGGACGGCGGTCAGCGCCGCCATGCCGCTGGCGAACGCGACCGCGGTGTCCGTCCCCTCCAGGCGGGCGAGGGCCGTCTCGAAGCGGGCGACGGTCGGGTTGCCGAGGCGGCCGTAGACCGGCGGCCCGTCGTCGACGACGCCGTGCGCGGCGAACAGGTCGACGCGGGCGGCCTCGGCGCGGCTGTCGGCCGACGGGTACGTGGTGGACAGGTCGATGGGCGCGGCGTGCAGGCCGAGGGCGGCGAGGTCCTCGCGTCCGGCGTGCACCGCCTCGGTGGCGAGGGCCCGTGGGCGGAGGATGTCGTCCAAGCGCGTGTCGTCCATGCGCACAGACTGAACAGCGGGCGGGGCACGGGCGACAACTGCCGTGCTACGTTCGGCCGATGACCGATTCCGTCGTACTCGATCCGGTCGACCTGGAGATCCTGCGCCTCCTTCAGAACGATGCCCGCACCACCTACCGCGACCTCGCCGCGCAGGTCGGGGTCGCGCCCTCGACCTGTCTGGACCGGGTGACCCGGCTGCGCCGCTCGGGCGTCGTCCTCGGGCACGTCCTGCGCCTCGATCCGGCCAAACTGGGACGCGGCCTGCAAGCCCTTCTCTCGGTTCAGGTGCGGCCGCACCGCAGGGAACTGGTCGGCCCGTTCGTGGAGCGGATCCGGGCGCTGCCCGAAGCCCGTACGGTGTTCCATCTGACCGGCCCCGACGACTACCTGGTGCACGTCGCCGTGCGGGACATGGCCGATCTGCAGCGGCTCGTCCTCGACGAGTTCACGGCACGGCGCGAGGTGGCCCGTGTCGAGACCCGGCTCATCTTCCAGCAGTGGGAGTGCGGGCCGCTGCTGCCGCCCGGGAACGCCGCCGCCCCCTGAGTCCCTGACCCCGACACGTAGAAGGATGTACGCATGCCAGCCACCCCGAACGACCAGCACACCCGCCCCTCGCTGCCCCGGCAGGTCGCCGACGCGTACGTCGACGCCTACGTGCTCCTCGACCCCGTCGAGGGCACCTACCTCGGCGACGCCGCGTCCCACGGCCGGCTGCCCGACCTCTCCCCGGCGGGCGGCGAGGCCGTGGCCCGGCTGGCCCGCGAGACCCTCGCCCTGCTCGACGAGGCCGAGCGCGCACCCGGCGCCGACAGCGACGTGGAGCGGCGGTGCGCGCGGCTCCTGCGCGAGCGGCTGACCGCCGAACTCGCCGTGCACGACGCGGAGGAGCCGCTGCGCGCCGTCAGCAACCTCGGCTCGCCCGTGCACGGCGTGCGCGAGGTCTTCACCGTCACGCCCACCTCGACCGACGCGGACTGGGCGGTCGTCGCGGAGCGGCTGCGGGCGGTGCCGGCGGCGTTCGCCGGGTACCGCGAGACGCTCGAACTCGGCCTGGAGCGCAAACTGCACGCCGCGCCGCGCCCCACCGCGACCTTCGTCGAGCAGCTCACCGAGTGGGCGGGGACGGAGCGCGGCTGGTTCGAGGAGTTCGCCGCCGACGGGCCCGAGGCGCTGCGCGCCGAACTGACGTCGGCGGCGCGCGCCGCCGACGCGGCCACCCTCGGACTGCGCGACTGGATGCGCGACGTGTACGCGCCCACCATCGAGGGCTCCCCCGACGTGGTCGGCCGCGAGCGGTACGCCCGCTGGTCGCGCTACTACAACGGCGCGGACCTCGACCTCGACGAGGCGTACGCGTACGGCTGGAGCGAGTTCCACCGCCTCCTCGCCGAGATGCGGGCCGAGGCGGAGAAGATCCTGCCCGGCGCCGCGACGCCGTGGGTGGCCCTCGCCCACCTCGACGAGCACGGGCGCCACATCGAGGGCGTCGACGAGGTCCGCGCGTGGCTCCAGGGCGTCATGGACGAGGCGATCGAGGCGCTCGACGGCACCCACTTCGAACTCGCCGAGCGGGTCCGGAAGGTGGAGTCCCGCATCGCGCCGCCCGGCAGCGCCGCCGCGCCCTACTACACGGCCCCCTCGGTGGACTTCTCCCGGCCCGGCCGTACGTGGCTGCCCACCATGGGCGCGACCCGCTTCCCTGTCTACGACCTGCTCTCCACCTGGTACCACGAGGGCGTCCCCGGCCACCACCTGCAACTGGCGCAGTGGGTGCACGTCGCCGACGACCTCTCCCGCTACCAGGCCACGCTCGGCTGCGTCTCCGCCAACGCCGAGGGCTGGGCGCTGTACGCGGAGCGGCTCATAGACGAGCTGGGCTTCCTCACCGACGCGGAGGCGCGGATCGGCTATCTCGACGCGCAGATGATGCGCGCGCTCCGGGTCATCGTCGACATCGGCATGCACCTGGAGCTGGAGATCCCGGCGGACTCCCCGTTCCACCCGGGCGAGCGGTGGACGCCGGCCCTGGCCCAGGAGTTCTTCGGCGCCCACAGCAGCCGCCCCGCGGACTTCGTGGAGAGCGAGCTGACCCGGTACCTGTCCATCCCAGGACAGGCCATCGGCTACAAGCTGGGCGAGCGGGCGTGGCTGCGCGGGCGGGCCAACGCGCAGGCCGCGCACGGTGCGGCGTTCGACGCGAAGGCGTGGCACATGGCGGCGCTGTCACAGGGGTCGCTGGGCCTGGACGACCTGGTGGACGAGCTGTCCAAGCTGTGAGCCCTGTCTGAGGCTCAGCAGCCGCAGTCGTCCGCGTGGACGGGCACGGTCAGCGGGTCGGCGTCCCCGCGGGCCGGGCCCTCCCACGTCTCGTACGGGAGGCCTTCGCGGGCCCAGTACTCGAAGCCGCCGAGCATCTCCTTGACCTGGAAGCCGAGCCGGGCGAGGGCGAGGGCCGCGCGGGAGGCGCCGTTGCAGGCCGGGCCCCAGCAGTACGTCACCACGGGGACGGACCGGTCCAGGAGCTGTCCGGCCTGCTCGGGGATGAGCGCGCCGGGCAGGTGCGTCGCGCCGGGGACGTGGCCCTGGTCCCAGGACTCGGTGGAGCGCACGTCGACGAGGACGAAGCCGGGGTCGCCGCCTGTCGCGAGCGCGGCGGCGACGTCGGACACGTCGGCGTGGAAGGCGAGGTGGGCGGTGAAGTAGGCGACGGCGGCGGCGGGCGCGGCGGGGGCGTCCCGCAGGACCGGGTTGGTCGTGGCCGGGGTCGTGGTCATGGTGGCTCGTCTCTGTCCGGGGTGTGTTCTTCCTGGTCAGAAACCTATGGCGGCCGCTGCCCGAACTGAAGGGGCGATCCCCGGCGTCCGACTTGATCCACCGGGAATCGCCGTGCTAGTTCTCTTTGATGACCGTCGATTCCCCGGGCGTTCCCGCCCACGTCCCGGACGCCACCGACTGGCGCATCCTGGAGGCCCTCCAGCGCGAGGGCCGCGCCAGCTACGCCGACCTCGCGCGCGCCGTCTCGATGTCGGCGAGCGCCGTCACCGAGCGGGTGCGCCGCTTGGAGGAGGCCGGGGTCATCGCGGGCTACACGGCGGTCGTGGTACCGGAACGCCTCGGCCTCCCGATCCTCGCCTACGTACGTCTGCGCTACCCGAACGGCAACTACAAGCCGTTCCACGACCTGGTCGAGGTCACCCCCGAGATCCTGGAGGCCCACCACGTCACGGGCGACGACTGCTTCGTCATCAAGGTAGCGGCCCGCTCGATGCCCCACCTGGAAGAACTCACCGGCAAGCTGAGCACGCTCGGCTCGGTGACGACGAGCGTGGTGTACTCCTCACCATTGCCACGCCGGGCCATCGGGAAGTGACCCTCGCTGCTCACTCGACCCCGTGCTGCCGCACCACCGACCCCGAGCGGCCCTTCACCACCTCGAGCTGCGCATGCACCCTGCGGCGCAGGTCGCCCACGTGGCTGACGATTCCTACGCTGCGGTCCCGTTCGCGGAGGGAGTCCAGGACGTCGAGGACCTCGTCGAGGGTCTGGTCGTCGAGGCTGCCGAAGCCCTCGTCGATGAAGAGGGTGTCGAGGCGGACGCCGCCCGCCTCGTCGGTGACGACGTCCGCGAGGCCGAGCGCGAGGGCGAGGGAGGCGAAGAAGGTCTCGCCGCCCGAGAGGGTCGCCGTGTCGCGTTCGCGGCCCGTCCACGCGTCGACGACGTGCAGGCCGAGGCCCGAACGGCCGCGTCCGGCGAGGGAGTCGGAGTGGACCAGGGTGTACCGGCCCGACGACATGCGCCGCAGGCGGGCCGTCGCCGCCGCCGCGACCTGTTCGAGGCGGGCGGCCAGGACGTAGGACTCCAGGCGCATCTTGCGCTCGTTGTCGGCGGAGGTGCCGGCCGCGAGGGAGGCGAGCCGGGCGATGCGGTTGTACGTGGCGCGCAAGGGGCCGAGGCGGCGGGCCTCGGTGGCGACGCGCCGGGAGAGCCGGTCGAGTTCGTCGCAGCGGCGGGCGGCGGCGTCCCGCGCGGAGCCCGCCGCCCGGACGCGCGCGTCGGCGGCGTCGGCGGCGGCGCGGGCTGCCGGGACATCGGCGGCGGGCTCGCGCGAGGCCGCGACGGTCTCCTCCTCCGCGAGGATCGCGCGGACCGCCGCCTGCTCCGACTGCCAGGCGTCCAGGCGGCGTTGCAGCTCCCGGTGGACCGCGTCGTCGACCAGCGCGGCGGCCGCGTCCTGCGGCGTGTCGAACCCGGCGCGGAACGCCGCGTCGGCGAGGCGCGCGTCCGCGTCCTTGAGGCGGGTCGCCGTGGACTCGACGGCGCGGGCCGCGTCGGCCGCCTCGGTGAGCAGGTGCGCGAGCCGCTCCAGCTGGGCCGCGCGCTCCTCGACACTCGCCGCACTGCCGCGCGCCTCGGTCAACTCCCGCTCCAGCAGGCCCTGTTCGCGCTCCAGCGCCTCCCGCGTGGACGCACGGGCCGCGGTGCGCGTGGCGGCCTCCTGGCGGTCGGTGAGCCGCCGCCCCCGCTCGCTCTCGGCGCGGGCGAGCGTCTCGCGGGCCGCGTGCAGCCCGGACGCGGCGGTACGCGCCTCGGCGTGTCGCACCTCCAAGTTCCGCACTGTCTGGGCGAGTTGCTCCGCCGAACCGTCCCCGGCGGCGGCCTTCGCGGCGGCCAGCTCCTCCCGTACGGAGGCCAGGGCGCGCTCGGTGTCACCACGGCGGGCGTCGGCCGCGCGGTAGGCGGCCAGCGCGCCCTCCTCCGCCGCGCGGTCCACGTGCTGCGCGGACTTGCGCATCGGCGCGGGGTGTTCGGTCGCCCCGCAGACGGTGCAGGGCGCGCCGTCGACAAGGCCCTCGGCCAGCTCGGCGGCCACGTCGCGCAAACGCTGTTCCTTGAGGCCGAGCCAGTGCTCGTGCGCGGCGGCGGCCTCCTCGCGGGCCGCCAGCATGACGGCGGCGGCGTCCTCGGCCCGGCCGGTGAGCCGGTCGCGCTCCCTGGCGGCGCGGGCCTGCTGCCGCGCGGGCTCCAGCTGTCCGGCGAAGTGCTCGGCGCGGGTCGCGGCCTCCTGGGCGTCGTCGACCCGGCCCTGGAGTGCGGCGCGGCGCGTGTCCCACGCGGCGAGCCAGGCCTCGGCCTCGTCGAGCAGCTCGGTGTCGGCGCGCTCCTCGCGGTCGAGCGCCGTACGCTCCTGGCCCAGCGCGGCGAGCCTGCTTTCGGCGCGCCGCGCGGAGGCGAGTCCGCCCAGCTCCAGGGCGACACGCCGTGCGGCCTCGGCGAGCGCCTCGGGCGGGGCCGCGTCGAAGGACGCCTCGCCCGGCGGCTCGGCGCGCAGGGCGAGCCGCGCCCGCTCCTCCCGTACCAGCGCGCCTTGGTGCTCCCCTTCCGCCGCCTCCCGGAGGGACAGCGCCGGGGCGACCTTCTCGGCCTTCCGCGCCCGCTCCATCCGCTCCTCGACGGCCCGGTGCTCGGGCGCACGTTCGGCGAGCGCGGCGGCCCGCGCCCCGGCCTCCGCGTGCCGGCGCTGGAGCCGCTCCGTCTCGGTCGCGTCGGCGAGTTCGCGCTGAGCCGCCCCGCGCGCCGACTCGGCCGCGCCCAGCGCCAGATGCGTGTGCGTGAAGTGTTCGCGGGCGCTGGAGCGCGCCGTCGCCGCCCAGGCGAGGACGGCGTCGGCGAGTCCGGGATCGCCGGGCGCCGCGTCGACGGGCGGGAGTTCGACGATGCCGCCCGCGGCCTGCTGCATCCGGTGCGCGTCGGCGAGCAGCTCCGCGTCGCCCGCCTCGACCTGCCGCTGGGCGCCGCGCCGGTCGTCCGCGAGCCGCTGCTCGACGGCGGCGAACCGGTGCGTGTCGAAGAGCCGCCCGAGGAGCTTGCCGCGCGCCTCCGCGTCGGCGCGCAGGAACCGGGCGAAGTCGCCCTGCGGCAGGAGCACGACCTGGCAGAACTGGTCCTTGCTCATGCCGAGGAGCTGCGTGATCTCCTCGCCGATCTCCTGGTGGGAGCGGCTGAGGTCCTTCCACTCCCCCGTCACGGCGTCGTACTCGCGCAGCCAGCTCTGCGCCTTCTCCGTCGTGAACCCGGTGCCGCGCTTCTTCGGCCGGGCGAACGGCGGCTGCCGGGTCAGCTCCAGACGGCGTCCGGCGACGGTCAGATCGAGGGCGACCTCGGTGCGGACACCCGGCTCGGCGTGGTCACTGCGGAGGTTCTGCCCCTGGCCGCCGCCTGTCTGACGGGCGCCGGGCACGGACCCGTACAGGGCGTAGCAGACCGCGTCGAGGACGGACGTCTTGCCGGCGCCGGTCGGGCCGTGCAGCAGGAACAGGCCGGCCGACGACAGGGCGTCGAAGTCGATCTCCTGGGCCTTGCCGAAGGGCCCGAACGCGGTGACGCGCAGCGTGTGCAGTCTCACCGGGCGACCTCGCGCACCACGTCGTCGGTGCGTACGGCGTCGAACGCGGCCCGCAGCACGGCGCGCTCCTCGTCGTCGGGCCCGGCCCCCCGGACGTGCTGCACGAAGTCCTCCGCGATCTCGTGGTCGTCGCGCCCCTTGAGGCGCTCGGCGTACGTGGCGTCGGGTCGCGTCTCGGTGCGGCGCGGGTCGAAGAGCAGGCTGAGCGTGTGCGGGAAGCGCTCGGTGAGGCGGGCCATCGGGTCGTCGGGCCGGATCTCGTCGGTGAGCGTCGCCTCGACCCAGGCCTCCTCGTGGGCGGCGAGGTCCGGGTCGGCGAGGAGGTCGTCGAGGTCGCCACGGATGCGGGCGAGGGCCCGGGGCACGGGACAGCCGATCCGCTCGGCCGCGACGCCACCCTCCTCGTCCAGGTCGACGAGCCACATGCTCTTGCGGTGATCGGCCTCGGAGAAGGAGTACGGGAGCGGCGAGCCCGAGTAGCGCACGCGCTCGGAGATGACCTGGCTGCCGTGCAGATGCCCGAGCGCGACGTAGTCGACGCCGTCGAAGACCCCGGCCGGGACCGCCGAGACACCGCCGACCGTGATGTCCCGCTCGCTGTCGCTGGGCGCGCCGCCGGTGACGAAGGCGTGCGCGAGGACGACGGAGCGGGTGCCGGGCGCCCGCGCGGCGAGGTCGGCGCGGACCCGCTCCATCGCGGCGCCGAGCACCTGCTCGTGCCCGGCCTTGGCGACCCCGAACTCGTCCTTCACGAGGGCCGGTTCGAGGTACGGCAGCCCGTAGAAGGCGACTTCACCGTGGGCGTCCGCCAGAACCACCGGCTCACCGCTGCGGCCCGGTTCCGTACGGAGATGGATGCCGGCCCGGCCGATGAGCCCCGCGCCGACGCCGAGGCGGCGGGCCGAGTCGTGGTTCCCGGAGATCATCACCGTGGGGATGCCGAGGTCGGCGAGGCGGTGCAGCGCGTCGTCGTACAGCTCGACGGCGGCGAGCGGCGGGACCGCGCGGTCGTACACATCGCCCGACACGACCACCGCGTCGACCTCGCGCTCGCGCGCGACGGTGACGAGGTGGCCGATGAACGCGGCCTGGGCGTCGAGCATGTTCACGCGGTGGAACGCGCGGCCCAGATGCCAGTCGGACGTGTGCAGCAGCCTCATGGCACACGAGGCTATCTGCTGGTTCGGACATCACGTGCGGAACGCCCTGATCAGGTGCCCCGCACGTGATGTCGCTCACCTGCCGGTCAGACGGCGCCCAGCGTGAAGCTCTGCGCCGCCGAGCCGTCGCAGGCCCGCTGGGTGAGCCGCTCGCTGTTCGTCGCGGCGCCCGGTGCCGTGAGGCACTTCCCGCTGTGCCGGGCGGTGAAGCGGTAGCGCCCGGCGGCTTCCTGCACCGGGAGCCACTGCTGGTTCTGCCCGCCGCCGTACGCCCACAGTTGCAGCGGCGCACCGTCAGCGGTGGAGACGTCGGTCACGTCGATGACCTGCTGCGGAGCGGGGCGCACCCCGATCCGCCGATAGCCGCCGTCGGTCGGGGCGAGCCGGAACTGCTGGGCCTGGGTGCCGTTGCAGGCGTACTGCTGGACGGCGGTCCCGTCGGCGGTGGCTGCGGCGCGGGCGTCGACACACGTACCGTTGCCGACGTTCTTCAGGGAGTACCAGGACGTCTCGTCGATCGAATCGTCCGGCGGTGTCGTGCCGCCCCCGCCACCGCCGAGCCACTTCAGGCCGTCGAGCAGGAAGCGGTTCTGGGTCGCGCTGGCGAACGTCGACGACGTACGGGTGTTGGTCTCGTAGTTCATCGCGTTGTGGCCGAAGTTCGCGTAGAGCATCTTGTACTTCGTGTTGGTCCACAGGATCGGGTAGTAGCCGCTGTACCAGGACTGGTTCGGGTCGGTGCCCAGCGGGAAGCTGCTGGGGTCGACCGAGGCGAGGATCTTGATGTCCGGGTTCTGCCGCAGGTCGTTGGACCAGCTGTACCACTCGCTCACCGACGAGGTGAACGTGGCGGGCAGTCCGGTGGTGGAGGGGTGGGTGCGGTCCTCGACCTTGAGGGTCGCGGAGGTCGGCCCCCAGGTGTTGGACCGGAAGTTCCCGCTGCCGAGGAACTGGTTGTGGTACCAGGACCAGCTCGCCGCGTCCGTGGTGAACGCGGAGACGTGGAAGCCCATGAAGGCGCCGCCGCCGCGCATGTACTGCTCGAACCCGGAGCGCTGGGCGGCGGTCTGCGGCAGGTCGTCGAGGAAGAGGACGACCTGGTAGGCGCCCACGCCGCCGTTGGCGAGGAGGTTCCAGTCGTTGCTGGCGGTGTAGGTGAAGCCGTTGGCCGAGCCCTGCTGGGGGAACCAGGCGTTGGCCTCCTTCTCGAAGTCGATGTGGGCCGCGTCCCAGGTGCCGCTGTAGAGGCCGAGGACCTTGAAGGGGGCCGCCGTGCCGCTTGTCTGGGCGGCGGCGGCCGGCGGCGCGGCGAGGCCGAGCAGGGCCGCGAACGCCAGGAGCGTGAGTCTTACGTGACGAAACATCGCCTATTCATCCCTTCCGTACGGTTTACGGGTAGTTCGTGAGATACGCGACGTTCGTACTGGAGTTGGAGGGCCCTCCCGCGTTGTTGATGACGTGGCTGATGGTGCCGGTGCCGCCGAGCGAGACGGTGACCATGTCGTGGAACCGGACGCCGGAGGTGTTGGGCACCTCGAAGGCGCGGTCGGCGACGACGCCGGGGTTCGTGCTGAAGTAGCAGTAGCTGCCGAGCCCCCACGCCTCGTGGCTCGTCACGGAGGCGGCGACCTTATAGGCGGGGTGACCCTTGCCGCTTCCGTTCATCCAGGCGGCCTGGTTCGGCGGGTCGTAGGGCATCTCGTTCTGGAAGAAGTAGGTGCGGCCTCCGTTGCCGTTCCACAGGACCTGGGTCTTCTGGAAGTGCTCGACGAAGAGCCCGTACGCCGTCACGTCGGCGCCGTTGACGATGAGCCCGGTGTCGGCGGTGTTGGTGGTCCAGCCGACCGTGCCGCCGTTGCCGTGGTCGGCGCGCCAGATCCAGGTGTGGTCGACGACCGTGTCCGGGCTGTTGATCATCACGGAGTTCGTCGCCCTGCCGTTGGTGGCGCCGCCGATCCGGACGAAGAAGTCGGTGAGCTGGACGGGGTTGGCGGCATGGTCTCCGGAGGCGCCGGCCGGACCGATCCGCACGAGCGTGTCGGAGTTGGTGGTGCCCGCGTCGATCAGCAGGCCCGCGAGCTGGATGCCGTCCACGTCGGCGGTGGTGAGGGCGGTGATCCCGCCGTCGGGGACGAAGGTGGCGAGGCCCATGCCGAGCACGACGGTGTCGGGGCGTGTGACGTTGATCGTCTGGTTGAGGTGGTAGACACCCGGGGTGACCAGCAGGTTCTTGCCCGCGGCGAGAGCCGCGTTCATGTCGGCGGCACTCGCGCCCGGCTTGACCACGAAGAACTGGTCGAGCGGCAGCGACGTACCCGCCGGGGTTTTGCCGCTCCATGTGGTGCCGACTGAGTTCGACCGCAGTGCGGGCACGAACACCTTGTAGGCGCCCGCGCCGTCCACGTAGAGGAAGGGCTTCTCGCGGACGGTCGGCGTGGAGGCGACGGTGGTGTACGTCGGGAAGGACTGCGCGGGCGCGCCCTGGTCGCCGACGAAGACCATGTTCCAGTTGGACCCGGACCAGCTCGCCATCTGCGAGTTGCGGGTGAGGAACTGCTGCTGGGAGCCGGACCGGATCTGCCCGTCGACCTTGGTGTCGGAGATGAAGCCGCCGCTGGACCAGCCGCCGTCGTCGAGCGCGAGGTTGCCGCGTACGTGCATACGACGGTAGGGGGCGGCCTGCGAGACGGCCCAGCGGACGGTGCCGCCGGTCGGGTTGACCGACAGGTTCTCGGCGTCGCGCCAGAAATTCTGCGTGGCGTTGCCCTGGAACCAGTCGGCCTCGGCGTGCACCGATCCGTTGATCGTCACGTCGTCCGGGGACAGGCCGAGCCCGGCGACCTGCGTGTAGAAGCCGACATTGGCATCGGCGCTGTACGTGCCCGGCTTGAAGAGGAGTGCTTGGCGGGCCGAGCCGAACTGGTTGGTCTGCTGCTGGGCGAAGACGGAGTCCAGCTTGGACTGGATGGTGCCGGCGGACATCGACGGGTCGAACACGGTCACGTTCGGGCCGAGATCCGGGGTGCCCGGCGGGTTCGTTGTGCCGCCGCCACCGAGCCGGAACGACTGCGCGGCCGTGCCGTTGCAGGTGTACTGCGCGAGCTGCACGCTGTCGGCGGCGGAGGCGCCGGGGACGTCCAGGCACTTGCCGCTGTTGCGGTTGACGAAGTGGTACGAGCCGTCGGACTCGGCGACCGGCAGCCACTGCTGGTTGGTGCCGCTGGAGTACGTCCACAGCTGGACGGGCGCGGAGTCGGCGGCCGAGACGTCGGTGACGTCCCACGCCTTGCTCGCGTCGAGGTTGCTGCTGATGCGGTAGTAGCCGCCGCTCGTGGCTACGAGCTGCCAGTTCTGGGCGGTGCTGCCGTTGCACGCGTACTGCTGCACGACGGTGCCGTCACTGCTCGCGGCGGCGCGGGCGTCGACACACTTGCCGCTGCCCTTGTTGACGACGGTGGTGTAGCCGGTGGGGAGCGCGGCGGCAGCGGCGGTCTGGGCGCTCGCCGGGGACTGGGCGCTCGCCCGGTACTGGGCGGCGAACTCGACGCCGGTCACGGCGGTGGCGGCGAGCGCGACGACGGCCAGCGCTCTCGGTATGACGGATCCGGACACAGGATTCTCCCCGCTCAGCCGGTGTACTTGGCGAAGATGCCGGTGAACTGCCAGGTGCTCTGGCTCACGCCCGAGCAGGTGTCGTCGTTCGGGTAACCGGCCGGGCAGGGCCGGTCGCGGTTGGCCGACCAGAACGTGAGGCGCGCGAGGTGGTGCTGCTGCGCGTAGCTCAGGATGGTCTGGAAGTCGGCGGGGGTGACGGTCTCGCCCACGTCGGTGATGCCGTTCATGGAGGAGATGCCCATGTCCCGGTAGGCCTGGTCGTCGCTGTAGCCGTACGCGTTCTTCAGGGCGTTCTTGAGGCCTTCGGCGGCTCGCGTCGTCAGCGTGCCCATGTTCTGTCCGGCGCCGCCGAAGTCGAACGGCATGATGGTCCAACTGTCGACAGTGAGGCCGGAGTTGGCGGCCCGGTTGATGAGGCTCGTGTCGGGCCCGGAGGTGTTGGTGCCGATGGTGACGATCACCTTGATGCCGGGGTTGTTCGCCTTGACCGTCTTCAGCGCGTCGACGGTGCGCTGCTGCACGGTCGGGTTGCTGTAGGCGTCCGCTTCCAGGTCGATGTCGATGGCCTTGAGGCCGTACGCGTCGATCACCTTCTGGTAGGCGCCCGCGAGCGCGGAGGCGCTGGTGCAGGAGGACTCCAGCTTGTTGCCGCTGTAGCCGCCGAAGGAGGGGATGACGTCGCCGCCATTGGCTCGCACGGTGTTGATGGTCTGCTGGTCGACGCCGCCGGTCAGCGGGCGGCTTCCGTCCCACTGCGGGTTGCAGCCGCCGTTGCTGAGCACGAACGCGAGCGTGAACCACTTGACGCCGGTCGCGTTCATGACCGTGACCGGGTTGGGCGGGCTGCCCCAGCCGTTGTAGAGGTACGGGGCGACGGCCATCGGCGCGGCGGGGGCCGTGCCGCCGCCGGTGGGCGCGGTCCACTTCTGGTTGGCGGCGCCGGTGCAGCTCCAGATCTGGACCGGGGTGGCGTTGGCCGACGTGTTGCCGGTGACGTCGGCGCACTTGCCGGACTGCTGGCCGACGAGGTCGCGGGCGGCGGTGACGGTCCACTTCTGGTTGGCGCTCCCGGCGCAGTCCCAGAGCTGGAGCCGGGCGCCGTCGGCGGTCGAATTGCCGGTGACGTCAAGGCACTTGCCGAGCGCGCGGATCGTGCCGTCGGAGCCGACGGTCCACTGCTGTGCGGCGGTGCCGTTGCAGTCGTAGAGCTGGACGGCGGTGCCGTTGGCGGAGCTCGCGGCCGCCACGTCGAGGCACTTGCCGCCGAGGCCGGTGATGGTGCCGGTGGCGGCGGAGGCGGGGGTGGCGGCGAGCGCACTCGCCGAGACCGTGAGGAGTGCGGTGGCGAGAGCGCCGCGTACGAGGGTCGAGCGGGCACGGGTGAATCCGGACATGGGGGGTTCACAGCCCTTCATGGGAGGCCGTTGGGGGGTGCCCGTCGTTCAAGGAGGTGAACAACGGGTGCATGCATGAAGCTGTGGCGAACCGGAACCTAAAGGTCTGCACCACAGGCGTCAAGAGATGAAGCCAAGAAAGGAACTCAACCCGGCCCGCACGCGGGGCAGTTCGTCAGGAGTTGAACGCTCGACAAGCCCCCGGCGCTCAGCCGTACGCCTCTCCGCCCAGTTCGAACCCGGCGGTGCCCGCGCTCACGTCGGCCAGCCACGCCCGGAACCGCTCGACGTCCCCCTCGGGCAGCCCGATCTCGAGGGTCACCTGCTCCGCGTAGCGGACGTCGCGCACATCGCGGCCCGTGGCCCGCAGGTCGTTCTCCATCTTTCCGGCGCGGGCGTGGTCGACGGTCACCGTGGCGAGCCGGAAGCGGCGGCGCGTCACCGTGCCGAGGGCGTCGAGGGCCTCCCCCACCGCGCCGCCGTACGCCCGGATGAGCCCGCCGGCGCCCAGCTTCACACCGCCGAAGTACCGGGTGACGACCGCGACGACGTACCGCATCTCGCGGCGCGTGAGCATCTGGAGCATCGGCACGCCCGCCGTCCCGCCCGGCTCGCCGTCGTCGCTCGCCTTCTGCACGGAGGCGTCGGCGCCGATCACGTACGCGTAGCAGTTGTGGTTGGCCGTCGGGTGCTCCTTGCGGACGCGGGCGACGAAGGCCTGCGCCTCCTCCTCCGTCGCGGCGGGCGCGAGCGCGCACAGGAACCGGGAGCGGCTGATCTCTGTCTCGTGCACGCCCTCATGGGCCACGGTGCGGTACTCGTCCTGCATCACCCCAGCGTATGCGCAGGTACGGCCGGGTCACGGCTGGGTTCGCCCCTGCCCGGTGTGCGGGCGACGATGTGATGGATACTCGCACGTCGCCGCCCCCGCGGCAGAAGAGATCCCCCGACAGAAAGCATGGCCCCATGACCACCGGCACCCGGACCGAGCGCCCGGCACCGCCCACCCCCCGCTGGCGCGCCTGGCTCCTGGAAGGGCTGACCGACCGGACGGCCCGCCACCAAGGACCGCACGCACACGCACCCGCGGAGCACGAGGGTCACACGTGGTGGCGGGTCATGTGTCTGACAGGTGTGGACTACTTCTCCACGCTCGGCTACCAGCCGGGTATCGCGGCCCTCGCGGCCGGCCTCCTGTCCCCGCTCGCGACGCTCGTGCTGATCGCGCTCACCCTCCTCGGCGCGCTGCCGGTCTACCGCCGGGTGGCGAAGGAGTCGCCGCACGGCGAGGGCTCCATCGCGATGCTGGAGCGGCTTCTCCCCTGGTGGGCGGGGAAGCTGTTCGTGCTCGTGCTCCTGGGTTTCGCCGCCACGGACTTCATGATCACCATCACGTTGTCCGGGGCGGACGCGGCGGCACACGTGGTGGAGAACCCGTTCGCGCCCGCGGCGTTCGACGGCGCGAACACATACATCACACTCGTGCTGCTCGCGGCGCTGGGCGCGGTGTTCCTGAAGGGTTTCCAGGAGGCGATCCGGGTGGCGGTCGTCCTCGTGGCCGCCTACTTGGCCCTGAACATCGTCGTGCTCGCGACGGCCGCCGCCCATGTCCTGACCGCGCCGGTGAAGGTCGGCAACTGGTGGGACGCGATGACGGCCGAGCACTCCTCCCCGTTCGTGATGGTCGGCGTGGCGCTGCTCGTCTTCCCGAAACTGGCGCTCGGCATGTCCGGCTTCGAGACCGGCGTGGCGGTGATGCCGCAGGTCAGGGGCGACAGGACGGACACGTTCGCGAAGCCGGCGGGCCGCGTCCGCGACACCCGCAAACTGCTCACCACCGCCGCGCTGATCATGAGCGGTTTCCTGCTCCTGTCGAGCCCCGCGACGACGATCCTGATCCCGCAGAAGGAGTTCGAGGCGGGCGGTTCGGCGAACGGCCGCGCGCTCGCCTATCTCGCCCACACGTATCTCGGTGAGGGTTTCGGCACGGTCTACGACGTGTCGACCATCTGCATCCTGTGGTTCGCGGGCGCCTCCGCGATGGCGGGCCTGCTCAACCTCGTCCCGCGCTACCTGCCGCGCTACGGCATGGCCCCCGAATGGACGCGGGCCGTGCGCCCCCTGGTCCTCACCTTCATGGCGGCGGCGATCGCCATCACCCTGTGGTTCAACGCGAACGTCGACGACCAGTCCGGCGCCTACGCCACGGGTGTGCTGGTCCTGATGCTGTCCGCGTCCTTCGCCTCGACGGTCGCCGTGCACCGGCACGGCCATCGCCGGGCGACGCTCGGCTTCGGCGCGATCACCGCCGTCTTCGCGTACACCCTGGTCACAAATGTCGTGGAGCGCCCCGACGGCATCAAGATCGCCGCGATCTTCATCGTGGCGATCCTGCTCTCCTCCTTCGCCTCGCGCGTGCACCGCGCCTTCGAGCTGCGCGCGGGCGCGGTCGCCTTCGACGACGCGGCCGCGCGGATCGTCGACGAGGCGGCGGCGCACGGCCCGCTCCGGCTCATCGCGAACGAGCCGCAGGAGCACAGCACCGCCGCGTACCGCGCCAAGGAGTACGCCCAGCGCGAGGACACACATATTCCCGAGGGCGGCCCGGTGCTGTTCCTCGAGGTGTTCGTGCAGGACTCCTCCGACTTCACCGAGGACCTGACCGTGCACGGCGACGAGAAACACGGGGTGCGCCGCCTGCGTGTGCACGGCCCCGGCGTCCCCAACACGGTGGCGGCGGTCCTGATGAACCTCCGCGACCGTACGGGTGAGGTCCCGCACGCCTACTTCAACTGGACCGAGGGCCACCCCGTCAGCCACCTGCTCCGCTTCCTGGTCTTCGGCGACGGCGAGGTGGCCCCGGTCACCCGCGAGGTGCTGCGCCGGGCGGAAGGGGACCCGGGGCGCAGGCCGCGCGTGCACGTGGGCTGAGGCGGCGGGCCCTCAGTAGGCGACGGGCCACCCACTGCTCCAGTTGAGGAGATTGATCCCGAGCTTGGGCGTCCCGCCGTCGTTCCCGTCGTAGTAGTGGTAGACGATCAGGTCCCCGTCGGCATCGCTCATGATCGACTGCCCTCCGGGCCCGACGACGCTGCCGTGCGACTCCAGGACCGGCGTACCACCGTTGTTGGTGAGCGCGACCTCGTTCTTGTCGTAGTAGGGACCGGTGACACTGCTCGCCCGCCCCACCTTCACCTTGTACGTGGAGGAGGTCCCGGCGCAGCACACGTCGTAGGAGGCGAACAGGTAGTAGTAGCTGCCGTGCTTGACGATGTACGGGGCCTCGACGGCCTTGGTCCCGGTCGGCCGGGAGGCGAGGGAGCGCCGGGCGGTGTCGCCCGCGTACTGCTTCCCGGTGGAGGGATCGATGCGGATCATCTTGATCCCCGTCCACCAGCTCCCGAACGACAGCCACCACTTGCCGTCGCTGTCGACGAAGAGGTTCGGGTCGATGGCGTTGTAGTCGCTGGAGGTGGTGGAGGTGTAGACGATGCCGTAGTCGGCCCACGAGCCGGGCAGTCCGGTGCTCGAACCGGCGAGCCCGATGGCGGACTTGTTGGACCCGAAGGTGGAGACGGCGTAGTACATCAGGTACTTGCCGCCGTGGTACGAGATGTCGGGCGCCCACGCCTCACTCGCGTACGCCGACCACCACGAGGGCTTGCTGCCGAAGGCGTCGCTCCCGGCGCTGAACGCGATCCGGTCGCCGGACGTACGGAAGCCGAGCCCGCCCCCGGTCGCGTACAGCAGGTACGTGCCCGCCGAGGTTCGGATCATGGTCGGGTCGTGGACGACGGTGGCGCCGGTGAGGCGGCCCGGGTTCGGGTACGCGGAGGCGGTGGAGGGGACGAGGGCGAGGAGCAGGGCGGCGGGGAGGGTGGCGAGGGCGGTTCTGAGACGACGGCTCACGGGAGCTCCTTCGGTCCGAGATGTCTGCTCGATATATCGAACGCCGATCGCAACTTCGGACGGGACCGTAGAATCGAACGCCAGTTGCGTCAATGCCTACGCGAAGGAATCCGCGGCGCCCCGCCCCGGTTGACCGGGAAGATGACGACACGTTCCGCGCCACGGCGGTAGGGAGACAGCATGTACGCCGATCAAGCCACCATCCAAAAGATCCTCACGGAGTCCGGCGACACCTGGGCGGTCGTCGGACTCTCCTCCAACCAGGCGCGCGCCGCGTACGGGGTCGCCGCCGTCCTGCAACGCTTCGGCAAGCGCGTCGTCCCCGTCCACCCCAAGGCCGAGACGGTCCACGGCGAACAGGGCTACCCCACCCTCGACGCCATCCCCTTCCCGGTCGACGTGGTCGACGTCTTCGTCAACAGCGACCTAGCGGGCCCCGTCGCCGCCGAGGCCGTCACCATCGGCGCCAAGGCGGTCTGGTTCCAGCTCGGCGTCGTCGACGAGGAGGCGTACGACCGCACGCGGGCAGCGGGCCTGGACATGGTGATGGACCGCTGCCCGGCGATCGAGATCCCCCGGCTCGGCTGACTCCGGACCGCGGACCGAGCTTTCAGCGCTCCGCGTCCTTCTCGAACGACGCGAAGTACGCCGCCGCCATGTCCTCGTTCCCGTGGCCCTGTTGGGCCGCGCGGGTCAGGCGGGCCTCGCTTGCCTCGGCCACGTCGAGGCGGACTCCGTGTTGGCGGCCCGCCTCGACGATGAGGCGGGCGTCCTTCGCGGCGGTGGTGACGGCGAACTGGGCCGGGGTGAGGCGGTCCTCCAGGACGAGGCCTGCCTTCAGGCGGAGGTAGGGGAGGTCGAGGCCGCCGCCCGCGATGGCGTCGAAGAAGTGCTGCGGGTCCACGCCCAGGGCCTTGGAGAGGGCGAGGACCTCGCCGGCCGCGTTGGTCGCGGCCAGGACCCAGCTGTTGGCGACGAGCTTCAGGCGGGTCGCCGAGCCGGACGCGCCGTCCTCGCCGGTCCACACCGTACGGGCGCCGACCGCGTCGAGGACCGGGGTCACGGCGTCGCGGTAGGCGCTCGGACCCGCCGCGAGGACCAGGAGGTCGCCGGATTCGGCGGGCTGGCGGGTGCCGAGCACCGGCGCGTCGAAGAGGACCAGGCCGTGGGCGGTGGCGAAGTCGGCCAGGTCGGTCAGGCCGTCCAGGCCCGCCGTGGTCGACTGCACCCAGGCCACGCCCGAACACAGGCCGTCGGCCGCCTGGCGCATCACCTCCAGCGCGGCCGGGCCGTCGTAGAGCATCGTCAGGATCACGTCGGCGTCCGCGACCGCCTCGGCCGGGGTGTCGGCGACCCGCACACCGTCCGCGGTCAGCGGTTCGGCCTTGTCGCGGCTGCGGTTCCAGGCGCGGACGGTGTGTCCGGCGCGCGCGATGTTGCGGGCCATCGCCGCGCCCATGATCCCGGTGCCCAGGACGCTCACGGTCAGCTGGTCGTCGTCGCTCATGTCCTCGTTCACTCTCCGTCGTCGGTCGGCCGTCGGTCGCTCAGGAGTGAGCTTAGGCTCGGGCCGCCCTGATCAGGGCGTGTGGCCACGCCCTCCCGTCTCTCACGACAGCTCGTCCAGACGCGCCGACACCACCTTCGCGATCACCTCCGCGTGCTCGTCCCGCAACAGCTCCGGGTGCGTGCACGGCAGATCGTGGTTCACCACCTCCCCGCCCACGTGCGGGCGCCACGCCTCCCGGGTCAGCCAGGACTCCGGGCGTGGGGCCGCCGCGGTGAAGAACAGGACGTCGCCCTCGTAGCGGCGGTGGGTGTGGGCGCGCATCATGCGGGCGTGGTTCGGGACGATGTCGACGATGCGGGAGAGGGTCGCGTCGGTGAGGCCCGCCAAGGGGCTGCCCGCCTTGCGGAGGGTGGCGAGGACGTCGTCGCGGGTGCGTTCCGTGCCGCGTTCGAAGCCCGCCATGCGCAGGACCGCCGTCAGCGCGTCGCCCTCCTCGGGTGCCGGGCGCTCGCGCCACTGCTCGGCGGGGAAGGCGTCCAGGAGCGCGAGGAAGTCGACCTTTTCGCCCGCCTCCTGGAGCAGGACCGCGACCGTGTGCGCGAGGATGCCGCCGACGGACCAGCCGAGCAGCCGGTAGGGGCCGTGCGGGCGGACGGCGCGGATCCTGCTCACGTAGTCGGCCGCCTGGTCCCACAGGGTGGCGGGGAGCGGATCGTCCGTGGTCAGGCCGCGCGCCTGGACGCCGTGGACGGGCTGGTCCCGGTCGAGGCGTGCGGTCAGGCCCGCGTAGCACCAGGAGATGCCGCCCGCCGGGTGGATGGCGAAGAGCGGCGGGCGCCCGCCCTGCGTGCGCAGCGGCAGGAGGACGTCGAGCGCGTCGCCGGAGACGGGCGCCGACGAGCCGATACGGGTGGCGAGCGCGGCCGGGCTTGGGGCCTCGAAGAGGGAGCCGATGGTGAGTTCGGCGCCCAGTTCCTCGCGGACGCGGGCGACCAGGCGGACGGCGAGGAGCGAGGTGCCGCCGAGGTCGAAGAAGGCGTCGTCGACCCCGGCCTGTTCGACGCCGAGGACCTCGGCGAAGAGCGTCGTCAGGGTCGCCTCGCGGTGGTTCGCCGGGCGGCCGGAGGCGGCGGCGCCGCCGGTGAAGACCGGGGCGGGGAGCGCGGCGCGGTCCAGCTTGCCGTTGGGGCTCAGGGGGAAGGACGCGAGCGGCACGATCGCGGACGGGACCATGTGTTCGGGGAGTTCGCGGGCCAGGGCGGCGCGCATCGCCGCCGGGTCCGAGGCGTCGTCGCCGGTCACGTAGCCGACGAGGCGGTCGTCGCGGACCAGGGCGCAGGCGCCGTCGACCCCGTCGAGGGCCGCGAGCGCCGCCTCGATCTCGCCGAGTTCGATGCGCTGGCCGCGCAGTTTGACCTGGTGGTCGGTGCGGCCGAGGTACTCCACCTCGCCGCGTTCGGTCCAGCGTGCGAGGTCGCCGGTGCGGTACATCCGGCCATCGGCGCGGAAGGGGTCGGGGACGAAGCGCTCGGCGGTCAGTGCGTCGCGGTTCAGGTAGCCGTCCGCGAGCTGACGCCCCGCCAGGTAGAGCTCGCCCGTGACGCCCGGCGGGCACGGCCGGCCCGCCGGATCGAGGACGTACAGGCGGGTGTTCCAGACGGGGCGGCCGATGGGGACCGGGCCCTCGCCGTCCGGCTCGCACGCGTGGTAGGTCACGTCGACGGCGGCCTCGGTCGGCCCGTACAGGTTGTGCAGCTCGACGCCGGGCAGCGCGCGGGCGAACGCGCTCGCCGTCTCACGCGGCAGCGCCTCCCCGCTGCAGAAGACGCGGCGCAGCGCGTCCCCGCACCCCTCGGCCCCGGACCCGGCCGCCCTGGACCCGGACCCGGCCCCGGCCAGGAACACCTGGAGCATCGACGGCACGAAGTGGCAGGTGGTGACGGACTTCTCGCGGATCACGCGGGACAGATAGACCGGGTCCTTGTGGCCGCCGGGCTCCGCCACGACCAGCGTCGCGCCCTGCCGCAGCGGCCAGAAGAACTCCCACACGGACACGTCGAACGACGACGGCGTCTTCTGCAGCACCCGGTCGTCCGGCCCGATCGGATACGCGTCCTGCATCCACCGCAGCCGGTTGTCGATCGCCGAGTGCGGTACGACGACACCCTTGGGGCGGCCGGTCGAGCCCGAGGTGTAGATGACGTACGCGGGGTGCGCGGGCGTCAGCGCGCGCGCCGGTTCGACGGTGGCGTACGAGGAAAGGTCCAGGCCGTCGAGGACGACGAGCGGCGTTCCGGTGCCGTCGGCCGGGAGGCGGCCCGCGCGGTCCGTGACGGCGCAGACCGGCCGGGCGTCGTCGAGCATGTACGCGAGGCGCTGCTCCGGGTAGTCCGGGTCGAGCGGCAGGTAGGCGGCGCCCGCCTTCAGGACGGCGAGCAGGCCCACGATCAGCTCGACGGAGCGTGGCACGGAGACCGCGACGACCTCGCCGGGCCGTGCGCCGAGACTCTGGAGATGGCGGGCCAACTGGTTGGCGCGGGCGTCGAGTTCGGCGTACGTGAGGGTGGTGTCGCCGTGGACGAGTGCGGGCGCGTCCGGCGTGCGGGCGGCCTGCGCGCCGATCGGGCCGATGAGGGTCGTCGGGGGCAGGGCGCGTTCCGTGCGGTTGAACTCGTCCAGGACGAGGGAGAGTTCGGCCGGTGTCGCGATGGTGTGCGTGTCGAGCGGGGTGGTGTCCGGGTCCGCGTCCGCGTCGGTGAGGCCGCTGAGGAGGTGGACGAAGCGGGTCTGGTGCGCGGCGAGGTCGGCGTCCTCGTACAGGGCCGGGTTGCCGTCGTGGTCGATGCGCAGGCCGTGGCCGTCGGCGCGGTCGTAGATGTTGACGGTGAGGTCGTCGACAGGTCCTGCGGAGAGGTTGTGGGCGCGGGCCGGGGCCCCGGCGAAGTCGGTGGCGTAGTCGAACGGCATGACGTTCACGAGGGGGCCGACGAGGCCCCGGTTCTCGCCGAGGAGGCCGAGGTCGCGGCGGATGTCCTCGTAGCGGTAGCGCTGGTGGCGGCGCAACTCCCGGACACCGAGCACCACTTGGCGTACGAGCTGGGTGAAGGTGGCGTCCGGCGGGAGCGTGAGGCGCAGCGGCAGGACGTTCATGACCATGCCGGGGACGCGGAGGGCGACCGAGCCCATGCGGCCCATCATCGGGACACCGAGGACGACGTCGCGGCGGCCGGTCGCGCGCGCGGTGTAGAGGGCCTGGGCGGCTATGAGGACGTCGGGCCAGGTGGCGCGGGTGCGCGTGGCGAGGTCGCGGATCCGTTCCGTCGTCTCCGGGGGCAGGTGTGTCGTCCGGCGGCGGAACGTGTGGGACGCGAGGGCGCCCCGGCCCGCGAGGCGCGATGCCTCCGGGCGGTCCTCGAACGCGGCGCTCCAGTGCGCGCGGTCGGCCGCGAACGCGTCGGAGGCCCGGTACTCCGCGTCCAGCGCGAGCAGGTCGGCGAGGCCCGCGAAGGGACGGGGACCGGGGTCCGTGGAGCGTACGAGCGCCGAGTAGACCTCGGCGGTGCGGCGTACGAGGAGGGAGTGGCCGAAGCCGTCGATGACCAGGTGGTGGACGCGCTGGTACCAGAGCCAGCGCCGCTCCCCCACCCGGAACAGGGCGTGCGCGAAGAGGGGGCCGGTCGTCAGGTCGCAGGGCCGGGCGAGGTCCTCGCGCATCCAGGCGACGGCCTCGTCGGCGGACAGGTCCCGGCGCACGGTGAGGGGCAGGTCGACGGTGGCGCGGATCCGCTGGCGCGGCCCGTCCGGGGTCTCCTCGACGCGGACGCGCAGGGCCTCGGCCTCGCTGACGACGTGGCGGAGCGCGGCGGCGAACACCTCGGGGTCGAGTTCGCCGTCGATCTCCAGGTACTCGGCGGTGTTCTGCGCGGGGCTCAGCGGGTCGAGGGCCTGGGCGAACCACATGCCGGACTGGGCGGCGGTGAGCGGGAGGACGCAGTCGCGGCTCGTGCGTTCGTCATGGCTGGTCAGCACGGTCATGAGGGGGTCACCCCCAGCAGCGCGGCCCAGGCGTCGACGGCGGGCTTCTCGGCGAGGTCGACGAAGGACGCCTCGACGCCATGGTCGCGGCGCCAGCGTTCCAGGAGGGTCATGATGCGGACGGAGTCGAGGCCGTGGTCGACGAGGTTCTCGTCGACGGGGATGTCGGCGGGGTCCTCGCCGAGGCAGTCGGCGACATCGGTGCGGATCTGTTCGACGGTGAGGGTCGTGGTCATGCGGCCCGTACCTCCTCGATGAGCGCGTCGGTGGTGGTGACGACGGCACAGCGGCCCGCGGCCCAGCGCAGGGCCATGTCGTGGTCGTCGCGGGTGAAGTCGGCGACGGCGTCGGCGACGACGAACGCCTGAATGTCGCGCATCCACGCGTCGGCGGCGCTGATGAGGACGCCGATGTGGGCATAGACGCCGACGATCACCAGTTGGTCGCGCCCCGACCCGCGCATCGCCGACTCCAGTTCGGTGCGGACGAAGGCGCTGTACTTCCACTTGGTGAGAACCGTGTCCCCGTCCTCCGGGGCGACGGCCTCCGGCACGGCGAGCGCGGCCGGGTCGTCGGCGACGCCGGGCCCCCAGAAGTCGAGCTGCAGCCCGCGCTCCTCGGGGGTCTGGCCGCCGCGCTGGGCGGAGTAGAACACGGGGACGCCGAGCGCCCGGGTCTCCTTGAGCAGGCGGGCGGTGTTGTCGAGCATCCCGGTCAGTGGCTGCGCGTCCTGCGGGTACGTGGCGAGGAAGTGGTGCTGGAGATCGTGGACGAGGAGCACGGCACGCGCGGGGTCGACGGTCCAGGAGACCCGGTTGGCGGGCAGCTCGTCGGGGCGGGGCAGGGGGTAGGCGGCGATGGCGGGCAGAGCCATGGTGGGGGGCCTTTCAGTGGAGCGGGGCGGGTGGCTCGGCGAGGTGCTCGGCCGGCGGGCCGACTGGCGTCTCGGCCGGCTGCCCGACGGGCGTCTCGGTCGGCTGCCCGACGGGCGTCTCGGCCGGCAGGCCGGCGGGCCGCTTGAGGGACGGCCCGGCGGGCTGTTCGCGGGACGGCCCGGCGGAGGGCTCTGTCGGCTGTCCAGGTGGCTGCTCCGCTGCGGAGCGCTGCTGCTTCTTGCTGATCTTGCCGATGCCGGTCTGCGGGAAGGTGTCGACGAACTCGACGAGGTCGGGCACCTTGTACGCGGCCACGCCCCGCTCCCGTACGAACCGCTTCACGGCGACCGGCTTCAGCGGTGCGGCATCCGCGCGCAGGATGACGTAGGCGAGGGAGCGTTCGCCGAGGTACTCGTCGGGGACGGCGACGAGGGAGACGTCGTGGACGGCGGGGTGGGCGAGGATGATGTTCTCGATCTCCTCCGGGGCGATCTTCTCGCCGCCCCGGTTGATCTGGTCCTTGGCCCGGCCCTCGACGACGAGGTGGCCGCTCGGGGTGCGGCGCACGATGTCGCCGGTGCGGTAGAAACCGTCGGCGGTGAAGGAGCGCGCGTTGTGCTCGGGCGCTCGCCAGTAGCCGCGGATGGTGTACGGGCCCCGGGTCAGCAGGTGCCCGAACGCGCCCTCGGGGACGTCCTCGTCGGCGTCGTCGACGATGCGGATCTCGTCGTCCGCCGAGATGGGCAGGCCCTGGGTGGTGACGACCGTCTCCGTGTCGTCGTCGAGGCGGGTGTAGTTGACCAGGCCCTCCGCCATGCCGAAGACCTGCATGAGCCCGCAGCCGAGCGCGGGCTGGAGGCGGCGGGCCGCGGCCTCGCTGTACTTGGCGCCGCCGACCAGGATGAGTCGCAGGGAGGAGAGGTCGTAGCGGGTCCCCGGTCCGGACTGCGTCCAGACGAGGGCGAGCGGCGGGACAAGGCCCGTCATCGTGACGCGCTCCGCCGCGACGACCGGGAACGCCGTCCCGGGATCGGTGCCCGGGGACATGACGACCGTGCCGCCCGCGTAGAGCACGCCGAGCCAACCGGGGCTGCTCATCGGGAAGTTGTGCGCGGCGGGCAGGACGACGAGGAAGCGGGTGTCGGCGTCGACGCCGCAGATCTCGTTCGAGCCCCAGAGGGAGTAGAGGTAGTCGTCGTGGGTGCGCGGGATCAGTTTGGGGCGGCCGGTGGTGCCGCCGGAGAGCTGGAGGAAGGCGAGTTCGTGGGGCTCGGGTCCGTCGAACTCCACGGGGTCGGCGTCGACGTCGGCCAGCGCCGTGTGCTCGCCCGGGTCGCCGACGACGAAGACGTGGCGCAGGCTCGGGGTCTCCTTCTGGACCCGCGCGGCGAGGTCGCGGTGGTCGAAGCCCGCGTGCCGGTCGGGGATCACGTAGGCGACGGCCTCCGCGAAGGAGCAGAAGTAGGCGATCTCCGTCTCGCGGTGCGCGGGCAGCGCGTACACGGGCAGCGCGCCGATGCGGAACAGGGCGAAGACGACCTCGATGAACTCGCCGATGTTCGGGAGCTGCACGACGACGCGGTCGCCCTTGCGGATGCCGCGTTCGATGAACCCGGCGGCCAACCGGTCGGCGCGTTCGTCGAGTTGGCGGTAGGTCCAGGTGCGGCGGATCGGCGCCGGGTCGACGAGGGCGATGCGGTCGGGGTGGGCCTCGGCGCGCTCGCGCAGCACGCCGCCGAAGGTCTCGCCGCGCCAGTACCCGGCGGCACGGTAGCGCTCCGCGAACTCGGCGGGCCAGGTCGGCGCGTCCACGCCGGGCGTGAGGGCGTCGGCGGTCACAGGGCGGCTCCCACGGCGTTCAGGAACGTACGGAACTTCGCTCCCGTCTCGGCGGTCTCCGCCTCCGGGGAGGATGCGGCGACGACACCGGCCCCGGCGAACAGGCGGAGCAGCCCGCCCTCGGCGCGGGTCTCGGCCTCGGCGCAGCGGATGGTGACGACCCACTCGCCGTCGCCGTCCGCGTTCTGCCAGCCGACCATGCCGGTGTAGGCGCCCCGGTCGAACGGTTCGGACTCGGCGATGACCTGTCGGGCCAGGTCGGTGGGGGTGCCGCAGACGGCGGGGGTCGGGTGGAGCGCGGAGGCGAGGTCGAGCGCGGTGGTGCGGTCCGGGTCGGCGATCTCACCGGTGACCGTGGTCGACAGGTGCCACATCGCCGCCGTGCGTACGAGGGTGGGGCGGTCGGGGACGTCGAGGCGGGTGCAGAACGGGGCGAGGGCGGCGCGGACGGCGGCCACGACGACGGCGTGCTCGTGCAGGTCCTTCGGGGATTCGAGGAGGGCGGCGGCGCGGCGGACGTCCTCGGCGAGGTCGGCGCTGCGGGGCGCCGAGCCGGCGAGGGGGTTGGCGGTCAGCCGGGCGCCGTCGCGGGCGACGAGCAGCTCCGGGCTGGCGCCGATCAGCGTGCGGCCCGGGCCGCTGGGCACGGCGAACGTGTATCCGGCCGGGTCGCGGCGGGCCAGGCGGCGCAGCATCGCGGGCAGGTCGGGGCCGTGCGGGCCGGTCAGTTCCAGGGTCCGGGCGAGGACGACCTTGTCGAACTCCCCCGCCTTCATCCGGGCGACTGCCGCGGCGACGGCGGCCCCGTACTCCCCGGCGGCGGGCACCTCGCGCACCTGCCACGCCCCCGCGCCCTCGCCCTCCGGCACGGGCAGCGCGATCAGCGGGTCCTCGCGCAGGGGCGGTGCCCAGCGGACCCTCTCCGGGACGGCCAGCGCGGGTGTCGCGGCCGGGTCGAAGGGGAGGGCGCCTATGACCACGGCGGTCTGGCCCTCGCGGCGACGGGCGTCGAGGAGGTGCCGCACGCGGTGGCTCAACGGGGCGTTGCCGGGCGGCAGTTCGGCGGCGGTGCCGTGGCCGAGCAGTGTGCGGTGCGGGGTGGCCAGGAAACGGTCCGCGCCGGGGCGGTAGCCGTCGAGGAGTCCGGTCGCCGCGCCGGTCACCTCCGGTGGGGTGGTGACGGGTTCACGCACGGACGTGGTCATCGTGGCCTCCTGGAGTGGGGGTGGGGGTGGGAGTGGGAGTGGGGGTTGGTCGGGCGGGTTCGCCGGGGCGACGGATCTGGCGGGGCCGGTTCGGTGGCGGTGGGGTGGGCGCGTTGGCGCCGTGGGCGGTGCGGTGAGAGGCGACCGCGGTGTCGCCGTGGGCGGTGCGGTGGTGTGGCGACCGCGGCTCTCGTCGTGGCTGGTCGCGCAGTTCCCCGCGCCCCTGGGGCATGCGGCTTCGCCGCTGCCCCAGCGGGCGCGCCGCACGCGCCCCTCTGAGATGGCGCACGCAGTGCGCATCTCGGGGGCGCGGGGAACTGCGCGAGCAACCACGACGAGAGCCGCACCTACCCGGAGGGACAGCGGCGCAGCCGCGTCCTGAGGGGCGCGGGGAACTGCGCGACCAGCCACGACGAGAGCCGCGGACGCCGAACCGAGCGCACTCGGCGGACGAGGAGGCGAACCCCGCTACCCGCGGAGCGTCGCGCCGCCGTCGACGTACAGGTCGTGCATCGTGATGTGCCGAGCCCGATCGGACGCGAGGAACGCGACCGCCTCCGCGACATCGGACGGGTCCGCGAAACGCCCGAGGGGAATCCCGGTGCGATGGGCGCCGAGGTCCCCGGCGATGACGGAGTCCCGGGCGGCCTCGACGTCGGCCCCCGCCGCCTCCCACATGCCACGCTGCATGTCGGTGAGCGTCGACCCGGGACAGACGGTGTTGCAGCGCACGCCCCGCGCGGCGACCTCGAGCCCGAGGCATTTCACGAACATCGCGGTGGCCGCCTTCGACGCCGCGTACGCGGACATCCCCGCGCGCGGGATACCCGCCGCGTTGGAGGCGACGGTCACGAGAGAGCCCGCACCCCGCGCCGTCATCCGCCGGGCGACGGAACGGCAGACGTGGAAGACCCCGTTCGTGTTGACGGCGAAGGTGGCGGCCCAGTCCTCGTCCGTGAGGTCGACCGCGGGGGCGCCGCGCAGGATCCCGGCGACGTTGACGGCGATGTCGAGAGGGCCGAGCGCATCCTCCGCGTCGGCGACGAGCGCCTCGACCGCGGCCGCGTCGGTGACGTCGAGCGTCCGGGCGATGACCTCTCCGCCCGCGTACTGCGCCGCCACCTTCCCGACGGCCTCCGCGTCGAGATCGGTGGCGAGGACGCGGGCCCCACGCCCGACGAGCGCGGCGACCACCGCCTCGCCGATCCCCCGGCCCGCCCCGGTGACGAGGGCGAGCCGGCCGCCCAGTTCCCCGGCGGCCTGCCGTGCGCGTTCCTGACCGGCGCTCACTTGGCCAGCGCCCCCTTGAGGTCGTCGAGCACGACCTGCGCGGAGAGCGGGCCGCCCGCGCTGTTCCACGCCGAGCCCTCGACGACCACGACGTGCTTGCTCTTCTCGGCGTTCAGCTTGCCGAAGTTGGTGACCTTCCGCGCCTCGCCGTACGCCTTCTCGCCGTCGGCCTTGTCACCGAGCGTGCCGAAGAACAGCCAGTCGCCGTCGATGGTGGACAGCTTCTCCAGGGAGACGGGCTCGCTGTGGCCGGTGCTCGCGCCCTGCTGGTCCTTGGGCCGGGTGGCGCCGAGCGCCTGGAGCGTGGAGGCGACGACGCCGTCGCCCTTGCCGACGACGGAGGGCGCGCCGTCCTGCCAGCGGACGACGGAGACGGACGTGCCCGCGTTGCCGCCGAGCTGCTTCTTGACGTCGGCGACCTGTGTGTCGAAGTCCGTCAGCCACTTCTCGGCGTCGGCCTTCTTGTTGAGGGCGTCGGCGGTGTCGGTGAAGGACTTCTTCCAGTCCTCGTTGAGCTTGGCGGTGACGACGGTCGGCGCGATCTCCTGGAGCTTGTCGACGGTCTTCTTCGCGCCGGTCGTCTCGTCGAGGAGGATGAGGTCGGGCTGGAGCGCGGCGAGCTTCTCCATGTCGGCCTCGGCGACGGTGGCGACGACCTGCGCCTTGGCCGCCTTGTCGGCGAGGTAGGTGGAGACGCCCTGCTGGCCGCGGCCCGCCGTCACGCCGACCGGCTCCACGCCGAGGGCGAGCGCCGCGTCGGTGGTGGGCTCGCTGAGCGTGACGACCTTCTGCGGGGAGCCCGGCACCTTCACCTTGCGGCCCTGGGCGTCGGTGATCTGGCGCGTGGTGGCCGCCGCGGGCTTCCCCTCGCCGCTGCCGCCGGCGCTGTCGTCACCCTCGTCGCTGCCGCCGCAGGCGCTGAGGAGCAGGGCTCCCGTGACGGCGGCGCAGGACACCAGGACCGTGCGGCGGAAGGTTCGGTTGGAGGACATGTGCGTGATGCTCCTAAGGGCGAAGAAGGGGAAGTGCTTCTGTGGGGAGAGAGAAGGGGAGAGAGGGAGAAAGAGAGGGAGAGAAGTAGGGGCCTCAGGCCGGTCCGGGGCCGAGGAGCCGGATCAGCGTGTCCGCGAGCGCGACGTGCCAGCAGGCGTAGTCGTGACCGCCGTTGAACTCGCGCCGGGTGACCCGGTAGCGGGCCGAGTGCAAGGTGTCGTAGAGCGCCCGGCAGTGGTCGACCATGGCGCCCTCGTGCAGGCCGACGTCGAGGTGCACGGTGACGGGGCGCGGCGCGGAGTCCGCGTACCGGGCGACGAGCCAGGGCACCCCGAAGACGTGTTTGTACGGCCGGTCCGACGGGAGCCCGGGCCGCCACCACAGGGACGGCGACTGGGCGATGACGTGTCCGAACCGGTCCGGCCGCTGGTGGCCCGCGTGCAGTGCGGCCATGCCACCGAGGCTCTGACCGGCGACGATCGTGCGCGCCGGGTCGTCGCTGACGGGCCAGCGGCCGGCCGCCCAGGGCAGGAGTTCGTCGGCGAGGAACGTGACGAAGGGGTCGCGGGCGCCGAGTTCGCGGGCCCGGGTGGCGCGGTCGACGGCGTCGGGCGCGAGCACGGCCAGCGGCGCCAGCCTCCCCGCTGCGATCAGCGCGTCGAGCGTGTGCTGCAGCCGCACGCGGCCGAACCACATGTCGCCGTCGCAGAGCACGAGGACGGGCAGCGGGCCGTCGTCCGCGCGGCGGCCCGGCGGCAGGTAGGTCCAGACGTCGCGCGGGCCGCCCAGCGCGGCGGCCGGCGTGCGGTGCCGTTCCACGCGCCCGGCCGGTCTCTCACCCGGCGCTCCCGCCCACGGCTCGGCCGGTGCGTCCGGCAGGGCGAAGACGGACGACTCGGCCGCCGACCAACGGGTCGCCTGCGTACGGGCGTTGAGCGGATCGCGCGAGGCGTGCACGGCGAGCGAGCGCAGCCGCGCCTGGAGGATGTCCGGGTCGGTGGGCGGCTCGGCGGCGGAGATGTCGGCGGCGAGGCGGTAGGAGCCGCGGTGGTCGGCGCGCAGCCGCAGCCCGAGGTGCCAGATGTCGGTGCCGGGGGCGCGGGCGAGGAGGGAGCCCGCCAGGTGGTCGCGGTCGACGAGCCGGTTGGCCATGAGCAGCACCTGCCGGGTGGTGCGGTGGCCGCGCCACAGAAAGGTGACGGCCCGGTGGTCGGGCGCGCCGTCGATCTCCTCGACGAGCGGGGTGCCGAGCGCCGTCGCGTCGCGCCAGAACTCCTCGGCGAGGCGCAGCCGTCGGGCGTCGTCGCCGGTCGCGGCCAACCGCTCCAGGAGGTGCGCGACGCGCGGGCCGGTGACGCGCTCCGGCCGGTGGTCCGGCAGGGCGGCGGTGGGCCGGGCGGCGGGGGCCGCGGTCTGGACGCGCATGTCTCCTCTTCCTCCGAGCGGATCCGCCCGGTTCCTCACAGCTCCGGACAGCGGGTTCGTCAACGTAATTGTCAGCAGACGAGGTTAGGTTAGCCTAAGCTAACCACATGCTCACTGGAACCCGTCCCCACCGGGGAGAAGCACCGCGACTATCGGCCACCCGCCGCGGCCGCCCGCCGCGCGCCGCGGGCCTCGTCCTCGGCGTGCTCCTGCTCTGCGCGGCGTCGGTGCTGTCCCTCGCCGTGGGCACGGAGCACATCCCGCTCGGTGACGTGTGGTCCGGCCTGTTCTCGCCCTCGGGCTCGGCGTACGACGGCATCGTGCGCGAGCTGCGGCTGCCGCGGACGCTCATCGGGATCGCCGTCGGCGCGGCGCTCGGCCTGGCGGGCGGTGTCATGCAGGTCCTCACGCGCAACCCGCTGGCCGATCCGGGGCTGCTCGGCGTCAACGCGGGGGCGTCGGCCGCCGTCGTGACCGCGATCAGCGTGCTCGGCATCACGTCGTTCACCGGGTACCTGTGGTTCGCACTGCTCGGCGCGGCCGTCGCCGCCGTCGCCGTGAACGCGCTCGGCGGCACCCGCGCCGCCACCCCCGTCCGGCTCGCCCTGGCCGGGACCGCCGTCAACGCCGCGCTCTTCGGCTACGTCAACGGGCTCCAGCTCTGGGACCTCAACACCCTCGACTCGATGCGCCACTGGTCGGTCGGCACGCTGGAGAAACGCGACCCGGACCTTCTTCTCGAAGCGCTGCCCCTGCTGGTCGCGGGCGCGCTCCTGGCCTTCGCCCTGGCCCGGCCCCTCGGCGCCCTCTCCCTCGGCGAGGATCACGCCCGCGCGCTCGGCACCTCCGTGCGGCGCACCCGTACGCTCGCCGTCGTCGCCGTCACGCTGCTGTGCGGCAGCGCCACCGCCGTCTGCGGGCCGATCGGCTTCATCGGCCTGATGATCCCGCACGCGGTCCGCGCGTTCACCGGCCCCGATCCGCGCCGGCTGCTCCCCTACTGCGCCCTGTTCGCCCCGGCCCTGCTGCTCGTCGCCGACGTGATCGGGCGGGTCGTCGCGGCGCCCTCGGAGATCCAGGCGGACATCGTCACCTCGTTCCTCGGCGGCCTGCTCTTCATCCATCTCGTACGCCGGCGGAAGGTGGCCCAGCTGTGACGACGCCGGTGAGGAACGAGCCCCGGGCGTCGGGGGCGAAGGTGCGCGCGGGCCGCTGGTCCGTCCGCTTCGCCCCCCGTACGGTCCTGGTCTGCGGGGCGCTGATCCTGGTCACCGCGTGTCTGGTGGTGCTCTCCGTCGGCACCGGCACCTATGAGCTGTCGCCCGCCGAGGTGGTGCGGACGTTCGCCGGGGACGGGCCGCCCGGCGCCGAGTTCATCGTGCTGGACCTGCGCCTGCCGCGTGCGCTCACCGCCGTGCTCGTCGGGTTCGGTACGGGGATGGCGGGCGCCGTGTTCCAGTCGCTGACCCGCAACCCGCTGGGCAGCCCGGACATCATCGGGTTCGGCAACGGCGCGTCGGCGGGGGCGCTCGTCGCGATCATCTTCCTGAACGCGGGTGCGCCGCAGACCGCGTTCGGCGCGGTGCTCGGCGGTTTCACGACAGCGGCGGCGGTCTATGTGCTCGCCTGGCGCCGGGGGGTGCACGGTTACCGGCTCGTCCTGGTCGGCATCGGCATGTCCGCGGTGCTCGGCGCGGCGACCAGCTTCCTCTACGTCCGCGCCGACATCGGCAAGGCGGCGCAGGCGGCGAGCTGGATGATCGGCTCCCTCAACGACCGCGGCTGGAGCGAGGTCCGCACGGCCGGTCTCGGCCTGCTGATCTGCGTCCCCGTGGTCCTGGCCCACGCCCGCCGTCTGACGCTGCTGGAGATGGGCGACGACACGGCGGGCGCGCTCGGCGTGGCGCCCGAACGCAGCCGCCTGATCCTGTTGTGCGCGGGCACGGGCCTGACCGCGATGGCGGTGGCGGCGGCGGGCCCGATCCCGTTCCTCGCGATGGCCGCACCGCAACTGGCCCGCCGCGTCACCCGCGCGGCCGGGCCCCACGTGCTCCCCGCGGCCTGGATGGGTTCCCTCCTCGTCACGGCGGCGGACCTGCTGACGCAGCGCGTGACCGGTTCCGCGCTGATGCCGGTCGGCGTGGTCACCGGGGTGGGCGGCGGCCTGTTCCTGGCATGGCTCCTGTGGCGGGAGCGCCGGGCCCACCATCTCTGAGACCTCAGGGTGCGGGCTGCCGCAGGACCGCCACCCCGCGCGCGGGCAGGACAAGGACCCCCTCCGTCAGGGCCGGCCCGACAAGCACCTCACCGCTCCGGTCGGGCAGCGGCACCGGCTCGTCCCCCCGGTTGACCAGGAACACGTACCGGTACTGCCCATCCCGGCGTACCGCCGTCTCCACCACCCCCCGGACCGCTACCGGGAGTTCGGACTCCACGCCCGCCGGAGCGAGCAGGCCGGGCAGCAGCGCGGCCAGGCCGTCCGCGCCCAGGCGCGTCGAGACGTACGCGGCCGAGCCCCGGCCCGTGCCGCGACGGGTCACCGCCGGCCGCGAGGCGTACGCCCCCGTGCTGTACCGGGCCAGGACCTCGACGTCCGGCCCCGTCACATCGACGCGGTCGCTCCACACGGACCCCGCCGTCCCGTTGTCGAGGCGGACCGTGTCGCCGTCGAGGAGCGGCCCGAACTCCTCGACGCGGATGCCGAGGAGTTCGCGCAGCGCGCCCGGGTGGCCGCCGAGCCAGATGTGGTCGTTCTCGTCGACGATGCCCGAGAAGTACGTGGTCACGAGGTGGCCGCCGGACTCGACGTACCGGGTCAGCTCCTTGCCGAGCTGCTGCGGCACCACGTGCAGGACCGGCGCGATCACGACGTCGTAGCGGGAGAGATCCGTACCGTGGGCGGGCACGACGTCGGCGCGGACGCCGAGCCGCAGCAGCGCGGAGTACCAGTCGAGGGCCTCGCCGTGGTAGTCGAGGCGCGAGGTGGGGTGGGAGTCGTGCTCGGCGGCCCACCAGGAGTCCCAGTCGAAGAGGAGGGCGACCCGCGCGGGTTCGCGCACGGACCCGGCGAGCGGCGCCAGGGCCTCAAGGGTGCGGCCCAGCTCCACGACCGTACGGAAGACCTCGCTGTCCTCCCCCGCGTGCGGCACCATCGCCGAGTGGTACTTCTCGGCGCCCGCCGCCGACTGCCGCCACTGGAAGAAGCAGACGGCGTCGGCGCCGTGCGCGACGTGCAGCAGTGAGTCCCGGGCCAGCTCGCCCGGCCGCTTGGCCAGGTTCACCGGCTGCCAGTTGACCGCGCTGGTGGAGTGCTCCATGAGGAACCACGGCCGGTGACCCGCGATGCCGCTGGTGAGGTTGGCGGCGAAGGACAGCTCGTCGCGGTCCTGCGGCCCGGGCACCACGTAGTGGTCATTGGCGACGAAGTCCACCTCGGCGGCCCAGTCGGCGTAGTCCATGCCCTTGGTGCCGCCCATCACCATGAAGTTGGTGGTGACGGGCGTGTCCGGGGTCAGCTCGCGCAGCACCGCGCGCTCGGCGAGCAGATGGTCCTTCAGCGCGTCGGAGGAGAACCGCTTGAAGTCGAGCTGCTGCGTCGGATTGGGGTGCGAGGCGGCGAGCCGGGGCGGCAGGAGCTGGTCCCAGTCGCTGTAGCGCTGCGACCAGAAGGCCGTGCCCCAGGCGTGGTTGAGGGCGTCGAGGGTGGTGTAGCGGCGGCGCAGCCAGGCGCGGAAGGCGCGGGCGGCGTCGTCGGAGTAGTCGTGGACGTTGTGGCAGCCCAGCTCGTTGTTGACGTGCCAGGCGACGAGCGCGGGATGGTCCGCGTACCGGGTCGCGATCTCCCGGACCAGGCGCAGCGCGTGCTCGCGGAAGACGGGCGAGGTGGGCCGCCAGTGCTGGCGCGCGCCGGGCCAGAGCGTCTCGCCGGTCGCGGTCACCGGCAGGATCTCAGGGTGCGCGGTGGTGAGCCAGGGCGGCGGGGACGCCGTCGCGGTGGCGAGGTCGACGCCGATGCCGCCCGCGTGCAGCAGGTCCATGATCTCGTCGAGCCAGGCGAAGTCCCAGGTGTCGGCGGTGGGCTGGAGCCGCGCCCAGGAGAAGATCGCCAGGGAGACGACGGTGACCCCGGCCTCGCGCATCAGCCGGATGTCGTCCGCCCACACCTCCCGCGGCCACTGCTCGGGGTTGTAGTCGGCGCCGTAGCCGATCCGGCGGGCGCCGTCGGACCCCTTCGCGTAGGGGAAACGAGAGGTGTGAGGGGCGGTCATCAAGATCCTTCCGAGACAGCAGCTGGGGGCAGGGCGCGCGGGGCTACTTCTCGACGGTGAAGCCCTGCTCGTTCCCGTACTTCACCGACGCGTCCTGCCACGCCTTCAGCCCGGCGGTGAGCTTCGTGCCGGAGATGTAGGCCTTGCCGACGGTGTCGTTGAAGATCGAGTTGGCGTACACCTGGTACGGGAGGTACGTCCAGTCGGCGGGCACGTTCTTCGCGGACTCGGCGAAGATCTTGTTGGCCTTCTGGCCGCCGAAGTACGGGAACGCGGTGTCCTGGAAGGCCGGGGAGTCCAGGTCCTTGGTCGTCGCCGGGAACGCGCCGTTCTTTATGCGGGTCTGCACGCCCGCACCGGAGTTGGCGTACTCGACGAAGGCGTAGGCCAGCTCCTTGTTCTTGCCGAGCTCGGGCAGGGTCAGGGAGCTGCCGCCGTTCTCGGCGGAGGCGGTGGCGCCCTTCTCCCACTGCGGCAGCGGGGCCACGCGCCAGTCACCGGCGCCGTTCTTCACGCCGGACACGAAGTTGGCGGGCATCCACGCGCCGATGGGCAGGGTGGCGATGGAGCCGTCGGCGAGGCCCTTGTACCAGTCGTCGGTCCAGCCGGTGACGGGCGCGACGAGCTTCTCGTCGACGAGCTTCTGCCAGGTGTCGGTGTACTTCTTCGCGCCCGCGTCCGTGAAGTCGATGCCGACCTCGGTGCCGTCGACCTTGTACGGGTGCGCACCGGCCTGCCACAGCAGGCTGGTGGTGAGCCCGGCGTCGCCGACGTCGTTGGTGATGTACGCCTTCGGGTCGGCCTTGTGCAGCTTGCGGGCCGCCTCGACGTACTCGTCCCAGGTCGTCGGGACGGCGATCTTGTGCTGGTCGAAGACCTTCTTGTTGTAGAACAGCGCCATCGGCCCGGAGTCCATCGGCAGCCCGTAGACGCCGTCGCCGGACTTCACCGCGTTCCAGGGGCCGGGCGAGTAGGAGTCGGCCAGCTTGTCCGCGCCGTACGGGGTGAGGTCGGTGACCGACTTCGTCAGGGCGTACTGGCTGAGCGCGTAGTACTCGATCTGCGCGACGTCCGGGACGCCCTTCTTCGCCGACATGACGTTCTGCAGCGCCTTGTACTGGTCGTTGCCGGTGCCCGCGTTGACCAGCTTGACGTCGACCTTCGTGTACTTCTTCTCGAAGTCGGCGGCGACCTGCTTGAGCGTGGGCTCCCACGCCCACACGGTGAGGGTGCCGCCCTTCTTCAGCGCGGCCTGGATGGTGTCCGAACCGACCGGCTCCCGCGCGGAGTCGTCGTCGGAGCCGCCGCACGCGGTGGCGCCGAGGGCGAGGACGGCGAGCAGGCTGATGCCGCGCAGCAGGCGGCGGGGGTGCTTGGACATGCGGGGGCTTCCACTTCGTCGTGGTCTCTACGGGGATGAGCGGGGCGGTGCCTACTCCTTGACGCTTCCGGCGGCGAGCCCGGACTGCCAGTACTTCTGGAGCAGCAGGAAGGCGGCGATCAGCGGCACGATGGTGAGCAGGGAGCCGGTGACGACCAGATGGAAGACGGCTTCGCCGCCGGCCGTCTGGCCCTGCTTGTTCCAGGCGTCGAGGCCGAGGGTGAGCGGGTACCAGTCGGGGTCCTTCAGCATGATCAGCGGCAGGAAGTAGTTGTTCCAGGTCGTGACCGTGGTGAAGAGCAGGACGGTGACGGTGCCGGGCGCGAGCAGCGGCAGGGCGACCGTGAAGAAGGTGCGCAGTTCGCTCGCGCCGTCGATCCGGGCGGCCTCCATCAGCTCGGCGGGGATCGCCTCGGTGGCGAAGACCCACATCAGGTACAGCCCGAACGGGGAGATCAGCGACGGGATGATGACCGCCCAGGGAGTGTCGGTCAGCCCGATCTTGCTGAACATGAGGAACGTCGGGACGGCGAGCGCCGTCGTCGGCACCGCGACCGCGCCGATGACGACCGCGAACACCGCCCGCTTGCCCGGAAAGGTGAACTTGGCCAGCGCGTACCCGCCGAGGACGGCCAGGAAGGTGGCGCCGCCCGCGCCCATCACCACGTACAGCAGGGTGTTGAGGAGCCAGCGGCCGAAGACGCCGTCCTGGTAGGTGAAGGTGGTGCGGATGTTGTCCCAGAGGGCGAAGTCGCCGTCGAACCACAGGCCGAAGGAGGAGGCGAGCCCTTCCTGGGTCTTGGTGGCGCTGATGAGCAGCCACAGCAGCGGCAGCAGGCTGTAGAGGAGCACGATCGCGGTGAGCGCGGTCAGCAGGACGCTGCGCCGGGGGCGCCCCGGGCGGTGGCGGCGCGGGGTGCGCAGGCGCGGGGCGGCGGCCCCCGGCCGGTCGGCCGCGTCGAGGAGGGTGGTCATCGCGTCTCACGCTCCCTTGCGCATGCCGCGCAGCTGGACGACGTAGGCGACGGCCATGGTGAGGACGCCCATGACGATGGCGACCGTCGCGGAGTAGTTGTGCTGCTGGCCCGAGAAGGACAGCGAGTACGTGTAGTAGTTCGGCGTGTAGTCGGTGGTGATGGCGTTCGGGGCGAGCTTCTGGAGGATCGCGGGCTCGTTGAAGAGCTGGAAGCTGCCGATGACCGAGAAGATCGTGGCGATGACGAGGGCGCCGCGGATCGCCGGGAGTTTGATCGCCGAGATCACCCGCCACTGGCCCGCGCCGTCGATCTCGGCCGCCTCGTAGAGCGAGTGCGGGATGACGCGCAGCGCCGAGTAGAAGATCAGCATGTTGTAGCCGACGAACTCCCACGTGACGATGTTGCCGATGGAGGCGAGGAGCAGGTCGGAGGAGAGCGGGTCGGGCAGCTTCACGCCGAGCGCGTCGTTCAGGTCGCCGACCAGGCCGAAGCGGGTGCCGTACAGGAAGCTCCACATGAGCGTGGCGACGACGGCGGGGACCGCGTAGGGCAGGAAGACGGAAATGCGGAAGAAGTCCTTGCCGTAGAGGCGTCCGCTGTCGATCGCGAGGGCCACGAGGAGCGCGACGCCCAGCATGACCGGCACCTGGACCAGGAGGAACAGGCCGACGCGGGTGACCCCCTCCCAGAACTGGCTGTCCTGCAGGGCCTGTTGGTAGTTGTCCAGGCCGACGAAAGTGGTCCCGCCGATGAGCTGCGTGCGGAAGAGGCTCAGGTAGACCGAGTACGCCAGCGGCGCCAGGAAGACCAGCGCGAAGACGAGCACGAAGGGGCCGATGAAGCCCCAGCCCGTCCAGGAGCGGCGCGTGCGCCGCACCGGTTGAAGCGTCGTCATGTCGTGCGTACCTCGCTCCTGCGTCCAACCCGGGCGGCACCGGTGTTCACCCTGATGTTTACGTAAACATCCGGTGGCCGAATGTCTACACTGCCCTGATGAACACGGTCAAGAGTCCGGGGCACGAGGGCGCCGGAGGGCGACGCCGCACCCAGAACGCGTCGATGGCTGACGTCGCCCGGGTCGCCGGGGTCTCCTCGCAGACGGTCTCCCGCGTCTCGAACGGCTTCCCCGGCGTCCACGAGGAGACGCGGGAACGGGTCCGCGCGGCGATGAAGGAGCTGGGCTACCGGCCCAACAGCGCGGCGCGCGCCCTCAAGCGCGGCGACTTCCGCACGATCGGCGTCATCACCTTCACCCTCTCCACCACGGGCAACATGCGCACCCTGGAGGCGATCGCGGTCTCGGCCGCGCACGAGGGGTACGCGGTGACGCTGCTTCCGGTCGCCGTGCCCACGCAGGACGAGGTGCGCGGCGCCTTCTCCCGCCTCGGGGAGCTGGCGGTGGACGCGGTCATCGTCATCATGGAGGTCCACCTCCTGGACTCCGCGCGGCTGTCGCTGCCGCCGCACGTGAAGGTCGTGGTCGCGGACTCCGACGCCGGGGACCGGTACGCGGTCGTCGACACCGACCAGGCGGGCGGCACCCGCGACGCCGTACGCCACCTGCTCGGCCTGGGCCACGACACGGTCTGGCATCTGGCGGGGCCGTCGGAGTCCTACGCGGCCCAGCGCCGGACGGACGCCTGGCGCACGGCACTCGAGGAGGCGGGGCGGCCGGTCCCGCCTCCGGTACGGGGCGACTGGTCGGCCGAGTCCGGCTACCGCGCGGGGCTGCGCCTCGCCGAACAGGACGGCTGCACCGCCGTGTTCGCGGCCAACGACCAGATGGCGCTCGGCCTGCTGCGCGCCCTGGACGAGCGCGGGCGCCGGGTCCCCGGGGACGTGTCCGTGATCGGGTTCGACGACATCCCGGACTCGGGCTCGTTCCAGCCGCCGCTGACCACGGTCCACCAGGACTTCGCCGAGGTCGGCCGGCGCTGCGTGGAGAGCGCGCTGCGCCAGGTGCGCGAGAGCGAGGCGGAGCGCGGGACGACGCTGGTGCCGACGCGGCTGGTGGTGCGGGAGAGCACGGGCCGGGCGCCTGCTGTCTCCACAGGGTGACGCCCAGGCCGTCGAGCAGCGGACCCTCTACACGGTGACGCCCAGACCGTCGAGGACGACCGCGTTCGGCACCTCGGCGAGCGCCTTGCCGGGGACGATCAGCTTGCCCCTGCGGGTTCCGCTGCCGATCAGGACGTGGGGCAGGTCGACGACGGCCGCGTCCACCAGGACCGGCCAGTCGGCGGGGAGGCCGATGGGGGTGATGCCCCCGTACTCCATGCCCGTCTCGCCGACGGCGGTGTCCATGGCCGCGAACGAGGCTTTGCGCGCGCCGAGTTGGCGGCGCACGACCCCGTTGACGTCGACCCGGGTCGTGGAGAGGACGACGCACGCGGCGAGCGTGGTCTCGCCGCCGCGCTTGCCCGCGACGACCACGCAGTTCGCCGAGGCGGCGAGCAGGTCGGGCCCGTAGTGCTCGACGAAGGTCGCGGTGTCGGCCCACTCGGGGTCGGTCTCGACGCGGATCAGCTCCTGCGCGGGCACCGTGCCGCGCCAGTGCCGTACGGCGTCGGCGACGGGCCGGGTCAGGAGGTCCAGGGCGTCGGGGGCGGGGCGGGCGTCGTCGAAGGTGCCGAGGGGTGCGCGCATGGCGGCACGCTAACAGCCCGGGGGCGCCGGGTTCCGGGCGTCTCACGCTGCGAACGACGGCCCGGGTGCCGGATTCTCAGCGTTCGAACGGGACCGAGACCGCCATGATCATCCGGGTCGGTGCGCCGCCGTCGTTGCGGTACTCGTGGGGCACGTCGGCCTCGAAGGTGACGCTCGCGCCCTCGGGCACGGTGTGCGGCTCGCCGTCCACGACTACGGTCAGCTCGCCCTCGGTGACGTGGAGGAGTTCGACGGTGCCGCGCGGGTGCGGGTCGGAAGGGCTGCCCTCGCCGGGCTGGAGGAGCCAGTCCCACATCTCCAGGGGACCCGGCGCCTCGGTGCCGGCCAGGAGGCGGTGGTAGCTGCCCGCGTCCGTGTGCCAGAGCCGGACCGCCTGCTCGGCGGGGACGATCCGCACCTTGGGGCCCTGCTCGTAGTCGAGCAGCGTGGTGATGCTGATGCCGAGCGCGTCGCCGATCTTGACGACGGTGCCGATGCTCGGGTTGGTGCGGGCCTGCTCGATCTGGATGAGCATGCCGCGGCTGACGCCGGCCCGGGTGGCGAGCACGTCCAGGGTGAAGCCGCGCTCGGTCCGCCAGTGTTTGACGTTGCGGGCGAGGGACTGGGTCAGGAGGTCGAGGTCCGACACATTCCGTCCAATATTATGGATGACAGAGTGCAATGCATTGAACTACGGTGTGGTGCACCGTGCACCGAAGTGTTCAGCAAACTGTACTGCGAGGTCGTCCGTTGGAAGCACAGTCAGCGCTCTTCGCCCTGGCCACGAGCGTGCTCTGGGGCCTCGCCGACTTCGGCGGCGGGCTCCTCACCCGGCGCACCCCGGCCCTGACGGTCGTGGTCGTCTCCCAGTCCATCGCCGTGGTAGTGCTCGGCGCGATCGTCGTCGCGACGGGCGGGTGGAGCGAGGCGGGGCCCCAGCTCTGGTTCGCCGTCGGCGCGGGTCTGGTGGGGCCGGTCGCCATGCTCGCGTTCTACAAGGCCCTCGCGCTCGGGCCGATGGGCGTCGTCTCGCCGCTCGGCTCGGTCGGCGTCGCCGTGCCGGTCGGGGTGGGCCTGGTGCTCGGGGAGCGTCCCGGGCTGCTCCAGTTCGCGGGCATCCTCGTGGCTGTCGCCGGCATCGTCCTGGCGGGCGGCCCGCAGCTGCGCGGCGCTCCGGTCCAGCGCCGGGCGGTCCTGCTCACGCTCGTCGCGGCGTTCGGCTTCGGCGCGGTGATGTCCCTGATCTCGGCGGCGTCGACCACGCTGACGGGCCTGTTCCTCGCTCTGTTCGTGCAGCGCGTGACGAACGTGGCGGCGGGCGGCGCGGCCCTCTGCGTCTCCGCCAAGCGCGGGGCGCCGGTGCTCCCGGACGCGGCCGACGGCGGCGCCCGCCTCGTCCGGCGCTCGCTCCCCGCGCTGGCCTTCGTCGGCCTCGCGGACGTCGCCGCCAACGGCACGTACTCGCTGGCCGCTCAGGCGGGGCCGGTGACGGTCGCGGCGGTGCTAGCCTCGCTGTACCCGGTGATCACGGCACTGGCGGCCCGCGGCTTCCTGGCGGAGCGCTTGCGCGGGGTGCAGGCGGCGGGGGCGGGGCTCGCCTTGGTGGGGACGGTGCTGCTGGCGGCGGGGTGAGCGGGGCGGCGCGGGGCGGTGGTGCTGGCGGCGGGGTGAGCGGGACGGCCCGGGGCGGTGGTGCTGGCGGCGGGGTGAGCGGGACGGCCCGGGACGGTGCTGCTGGCGGCCGGGTGAGCGGGGCGGCCCGGGACGGTGCTGCTGGCGGCCGGATGAGCGGGGCCGGGCCCCGGGCCCGACGCGAGTGCCGGATTCGCCCTCGCCACAGCCGTGCCTCGGGCGACCGGCGGACCCGCGCCGGGGGGCGCGGCACCGGCCTCCGTCCCGGGACCGCGCCTCCGCGCCCTGGGCGCGGCTCAGATGCGGTAGCGCCGCAGACGGACCGAATCCGGCAGCGGCGCCGCACCGGCCTCCGCCCCAGGGCAGGCACCGCGCCTCCGCGCCCCAGCCCGGGTCAGATGCGGTAGCGCCGCAGACGGACCGAATCCGGCAGCGGCGCCGCACCGGTCTCCATCCCAAGGCAGGGACCGCGCCTCCGCGCCCAAGCCCGGGTCAGATGCGGTAGCGCCGCAAGGCCGGGATCGCCAGAGCCAGCGTCAGCATCAGGGCCACGACCAGGAGGCCGCCCCCGGCGACCGCCGTGCGGGGGCCGAAGGCTGAGCCCGCCGAGCCGTGGAGGACGTCGGCGAGGCGTGGGCCGCCCGCTACGACGACCGTGAAGACGCCTTGCATCCGGCCACGCATCTCGTCGGTGGCCGCGGAGAGCAGGATCGCGCCACGGAAGACCATCGAGACCATGTCCGCGATGCCGGCCACGGCGAGGAAGACCACCGCGAGCCACAGGCTGCCGCTCAGGCCGAAGCCGGTGATGGCCGCGCCCCAGGCGACGACCGCGCCGATCACCATCCAGCCGTGCCGCTTCGCTCGCGAGAACGTGCCGGAGAACAGCCCGCCGACCACCGCTCCGATCGGGATGGCCGCGAACAGCAAGCCCAGGGCGAGCCCTTCCCCGTACGGGGCGTACGTCTCGGCGGCCAGCTCCGGGAACAGGGCGCGGGGCATGCCGAAGACCATGGCGATGATGTCGGCGAGGAAGGAGAGGAGCAGGACCTTGTGGGCGCTGATGTAGCGGAAACCGGCGGCTATCTCGCGCACGCCCGCCCGGCGCTTGACCGCGTCGAGGGGCGGCAGCGCGGGGAGGCGGTAGACGGCCCACACGGTGACGCACAGCGCGAGCGCGTCGACGAGGTACAGCTCGGGCAGGCCGATGACGGGGATGAGGACCCCGGCGAGGAGCGGGCCGACGACCTGGCCGGTCTGCATGACGGTCGAGCCGAGCGCGTTGGCCGCGGCCAGCTGCCCCTCGGGCACGAGCCGGGCGATGGAGGCGTTGCGCGCCGGGGCGTTGAGGCCCCAGAACGCCTGCTGCACCGCGAGCAGCACCATGAGCGCCGCCACCGAGTCGAGCCCGACCAGGGCCTGGACCCAGAAGAGGACCGACGTCACGGCGATGCCGCAGTTGGTGATCAGCAGGAGCTTGCGCCGGTCCATGGTGTCGGCGACCGCGCCGCCCCACAGGGCGAAGACGATGAGCGGGAGCAGCCCGGCCATGCTCGCCGCGCCGACCCACGCGGACGAACCGGTGATGTCGAAGATCTGCTTGGGCACGGCGACCGCCGTGAGTTGGCTGCCGACGGCCGTGACGATGGTCGACGACCACAGCCTGCGGTAGGCGGGGATGCGCAGCGGACGCGTGTCCATGGCGAAACGGCGCCATCCGCGCCGCTCCGCCTCGGCCTCCTGCTGGTCGGCGCCTGTGCCGGTGCCGGTACTGCTCTCGCTGGTGTCCACGTGATTCCTGGTTGCTCGTTACATCTATCGAATCCAGGAGTCACTATCGCAGCAAATGGCTACGGTTCCTCAAGGTCCGCCAGGGCGAGAAGCTGCTCTGGCGTCACCCCGGAGGGGATCGGCCGCGGCGCGGGCGTGCGCAGGGGCGGCTGCCAGCCCGCCTCCGCGTCCCAGGTCCGGACGATCCGGGCGGGCGCCCCGGCCACCACCGCGTGGTCCGGCACCTCGCCGCGCACCACGGCCCCGGCGGCGACGACCACGTTCCGCCCGATCCGCGCACCCGGCAGGATCACCGCGCCGGTGCCGATCCAGCAGCCGGGCCCGATCTCCACCGGCTCCATGCGGGGCCACTGCCGGCCGATGGGCTCGTGCGGGTCGTCGTAGGAGTGGTTGGTGGAGGTGATGTAGACGTACGGGCCCATGTACACGTCGCGCCCGACGGTCACGGTCGTGTCCGCGATGACGTGGCTGCCGCGTCCGATGACGACACCGTCGCCGAGGGTCAGGATGGGGTCGGGCCCGAGGTCGAGGTCGGGCATGAGTCCGGCGGTCAGCGTGACCTGCTCGCCGATGATGCAGTGCGCGCCGAGCCTGATCCACGGCTCACCGAACACCGTGCCCTGCGGGAAGGCCAGCTTCGTCCCGTCGCCGATCGCGCCGAACCGGTGCCCGCCGGGGCGCTCCGCGGTGACGGCGCCCTGGCGCTGGGCCCAGCGCCAGCCCGCCTGGACGGCGCGGTGGGCCAGGCCGCCCCTGGCGGACCGCCCACGCGGCGAGAACACGTTCCACTGCTTCGGCACGGCGCCACGTTACTCATCCGTACCGTCCGCCCCCACCTCGACGAGCTGTGATCTTCACCCCACGGGTACGGTGCGCTCAGGCGCGACAGCACACACGAGAACCGAGCACACAAGGAGCGGCGAGCGATGGGATCCACGGGCCATGAGGCACTCGTCACCGGGATGGGCGGCAAGGAGCCGCAGGTGGACGCGGAGGCGTTCACGGCGCCGACGTCCGTCGTCATCGGCGAGGTGACACTCGGCGCGGGCGCGAGCGTCTGGTACGGGGCGGTGCTGCGCGCGGACGCGGGGCCCATCGAGATCGGCGCCGACAGCAACATCCAGGACAACTGCACGGTCCACGTCGACCCCGGCTTCCCGGTGACGGTCGGCGAGCGCGTCTCCGTCGGGCACAACGCGGTCCTGCACGGCTGCACCGTCGAGGACGACTGCCTCGTCGGCATGGGCGCCACGGTCCTCAACGGCGCGGTGATCGGCGCGGGCTCCCTGGTCGCGGCGCAGGCGCTGGTCCCGCAGGGCATGGTCGTCCCGCCCGGTTCACTGGTCGCGGGCGTCCCCACCAAGGTCAGGCGGGAACTGACCGAGGAGGAGCGCGAGGGCCTCACGCTCAACGGCACGTTCTACGTGGAGCTGGCCAAGGCCCACCGGGCGGCCCACGAAGCCTGATCCGCCGCCGGGCGGAGACGCACTCCCCGGTCACCCCCCGGTCGCTCCCCGCTCACTCCCCGGCCGGGACCGCTTCCGGTTCGGCCGGGGACTCCGCGGCGACCTTGGCCGCACGCCGCTTCATGAACAGCATCGACCCGAGCCCGAACAGCACGGCCAGGCCGAGACCCACGTACGAGAACCGCTTCAGCCAGTCCTCGGCGACGATGCCGAGGTAGTAGATGACGGCGGTCGTGCCGCCGGCCCACACGATGCCGCCGAGGACGTTGGCGATCAGGAAGCGCCAGTACGGCATGTGCAGGACACCCGCGAGCGGTCCGGCGAAGATGCGCAGCAGCGCGATGAAGCGGCCGATGAAGACGGCCCACATGCCCCACTTGTCGAAGGACCGTTCCGCCGTCGCGATGTGGGCGGGTCCGAAGTGCTTGGGGAACTTCCGGCCCAGCTTGGCGAGGAGCGGCCGGCCGCCCTTGCGCCCGATCGCGTACCCGATGGAGTCGCCGACGACGGCGCCGGCCGTGGCGCAGATGCCGAGGACGACGGGGTTGACGTCGCCGTGCTGCGACGAGAGCAGCGCCGCCGAGACGAGGACGATCTCGCCGGGCAGCGGAATGCCCAGGCTCTCGAGGCCGATGACCCCGGCCACCAGCGCGTAGATCGCGACCGCCGGAATCGTGTCGAGCCATTCCTGGACGTGCAAGGCGGTCGCCTCCTGTACCGAAAAAAACCGTGTGACCGGCGTGCGCTCCCCCACTGGCCACGCACGCCGGGCAGCCTACCTGTTCCCTATGACGCGGCCGGGACCGAAAAGGTGCATCGGGGCGGTGGTGAGGAGGACCGCACACGAGAACCCGCACGAGGACCGCGCACGTGGAAGGCCCCGCCGTACGTACGGCGGGGCCTTCCACTCGGGTTCTGCGGGAAGCGGCGGCGGGGCTACTTCTGGTCGTTGCCGAACTGGTCCCGCAGCCGGTCCTGACCCATGTCGACCTGCTTGCTGTACTTGCCCTGGGTCTTGTCGTCCACGAAGTCACCGGCCTTGTCGACACCCTGACCGGCCTTGTCCTCGTGGCCTTTCAACATTTGCTTGAGCTTGTCCATCACGGACATGGTCGGCCTCCTCGGTTCGAGCCGTTGCCTCCAGCATGGGGGCTCGTCCCGGACGCCGCATCCGCAGCACTCTCGCGGCAGGCCCTAGCCGTTGGGGCGCAGGGTCCACACGACGGTCATCTCGCCGGTCACGGCGCCGTCCGCCCGCTGGATCGCCACGGCCACCGGGAACTCGGGGCGCTCCCCCGCGTCCAGCTCCGCGACCACCTCGGCGGCCGGGCGGCCGAGGGTCGCCGTGGCGGTGACCCGGCCCATGGCCAGTTTCCGGTACGCGATCTCGGCGCTGACGGCCAGCGGCACGGCCCGCGAGAGCTGGTCCCCGAAGGCGGCGAGGACGATGGCGCCGCTCGCGGACTCGGCGAGCGTGAACATCGCTCCGGCGTGCGGACCGCCGACGTGGTTGTGGTACTCCGCCTGGTCGGGCAGGGCGACGACCGCCTTCTCCGGAGTCGTCTCCAGGAACTCGAGGTTCAGCGTGCGGGCCATCGGAACGGTCGCGGCGAGCATCTCGCCGACGGACATCTGGTCTGCGCTCATGGCGCGCATGTTACCCATCGGTAGCTACTCTGGCCATCCTCCCCGGTGGCGTGAAACCGTTGCACGTCCGGTACCGGGCGCGGACCCCGCGCACCCCAGGACCCTCTATCGTTTACGGCCATGTGGCCAGGACAGCAGCCGCCCGGGGGCGAGCAGAACCCGCAGGACCCGAACCAGCCGAACTACCCGAACAACCCGAACAGTCCGCAGGCACCCAACCCGTACCAGCAGCCCGGGTATCAGCAGCCGAACCCCTACCAGCAGCCGGGGTACCAGCAGCCGAACCCGTACCAGCAGCAGCCGCAGCCGGCGTGGAACGCGCCGACGACGCCGCTCGGCGCGCCGCAGCCGCCGAACAAGGGCGACAACCGCACGAAGATCGTCGCGATCGTCGCCGCGGCGGCCGTCGTGGTCGCGGCCGGGGTGACCGGGTTCCTGGTGCTCGGCGGGGACAAGGACGACGAGGCCGACAACGGCAAGGGCGGCGACAAGAGCCCGGCCGCCTCGCAGTCCGCGAGCCCGTCGGCGAGCGCCTCGGCGTCCGCGCCGGGCGGTGACAATCCGCGCGGCTCCGACGCCGCCGTCCAGCCGGTCGTCGCCGGGTGGCAGCCCGTCGTGAACACCAAGCACAAGACGGTCTTCGACGTCCCGCCCGGCTGGGAGGTCAGCCCCGGCGGCTCGGACCAGATCATCGGGTTCGAGTACGACTACAAGGACAAGAAGGGCAAGAAGGAGCACGGCATGACCACCGTGTCGGCTCCCGCCGAGTTCAAGACCAAGTGGTGCTCCGACGACTCCGACAAGGACGGGCGCAAGGAGGACACCTCGCTCGCCGGTGCGGGCACGCGGGGCGAGGACGGCGCCAAGACCGCCGCGCAGGCGGCCGAGAACCGGGTGCCGTGGTGGATCTACGGCGGCTACACCGAGCCGGACCTCAAGTCCGTGAAGGTGGGCAAGGCCGAGGACTTCACCAACGGCCAGGGCGTCAAGGGCAGCCTCATCAAGGCGACGTCGGAGAACTCGCCGCAGAAGGGCAAGTGCGCCAGCGACGGCAAGGCGGTCGTCTTCGCCTTCCAGAACGAGGCGGGCGACTTCGTCTCCTTCGACCTGTGGGGCGCCAAGGGCGTGAACGGCGAGCTGGACGACGCGACGATCGACAAGATCCTCGGCTCGGTCCGCTACTACAAGGACCCGACCGTCTCCTGACCGGGCCCACGCCTCCTCCCCGCTGCTCCTGGCCGGGGAAACGGTTTGGCAGATGGGGCGTGCGGCGGCGATAGTCCCTCAGTGACCTCCGCCGCCGCCTCCCCGCCTCCTGTCTCCGAGAGCCCGCGCCGCCGCCGTCCCGCGTGGGCCGGCAAGAACTACACGCTGCTCGCCGTCGCCTCGTTCATCACGACGCTCGGCGCGCACGGGGCGCTGATCGCGTCCACGTTCGCGGTGCTCGACGCGGGCGGCGACGGCGGCGACGTCGGTCTGGTCGCCGCCGCGCGCACCCTGTTCCTGGTGGTGTTCCTGCTGGTCGGCGGCGCGGTGGCGGACCGGTTCCCGCGCCACCACGTGATGGTCGCGGCCAACGGCCTCAACTTCCTCTCGCAGGGTGCCTTCGCGCTCCTCGTGCTCCACGGCGATCCGCAGCTCTGGCAGATGCTGGCGCTCAGCGCGCTCGGCGGCACCGGGCAGGCGTTCTTCAACCCTGCGGCCGAGGGCATGCTCATGGCGTCGGTCTCCGGGGAGCAGGCGAGCCGCGCGTTCGCCCTGTTCCGGATGGGGATGTCCGGCGCGGCGGTGGGCGGCGCGGCGCTCGGCGGGGCGATGGTCGCGGCGATCGGACCGGGCTGGGTGCTCGCGTTCGACGCGGCGGCGTTCGCGGTCGCGGGCGGTCTGCGGATGTTCCTGGACGTCGGCGACATCGCGCCCCGGGTGCCGGGCAGCGGGCTCCTCTCCGACATGCGGGACGGCTGGAGGGAGTTCGTCGGACGGCCCTGGCTGTGGACGATCGTCGCCCAGTTCTCGGTCGTCGTCGCCGTGGTGGGCGCGGCCGAGTCGGTGTTCGGGCCGCTGGTCGCGCGGGACGAGCTGGGCGGGGCCGGGCCATGGGGCATCGCCCTCGGCGCGTTCGGTGTCGGCACGATCCTCGGCGGTCTGCTGATGATGCGCTGGAAGCCGCAGCGGCTGCTGTTCGCCGCGACGCTCTCGGTGTTCTCCCTGGCCCTGCCCTCGGCCGCGCTCGCGGTCCCGGTGCCGCTCGGCGCCTTGATCGCCGTGATGTTCGTCAGCGGCGTCACGATCGAGATCTTCGGCGTCTCCTGGATCACCGCGCTGCACCAGGAGATCCCCGAGGACAAGCTGTCGCGCGTCTCCGCCTACGACTGGTTCGGCTCGGTGGCGATGGTGCCGCTGGCCACGGCGCTCGCGGGCCCGGCCGAGTCGGCGTTCGGCCGCACCGAGTCGCTGTGGGGCTGCGCGGCGCTCGTCGTCCTCGCGACCTCGGCGGTGCTGTTCGTACCGGACGTACGGAATCTGCGGCGCCGCACCACGACGGAGGTCGTGGCGTCCGGCGACGACGCCGCCGCGCGGGAGGCGGACCTCAGCCCACGCTGAACGAGCCGCCCGGCGGCTCCGGGGACGGCACCGCGTCCGCCTCCGTGACGGGCTTCGCGTCGCCGGTGAACCGGCGCAGACCGTCGCTGTGCTCGACCCTGGCCGGGAACGCGTCGCGGGCGGTGCGCCGGGCCAGCTCCGGCACGTCGAACTCCCGCCGGGAGGCGACGAGCACGGCGTTGCCGAACCGGCGGCCGCGCAGGACGCCGGGCTCCGCGATCAGCGCGAGATGTGGGAACACGGTCCCCAGGGTGGCCAGCTGGGAGCGGAGGAAGGTGAACGGGGCCCCGTCCGCGAGGTTGGCCGCGTAGGTGCCGCCGGGCCGCAGCACGCGGTGCGCCTCGCGCGCGTACGCCTCCGTCGTCAGGTGCGCGGGCACCCGCGAGCCGCCGAACACGTCGGCCACGAGGACGTCCGCCGAGCCGTCCGGCGCGCCCGCGAGCCACTGCCGGGCGTCGGCGCCGTGCACGGAGATGTCCGCCCCGGCCGGGAGCGGCAGATGCTCCGCGACCAGATCGAGCAGCGCCCGGTCCGCGTCGACGACGTCCTGCCGGGAACCCGGCCGCGTCGCGGCGACGTACCGGGCGAGTGTGCAGGCGCCGCCGCCCAGGTGCAGCACGTCAAGGGGGCGCCCCTCGGGCGCCGCGCAGTCGATCACGTGGCCGAGCCGCCGGGCGTACTCGAACTCCAGGTGCCCCGGTTCGTCGAGGTCCACATAGGACTGCGGCGCCCCGTCCACCGTGAGCAGCCAGGCCCGCCGCCTGTCCACATCGGGCAGCAACTTGGCGAGACCGTGGTCGACGGGGCGGCACACGGGTATCGGCTCGGGGTCCGGCACGGAGGGGGACTCCGCTACGGGCTCGGGGTCCGGCACGGAGGGGGACTCCGCTACGGGCTCGGGGTCCGGCACGGAGGGGGACTCCGCTACGGGCTCGGGGTCCGGCACGGAGGGGACTCCGCTACGGGCTCGGGGTCCGGCACGGAGGGGGACTCCGCTACGGGCTCGGGGTCCGGCACGGAGGGGGACTCCGGTACGGGCTCGGGGTCCGGTACGGGGCTGGGCTCGTTCACGTGCCCATTGTGCCGGGGGCCGCGCGGAGTCCGGCCCTTCGGTTCAGGCAGCGGCCCGGCTGTCGGCCGCCGGGTCGGGTCGGCCGTCCGGCTCCTGGCCGCCCGAGCCAGCGGGCCGCTCGGCCCCACCCCTCGGGCTCGGTCGGCGATCCGCCCCCGGCCACCCACTCCCCGGCCCTCCGGGTCAGTCGGCCGTCCGGCTGTCCGGATGCCCGTTCCGGTCAGCCGTCCAGCTTCAGGCCGCTCGATTCAGCCGACCGACCGGCACCAAGCCCCAGCGTCCGGTTCAGTCGGCGGCCCACACGCCCCGTACCGCCTCCGCGTGTGCCGTCGCCTGCCGGTGGCCCGCGCGGGCGGCCGGGGCCCGGTGGGCCGGGTCCAGGCTGTTGAGGCCCATGGCGCGGCGGGCGGTGCGGTCCGGGGTGATCAGGGCGACCCGGGCGCCCGCCGCCGCGAGCCGGGCCGCCTGGGCGCGGGCCGGGTGCAGGACGCCGCCGCCCGCCGCGACGGGGGCGAGGACGACGACCCGCTCGTGCCCCGCCGCGAGGTGCGCGTTGGCCGGGGAGCGCATCCCGCCGTCGATCCAGCGGGCGCCCCCGATGGTCACCGGCGGCCAGACGCCGGGCACGGCACAGCTCGCCGCGACGGCGTCCACCAGGGCCACGTCGTCCTCCCCGGCGAAGACCCGGAACTCCCCCGTGCGCGCCTGCACCGCGGTGACCAGCAGGCGCCGCGCCGGCCAGTCGTGCGAGACGAGCCGACCGGCGATCACCGCGCGCCGCGCCGCCTCGTCGGGCGTGTGCGCGGCCAGCGCGAGGCGGCCGATCCTGCGGCCGTACGCCTCCGCCGTGCGGGAGGTGAGCGCGGCGCGGGCGAAGCGGAGGACGAGGCCCGCGCCGAGCGTGCCGCCCGTCTCGTGCCCGTGCGGGGCGAGTTGACGCTCGTACAGGGCCGCCGGGGTGAGCTTGCCGGAGGTGAGCTGGGCGCCGACGATGGAGCCCGCCGAGGTGCCGATCACCGTGTCGGCGTCGCCCAGGTCGATGCCCGCCTCCGCGAGTCCGTGCAGCATTCCGCAGAGCCAGCCGACGCCCGCGATCCCGCCGCCGCCGAGTACGAGTGCCCTGCCCGCCACCGTGACCTCCCTCGCGCGCCCCTGCGTCGCGCCCAGTGTGGCGCACGGGCGGTGCGGCCGGGACCCGGCCGCACCGCCCTCTTCACCCGACGCTCGTCACCGTCCCCGCGCCGACGGTCCGGCCGCCCTCGCGGATCGCGAAGCCGAGCCCGGACTCCAGCGGCACGTCACGGCCGAGCTCGACCGTCATGGTGACGGTGGAGCCGGGCCGCGCCACCGCCGCCCCGCCGAGGTCGATGTCCCCGACGACATCGGCGGTGCGCAGGTAGAACTGCGGCCGGTAGCCGGTGGCGACGGGCGTGGTGCGGCCGCCCTCCGCCGCCGACAGGACGTACACCTGCGCGGTGAAGCGCCGGGCGGGCCGGACGCTGCCGGGCTCGGCGACGACGTGGCCGCGCCGCACCGCGTCCCGGGGCACCCCGCGCAGCAGCAGCGCCACGTTGTCCGCGGCCTGCGCCTCGTCCATCGGCTTGCCGAAGGTCTCCAGGCCGGTGACGACGGTCTCGACATCCTCCGCTCCGTAGACGCGTACACGGTCGCCCATGCGGACGCGCCCGCGCTCCACCGCGCCGGTGACGACGGTGCCGCGTCCGCTGATCGTCAGCACGTTCTCGACCGGCAGCAGGAACGGCGCGTCCACGTACCGCTCGGGCATCGGCACGTACGTGTCCACCGCGTCGAGCAGCGCCTCGATGGACGCCACCCAGCGCGGGTCGCCCTCCAGGGCCCCCAGCCCGGAGACCCGGACGACGGGCACGGAGTCGCCGCCGTAGCCGTGCGCGGAGAGCAGTTCGCGCACCTCCAGCTCGACGAGGTCGGTCAGCTCGGGGTCGCCCGCGTCGGCCTTGTTGACGGCGACGACGATGTGGTCGACGCCCACCTGCCGCGCGAGCAGCACGTGTTCGGCGGTCTGCGGCATGATCCCGTCGAGCGCGGAGACGACGAGGATCGCCCCGTCGAGCTGGGCCGCGCCCGTGACCATGTTCTTGATGTAGTCGGCGTGACCGGGCATGTCGACGTGCGCGTAGTGGCGGGTGTCGGTCTCGTACTCGACGTGCGCGATGTTGATGGTGATGCCGCGCTGCGCCTCCTCCGGCGCCTTGTCGATCCGGTCGAACGGCACGAAGGTGCTCCCGCCGCGCGCGGCGAGGACCTTGGTGATGGCGGCGGTCAGGGTGGTCTTGCCGTGGTCGACATGGCCCATGGTGCCGATGTTCAGGTGCGGCTTGGTGCGCACGTATGCCGTCTTGGGCATGGCTGGGGTGGTTCCTTCCGGAACATCCGAACGACGCGCGTGCGTGCTCGGATCTGTGAGGGCCTCACGCGCGTGCGGGAGGCGGGGACCCCTGAGCCGGGCCGACCCTCCCCCTGCGGGGTCCGCCGGAATGTCCGGAGAGGGTCAGCTTCGCGCGCCGTCGACGGCTGCTGCGTGAAGGACGGCAGCCTGAGCAGCGTCCGCGACTGCGGACGGAGCTGCGAGGAAGGCGTGCCGGAACATGTGCAGATCATCGCCGACCCGGCCCCGCGCGTCGAATGGTTTTAGCCGACGGCCTTCAGGGCTTCCCGCGCCGACAGCGGCGCGAGCACGTCCCGGTGCGCGGCGACGAAGGACCGTACGGCGTCGGGGTCGGTCTTCGCGTACTCGCGCAGGCTCCAGCCGATCGCTTTGCGGAGGAAGAAGTCCGGGTGCCCGGCCTGGCGCAGGCAGTACGCGAACAGCCGCTCGGTGTCCGTCGATTCCTTGTAACGGAGCTGGTGCAGGAGCGCGGTCCTCGCGACCCAGAGGTCGTCGTCCTCGATCCACGCGTCCATGGCGGCGGCGAGAGCGGGATCGGCGGCGACGAGGCCGCCCACCACGTGCGCGGCGAGCAGGTCCACCGTGTCCCACCACGGCACGGTCACCACCAACTGGCGGGCGACGGGCAGGAACCCGGACGACAGGCGGCGCACGTGCCGCCGCAGCAGATCGACGGCGAAGTAGGCGTACTCGCGCTCGGGCAGCCCCCAGCAGCGCAGGGCGACGGCGGTGAGATCCGTCTCGTCCGGCTTCGGCGCCCCGGCGAGCACCGCCTTGCTCAACTCCCGCCGCAGGGGCGACGGAAGGCCCAGGAAAGGCGCCACGTCCTTCATGTACGCGCGCATTCGCGCGGCCCTTTCCGGGTCGGCCCGCGCGCCGTAGACGTCGACGAGCCTGGTCAGGACGGTGTCGGCGAAGGCGCTCGGCGGTGGCGCGGCGACGGGCACGGAACTCCTCCCCCGGGCCTCCCGGCCCGGATCGCGGGCCGCGGCCCGGGCCGGAACCGCGGGAAGAACCACGGCAAAAGTGAGATACAACCTACGGCGATCTTATGTACGTGTCGGTTAGTCTCCCCGGATGTTCGAAACCGTAGCCGCCCGTCCCGCCGGCCTGGCCGCGCGCTGCACCCGCGTCCTGCTCTCGCCGTGGGCGAGACTCGCGCTGCTGGTGACGCTGCTCGCCGCGGGCGCGTCGTGCGTGCTGCTGTTCGAGCCGCAGAGGTACCTGTCCGGCGGATGGCAGGCCGAGGTGGGCGGCGCGGCGGCGGTGGTGCTGTTCGCCGTGGCGTACGGGGTGTGCACGGTCGCCTTCATGCCGCGCCCCCTGCTGAACCTCGCGGCGGGCGCCCTGTTCGGCTCCCAGCTGGGACTGCTCGGGGCGATCGCCGGGACCGTGCTCGGCGCGGGGCTCGCCTTCGGTCTGGGCCGGATGCTCGGTCAGGACGCGCTGCGGCCACTGCTGCGCGGGCGCTGGCTGAAGGCGGCGGACGGCCAGTTGAGCCGGCACGGCTTCCGCTCGATGCTGGCGGCCCGCCTCTTCCCCGGCATCCCGTTCTGGGCGGCGAACTACTGCGCGTCCATCTCCCGGATGAGCTGGCCCGCGTTCCTCCTGGCGACCGGGCTGGGCTCCATCCCCAACACGGCGGCGTACGTGGTCGCGGGCGCCCGCGCCTCGACGCCGACCTCGCCCGCGTTCCTGATCGCGATGGGCTTCATCACGGTCACGGCGGTGGCGGGCGCGCTGGTGGCGTGGCTGAAGCGGCACAAGCTGCGCGCCCGCGTCTAGGGCCTGATCCCCTCCTCGCCGCTCACCACGGGTGCCCCGCCAGGTACCCGGCGATCTCGTCCCGCTCCCACGCGCCGTCGGCGACGACGACGCGGTAGCGGCGGGTGAGGGTGGCGCCCGGCTCCAGGACCAGTTCGTCGTGGAAGGCGAACGAGGGGGCCACGGCGGCGAACGGGTCGTTGCGCACGAACCAGTGCGCCGGATGCGCGCCCCGCTCCCCCGCGTGGTCGTTCTCCGGGGCGTGCTCGAAGACGAGCGTGGCGTGCCCGTCGGCGCCGTCGTGCTCGGCGCTGTAGGCGAGCCACGGCGCCTGCGTCCCCATCACCCCCGGCCCCTCGGCGTCGGCGGTCCTGATCCGCCCGTCCCGGAAGCCGCGCGGGCCGCGCCAGAACAGGCCGGTGTAGCCCGCCATCGCGCGGCCGTGCGTGGTGGGGCTGCCGAACCGCAGGGGCTCGGCGCGGCGGTTGGTGACGGCGCTGGTCCAGATCAGCGCCCAGGACCCGGCGGCCGGGTCGACGTCGCGCACCTCGACGCGGCGCTCCTCGTCGGCCCACAGCTCACCGCCGTACGGGTGCCAGGTGAGCCGCTCGGCGATGGTCAGCCCGTGGGTGTCGGCGGCGACCGTGTCGAAGCCGACGTGCGCCATCGAGCCGACCCGCTCGGGCAGTGCCAGGTACCCCTCGCCGTGGACGTAGGTGTTGCCGCCCCACAGGTTCTGGCCCGAGAGGTGCGAGGCGGTCAGCTGCAGGCCCTTGTGCCAGCGGTGGTCGTGGGGCCGGTAGTCGGTGACGACGTCGCCGCTCAGCGTCCGGACCGGGTGCAGGTACGGCTTGGGCGCCTCCCAGGCGGCCTCGGGCCGGTAGACGTAGGCGAACAGCTCGACGCCCGTGGCGGGTTCGGTGACGGTGATCCGGTCGCCGTGGGCGTGGACGACGCGCAGGGTCTCACTCATGGGCGGCGGCCTCCTGGACGGGCGCCCAGCCGGGGGCGCCGCCGTGCAGGGCGGTGTAGTACGGGTCGCCGGGGCCGATCTCACCGGCGCGGACGGTCGCGTCGGTGAACGCGGACTTGTAGAGCGCGGAGACCAGCTCCAGGCTCGTACGGCCGTCGGGCCCGCTGCCGCGGGGGCGCTCGCCCGCCCGCATGGAGGCGAGGAGTTCGCGGAGCTGGGCGAGGTGGGAGCTGGGCACGTCGGCGCCGAAGTCGCGCCAGGAGGCGGCGAGGGCGGCGGGGACGTCGCGGGCCGGGGTGACGGTCCAGTCGGCGTTGCCGTACCCGTACAGATGGGTCAGTTCGAGGGTGGCGCGCTCGCAGTCGATCCGGATGCGGCTGACCTCGTCGGGGCTGAGGACGCTGTTGACGACGGTGGCCATCGCGCCGCTCGCGAAGCGGACGAGGGCGGTCGAGACGTCCTCGGTCTCCACGGCGTGCACCAGTCGCCCGGCCATGGCTCGGATCTCGGTCCACGGTCCGAGGATGTCGAGGAGCAGGTCCGTCTGGTGGATGCCGTGGCCCATGGCGGGGCCGCCGCCCTCGGTGCCCCAGCGGCCGCGCCACGGCACGGCGTAGTAGGCGGTGTCCCGGTACCAGGTGGTCTGGCAGAGGGCGACCAGCGGACGGCCCACCTCGCCCTTGGCGAGCAGCTCCCGGACGTGCCGCGCGCTCGAACCGAACCGGTGCTGGAAGACGATCGCCGCGTAGGGGCCGCCCTCCGCGCCCTCGGCCGCCTCGATGGCGTCGAACTCCGCCAGGGACGGCGTCGGCGGCTTCTCGCACCACACCCAGGCGCCCGACCGCAGGGCCGCGACGGTCTGTTCGCGGTGCAGGGTGGGCGGCGTGCAGACGGTGACGAGGTCGGGCCTCTGCTCGTCGAGCATGCGTTGCAGGTCGGTGTACGGGTGCGGGACGCCGCCGTCCGCGCAGAAGCGGCGTACGGCGTCGTCGTCGATGTCGACCGCCGCGACGACCTCCAGTTCACCTTCCGCGGCCAGCTCCTTCAGCGCGGGAAGGTGGCTGCCGCGGGCGATGGCGCCGGTGCCGATGACGGCGGCCTTGAGGCGGTGGGTCCGGGGGCCGGGGCGGGCGGGTCGGCCGGGCGTTGCCGGTGCGGGTGTGGTGCGCATGGGCGCGATCGACACTCCATCGGGGTGCGGTGACAGGGCCGGGGACATCGCCTTGGTAAGCGCTTTCTCCCTAGCTGTGACGCTAAGCGGATGGAACGACAGGGGTCAACAGGCCGGAGGGAGTTGATCCACCGGCCGCTCCTTCCGGCGCTCCAGCGGGCGCAGGCCGGGTGCGAGCGCGAGCGTGACCGCCAGGGAGACGGCCGCCAGGAGCGTCATGGCCGTGGCCGGTGAGGTCGCCTCGGCCAGGGCGCCCGCGAGGAGGGCCGCCACGCCTTGCGCCGAGAGCATGCCCGCCGTGTGCAAGCCGAGCGCGTGGCCGCTGAGTTCGTCCGGGGTGAGCGCGACAAGGCGCTCCTGGAGCAGCAGGCTCGCCGCGAAGCCGACGGAGGCCAGCGCCACCGCGCACGCGGCGACCGGCAGGGCGAGCCGCGTCGCGAACAGCAGGTAGGGCGCGGCGAGGAGCAACCGCAGGGGCGCGCCGAGCCGGGCCCGCCAGTGCGGCGGCAGGAAGCGGCCCGCGAGGACGTCACCGGCGAGCATGCCGACGGCGGCGCTCGCGAGCAGCACGCCCGCGTGCCCGGGGTCGTAGGGGACGAACAGGGCTTCGCAGCCGACGATCAGCCCGTTCGGCACCCAGAGGGCGAGGTAGACGTACCGGCGCGGTCGGGAGGACCACAGGAGGGCGTTGCCGCGCATTGTCTCCGCTACGGACGGGCGGCCCTTCGCGCGCGCGGGGCGCCGGGTCAGGCCGAGGCGGGCGACGACCGCCGACAGGCCGTAGAGGGCGGCGGCGATCAGGAGGGTGCCGCGCGGGGAGACGGCCTGGACCAGGAGGCCGCCGAGCGCGTACCCGAGGATCTGGCAGAGGCCCGTGCTCATGTTGAGGACCGAGCGGCCGAGGAGGTAGCCGTCCCGGTCGAGGATGTCGGTGAGCAGGCCGTAGCGGACGCCGCCGCCGAGGGCCGCGGGCACGCCCTGGGCGAGGACGAGCGCGAGCGCCAGGGCCGTGGGCACACCGGGTGCCGCCTGCGCCGCCGTGGCGAGGCCGAGAAGCAGTGGCAGTCCGGCGAGGGCCGTGCGCGGAGGCAGCCGGTCCGCGGCCGAGAGCAGCGTGAACGCGCCCACGACCTGCGCGAGCGCGGGGCCGAACATGGCGAGCGCGGAGAGCAGCGCGGAGCCCGTCGAGGCGTAGACCAACGAGCCGAGGGCCAGGCCCGCGACCGTCCGGGCGGCCACCTGGGTCGCGCAGGCGAGGAAGAAGGGCGGGTACTCCGGGGTCCGGAACAGGTCGCGGTAGGTACGCATGGGGGAAGGCTGCGGGGCGGTGGGGTCGGGTGGTTAATGTTTCGCGGAGGAGCGAAAGGCGGCCTCCGCGGAGGTGCGCAGGGGGGCGGCCGTATGGGCATCTGGCAGGTCGACGCCGACACGCTCGCGGGGAGCCGGTTCGTCGTGTCGCAGCTCGTCGAGGTGACGGCGAGTCTGAAGAAGCTGGCGGAGGCGAAGGCGGCGCATCCGGGCGAGCGGGCGTGGCTGGACGCCCACCTGCCCGCCTATCGGGCGCGGCTGGCCGCGGACCCGGTGACGGCGGCGCTGGTGGACGCCGCGTTCGGCGCGTCCTGGATCGCCGATTTCGTCACGCCCACCCCGAGCGGGGTGCCCGGACCCGATCTGGCCTCCGGTCTGGCGCGGATCCGGGCCACGCCGCCGGAGACGGTCCGCGCCGACCTGGCCGTGGCCTCGGGCGGCCCGCTGCCCGGCCCCCTGGCCCGCGCCGACGACCTCGCCGAGCGCATGGCCGCCCTGCTCGACCGGGTGTGGCGGGAGACGGTGCGGCCGGACTGGGACCGGCGGCGCCGCGTCCTGGAGGCCGACGTGATCGCGCGGACGCGGGAGCTGACCGTCGGGGGCTGGGCGGCGGCCTTCGACGGGATGCGGCCCGCGATGCGCTGGCTCGGCGAGGGACGGCTGCGGATCAACGCACACGACCACCCGCCCCGGGACATCTCCGGGGCCGCGCTGCTGTTCGTCCCCGTCACCCCGCACCAGGGCTGGGTCTCCTGGCCGGAGCCCGCGGACCGGTACGCGGTGGTCTACCCCTGTGCGGGCGCCCTCGCCGACGCGGGCCGGACGGTGCCGCCCGCCGCCCTCGCCACGCTGCTCGGCACGGCCCGCGCGCAGGTCCTCACCCTGCTCGGCACACCTCTGACGACGACCCAGCTGGTGGCCCTGACCGGCCAGGGGCTCGGTTCCGTGGGCCGTCACCTGAAGGTGCTGCTCGACGCGCGCCTCGTACGGCGACGGCGTGCGGGCCGCTCGGTCCTGTACTACCGGGCACCGGCCGGGGACACGCTTCTCCTGGCCCAGGAGGAGGGAGCGGAGGGCGGGAGAAGGGGGACATGACCGACCCCGTGGGGGTCCCGTCACTTTCGGGCGCTACGCTGCCCCCGCGCACACCCGAGCCGAAGGCCGCGGGGAGCGCAGTCCTTCGCCCGGTCCGCGTTCGCGGCCGGTTCCGCCCGCACCTTGGATCGCCTCTTCCCCATGTCTTGGTTCGAATCGTTCATTCTCGGCCTCGTCCAGGGACTGACGGAGTTCCTCCCGATCTCGTCGAGCGCCCACCTCCGTCTGACCGCCGCGTTCGCGAGCTGGAACGACCCGGGCGCCGCCTTCACGGCGATCACCCAGCTCGGCACGGAGACGGCGGTGGTGATCTTCTTCCGGAAGGACATCGCCCGGATCGTCTCCGCCTGGTTCCGGTCGCTGACCGACAAGACGATGCGCGGCGACCACGACGCCCAGATGGGCTGGCTGGTCATCGTGGGCTCGATCCCGATCGGCGTGCTCGGCGTGACGCTGAAGGACCAGATCGAGGGCCCCTTCCGCGACCTGCGGCTGACCGCGACGACGCTGATCGTGATGGGCGTCGTCCTCGGCATCGCCGACCGGCTCGCGGCCCGCGACGAGACGGGCGGCAAGCACCGCGCCATCCGCAGCCGCAAGGAGCTGAAGGACCTCTCCGTCAAGGACGGCCTGATCTACGGCGTCTGCCAGGCGATGGCCCTGATCCCGGGCGTCTCCCGGTCCGGCGCGACCATCAGCGGCGGCCTCTTCCTCGGGTACACCCGTGAGGCGGCGGCCCGGTACTCGTTCCTCCTGGCCATCCCCGCGGTGCTCGCCTCGGGCGTCTTCGAGCTGAAGGACGCGACCGAGGGCGGCCACGTCTCGTGGGGCCCGACGATCTTCGCGACGGTCATCGCCTTCGTCGTGGGCTACGCGGTCATCTCCTGGCTCATGAAGTACATCTCCACGAAGAGCTTCATGCCGTTCGTGTACTACCGGATCGCGCTCGGCATCGCGCTGTTCGTACTGGTGAGCATGGGCGTGCTGTCACCGCACGCGGCGGAGTCGTCGGGCTGACGCCGACGGGCCGGGGCGCGGCTCACCAGGCCACGGGGCCGTGTGCGTCGAAGTAGCCGCCCGTCGGTCCTTCCGGTCCCGTCTGCGCCATCCGCACGATGATCTCCGCGCCCTCCTCCACGGTCTGGACGCCGGTGTTGCCGTTGAGGTCGGTCTTGGTGAAGCCCGGTTCGACCGAGTTGATCCGCAGCCGCGGGAACGCCTTCGCGTACTGCACGGTCAGCATGTTCACGGCCGTCTTCGAGGCCGGGTAGGCGATGCCCGGATAGCCGTACGCGGGCGCCGTCGGGTCGGTGACCAGGGCCATCGAGCCGAGTCCGCTGCTGACGTTCACGACGACGGGTGCCGGGGCGGTGGAGCGGAGCAGCAGCGGCAGGAACGCGTGGGTGACGCGCAGGGTGCCGTAGAGGTTGGTCTCGATGAGCGGGCGCAGGGTGCCGACGGTCTCGTCGGCAGGAGCGACGATGCCGTTGCCGTCGGTGCGGCCCTCGATGCCGGCGTTGTTGACGAGGACGTCCAGACCGCCGTCGGCCTCGATCGTGCGGGCCGCGGCGGCGACGGAGGCGTCGTCCGTGACGTCGATGACGACGTGGCGCGCGCCCAGCTCCTCGGCGGTGCGCCGGCCGCGCTCCGCGTCGCGGCTGCCCACGTAGACGGTGTGGCCCGCGGCGACGAGGCGGCGGGCGGTCTCGCGGCCGAGACCCTTGTTGGCTCCTGTGATCAGTGTCGTGGTCATGGGTCAAGGCTGCGTCGCGGCGGCGCGCCGGGCCAGCCGTCCGGTCTTCCTGGGACCGCGGGTACCAGGAAGATCCGGGCGGGGCGGTGCACAGTGGGGGCATGACGAGCGCGCGATCCGGATTCGGCCGGCCGTCCACGGGGCCCGACGCGGCCTTCGGGGACGCGGTGCGGCGGTGGCGGGACCGGGTGCCGCCCGAGTCCGTGGGGCTGACGCCGGTCGGGCAGCGGCGCGCGGCCGGGCTGCGGCGCGAGGAGCTCGCCCTCCTCGCGGGCATTTCGGCCGACTACGTCACCCGGCTGGAACAGGGCCGCGCCAGCCATCCGTCGGACCAGGTCGTCGAGGCGCTCGCGCGGGCGCTGCGGCTGTCGCCGGACGAGCGGACGCATCTGTTCCGGCTGGCCGGTCTGGTGGAGCCGGGGCCCGACCGGGTGCCCGCCGCGCTGACGCCGGGCGTGCACCGGATGCTGCGGCGGCTGACCGGTACGCCGGTCGCGGTGTTCGACGCGGCGTGGACGCTGCTCCTCGCGAACCCGCTCTACACGGAGTTGATGGGCGAGCGGCCGGAGTGGGACGGCCATGGCCGCAACGGGGTCTGGTGGACGTTCCTCGGTCCGCCCGGCCGTGTACGGCAGAGCGCGCGGGCGCGGCGGGCGATGGAGGCGGCGCTGGTCGGCGACGTGCGCGCGACGGCGGGCCGCTATCCGTCGGACGAGCGCCTGAGCGCCCTGATCCGCGAACTGCGGGCGCGCAGCGACCGGTTCGCCGAGCTGTGGGACTCCGGGGCGGTGGGGCGCCACGAGTCGGCGCGCAAGACGGTCGACCACCCCGAGGCGGGCCCGCTGACGCTGGACTGCGACATTCTCACGGTCGCGGGCGACGGGATCCGCCTCATGGTCTACACGGCGGAACCCGGCACTCCGGACGCGGACCGCCTCGCTCGGCTGACGTGCGCACTCAACGTCAACTCCGGCGCCGAAGTGATCACTTGACGCATGCGAACGCTCGCTCAGGGTTCACAATCGGTCGTCTGGCACGTAACCTTGGCACATGCCGCCTGTCCCGCCCTGTCCCGTGCGGTCTGCCGACGAGGTGAACGAGCAGATCCGCGGCCTGTGGCTGCGCACCGGCGGGCGCCTCTCCGCGGAACAGCGCACGGAGTACGAGCTGCTGGTGCGGGAGTGGGCCGCGGCGGTCCACGCGGAGATGGACGAGTCCGCCTGAACCGCCCCTCCGCCTGAACCGCCTTCGGCCCGACCGCCCCTCGGCCCGACCGCCGCGACCCCGCGCGAAGCGCCTACCGGCCGCCTGCCACCCGCAACACCGTGCCTGTCGTGTACGACGCGTCCGCCGACAGGAGCCATGCGATGCCCGCCGCGACCTCCTCCGCGGCGCCGGGGCGGCGCAGCGGGATGCCGGGGGCCGCCTGCGCGGCGCGGTCGGGGGCGCCGCTCGTGGCGTGGATCTCGGTGTCGATGACGCCCGGGGCGACCGCGTTGACCCGTACGCCGACCGGGCCCAGCTCCTTGGCCAGGCCGATCGTGAGGGTGTCGACGGCGGCCTTGGACGCGGCGTAGTGCACGTACTCGCCGGGGCTGCCGAGCGTGGCCGCGCCGGAGGAGACGTTGACGATGGCGCCGTTGCCTGCGGCGGTCATGTCCCGGGCAGCGCGGCGGCAGCAGAGCAGGACACCGAGGACATTGACGTCGACCACGCGGCGCAGGCTCTCCGTGCTCGCCTCCGCGAGGGGGCCGATCGGCGACGTGACCCCGGCGTTGTTCACGAGGCCGGTGAGCGGGCCGAGCCGCTCCGCCGCCTCGTCGAACATCCGCTCCACGTCCGCCTCCTGGGAGGTGTCCGCGCGCAGGACGACGCAGCGGCCGCCGATCAGGGCGACGGCCTCGGCGACCCGCTCCGCCGCGCCCTGGTCATGGACGTAGGAGAGCGCGACATCGTGTCCGTCGCGGGCGAGGCGCAGCGCGGTCGCGGCGCCGATACCGCGGCTGCCGCCGGTGATCAACGTGTACGGACGGGACGGAACGGTGCTGGTCAAAGGGGCCTCCCGGCGGTGATCAAGTCGCGCGGGGTGCACCGTACCAGCGCCATTTCCCGACCCGTTCGCGGCCCGGCAGGTCCCCGCGCCCGGTCAGCCACAGCAGGGCCGCCCAAGGTTCGGCGTCCTCGGGGGCGTCAGGGAAGAGGCGGTGCAGCGCGCGGGCGCAGAGGCCGGCGGGCGGCGGCGGGAAGTCCACCCCGAGGCCCCGCGCCAGGTCGTGCGCGTGCAGCAGCGTCTCGACCACGCCCATCGCGGCGAAGCCCTCGGGGTCGCTGACGCCGAAGACGTGGTGCGCGCGGGCGGTCGCCGGGGTCGCGCGCGCGACGGCGGCGAGCAGCCCGCCACAGTCCGCAAGGACCTGGAGCAGCCCGGCGGGGCCGGCGTCCCGGTCGGCGGTGACGGTGTTCGCGGGTCCCTCGGGGCGCCGCCGCGTCCAGCCGAACGTCTCGCGGTCGTCGGTCGAGGGCCGCAGCGAACCGATCTTCGCCGCGTAGGCGAAGAGGTCGTCGGCGAGGTGCTCGCCGGTCTCCCAGCACGTCCACTCCAGCGACCCGGCGGGCACGTCCCAGTCGGCGTCGAGCGCGGAGCGCAACGCGGTCACGGCGAGGTCGACGGCGTGCGCCACGTCGTCGGCGGTGACGGGCCCGGGGTCCCGGTCCGTCGGGGTGTTCGATTCGACTGACGATTCGGCTGACGATTCGGCTGACATGCAGGGACCGTAACAGCGATCCGCCCGGCCGTCCGGGGGATTTCCGCCCCGCTCGCGCACGCCCCTTGGCTGCGCGCACCGGGGGCTCGACACTTGGCCGATGACGCAGCGTGTGGAACTGGCGACGGTCCTGGACCGGCTCGCCGTCGACGATCTGGTGACCGGCTACGCGGTGGCCGTGGACGACGGCGACTGGGCGGCGTACCGCGCCCTGTTCGCGCCGGACGGCCGCGCCGACTACCGCGCCGCGGGCGGCGTGGAGGGCAGCGCGGAGGAGATCGCGCGCTGGCTGACGTCCACGATGGAGCTGTTCCCGATGCGCCAGCACCTGATCGTCAACCGGCTCGTCCGGTTCGACTCCGTCGACCGGGAGATCGGCGACGCGGCGCACGTCCAGGCCGACTACATCAACCCGATGCGCTTCCCCGACGGGAACGGCGGGGCGGGCGGGACCGGTAGGACTGGTGGGAGCGGTAGGGCTGGTGGGAGCGGTGGGAGCGGTAGGGCTGGTGGGAGCGGTGGGAACACGGCTCCGGACTTCGTGTGCGGCGGCCGGTACGCCTTCGATCTCGTCCGCACCGCGCCCGGCTGGCGGCTGCACCGGGTGACCGTCCACGAGAAGTGGCGGCGCGCCCCCGGCCCCGCCGCCACCGGCACATGACCTCCCCTTGACGCCCTTGATCGCCGGCCTCCCGCACACTGAACGCATGCCGCGGCCGCCGCCGGGTACGCCGGGTGCCGACGCCGGTCCCGGACGAGCCGGTCCCGGCCCGGTACGACCGGTACGAACTGGGAGGACGACCCCTATGCAGCAAGGGCGAGGGCCATGGGCGCGGCGGCCGGCCCCGTCACCCTGGTGGCGCGGCGCCGCGGCGGTCCTCGCGGGCGCGCTGCCCGCCCTCGCGTTCCCCGCGCCGTCGCTGTGGTGGCTGGCGTACGTGGCCCTCGTGCCGTGGATGCTGCTGGCGCGTTCGGCGGGCACGGCGCGCCGCGCGGCGCTCGACGGCTGGCTCGGCGGCCTCGGCTTCATGCTGGCGGTGCACCACTGGCTGGTGCCGAGCCTGAACGTCTTCACGGTCGTCATCGCCGCGCTGCTCGGTGTGTTGTGGGCGCCCTGGGGCTGGCTCCTGCGCCGGCTGCTGCACGGGGCGCCGACGCCCGGCCGGGCGGCGACCGCGCTGGTGGCCGTGCCCTCGGGCTGGCTGATGGTGGAGCTGGTCCGCTCCTGGCAGGGGCTCGGCGGGCCGTGGGGGCTGCTCGGCTCCAGCCAGTGGCAGGTGGTGCCCGCGCTGCGGCTGGCGTCGGTGGGCGGCGTGTGGCTGGTGAGTCTGCTGGTGGCGGCCGTGAACACCGGGGTTCTGCTGCTCGTGGTCGCGCGCGGGGCGCGGACGCCCGCGGTGGCCGGGCTCGTCGCGGCCGTCGCCGTCACGGGCGCGGCCTGGGCGTGGGCCCCGCGCCCGCAGACGGACGGCGAGGTCCGCGTGGCCGTCGTGCAACCGGGCGTCATCGAAGGCCCCGGGCCCAGGTTCGACCGCGAGGAGGAGCTGACCCGTCAACTCGCCGGGAAGGGCGTCGACTTGGTGGTGTGGGGCGAGAGCAGCGTCGGCTTCGACCTCGCCGGACGCCCCGACCTGGCGCGCCGGCTCGCGGCCCTGTCCCGCGCGGTCGACGCGGACATCCTCGTCAACGTGGACGCGCGCCGCCCCGCCACCGGAACGAAAGGGGACACGAGCCAGGGCATCTACAAGAGCTCGGTGCTGATAGGTCCCGACGGCCCGACGGGCGACCGCTACGACAAGATGCGGCTCGTCCCGTTCGGCGAGTACATCCCCGCGCGCTCCCTGCTCGGCTGGGCGACCTCGGTCGGCAAGGCCGCGGGCGAGGACCGCAGGCGCGGCACCCGGCAGGTCGTCATGGACGTGCGCCACGGCGACGCGGAGCTGCGCGTCGGGCCGCTGGTCTGCTTCGAGTCGGCGTTCCCCGACATGACGCGGCAGCTGACCCGGGACGGGGCCCGGCTGCTGCTCGCACAGTCGTCGACCTCCACCTTCCAGCGCAGCTGGGCGCCCCCGCAGCACGCGTCGCTCGCGGCGGTACGGGCCGCGGAGACCGGCCGCCCGATGGTGCACGCCACCTTGACCGGGGTCTCCGCGGTGTACGGCCCGGACGGCGAGCGCGCGGGCCCATGGCTGTCGACCTCGGCGAGCGCGGCCCGCGTGTACACGGCCCCGACGGCGCACGGCGAGACGCTGTACGTCCGCTTCGGCGACTGGCCGGTCCACGCGGCGGTCGTGGCGCTCTCGGTTCTGGCGGCGGCGGAGGCGTTCCGGCTGCTCAGGCGCCCTGCTGTACCTCACGCACGATCCGCTCGCACAGTTCGTGCGTGGCGAGCGCGTCGCGCGCGCTGAGTGCCTTGCCCGCCCGTACGGCGTCGAGGAAGGCGAGCACGACCTGCTCGATGCCGCGCTGGCGTGCGACCGGCACCCAGTCGCCCCGGCGGCGCACGGTGGGCTGGCCCTTGTGGTCGATGACGTCGGCGAGGTTGACCACCTGCCGCTTGGTGTCCTGCCCGCTGATCTCGAGGATTTCCTCCGCCGAACCGCTGAGCCGGTTCATGACGCCGAGCGCGGTGAACCCGTCGCCCGCGAGCTGGAGCACGACGTGGTGCAGCAGACCGTCCTGGACGCGGGCCCGCACGGTGACGTCGTCGACCGTGCCGGGCACGAGGAAGCGCAGCGTGTCGACGACGTGGATGAAGTCGTCGAGGATCATCGTGCGCGGCTCCTCGGGCAGGCCGACCCGGTTCTTCTGCAGCAGGATCAGCTCGCGCGGGTGCTCGGCGCACTGCGCGTAGCCGGGCGCGTGGCGCCGGTTGAACCCGACCGCGATACCGACGCCCCGCTCCTCGGCGAGGCGCACGAGGCGTTCGGAGTCGGCGAGTTCGTAGGCGAGCGGCTTGTCGACGTACGTGGGGACGCCCGCCTCCAGGAGCCGCGTCACGATCTCGGGGTGCACGGCGGTCGGGGCGTGCACGAAGGCGGCGTCAAGACCCTGGGCGAGCAGCGCGTCCAGGTCGGCGTGGCGCCGCGCCGCGGGGATGTGGTGCCGGTCGCCGACGCGCGCGAGGGTCGCGGGCGTCCGGGTCTGCAGATGCAGCTCGATCCCGGCCTGCGCGGTCAGCACCGGCAGATAGGCCTTCTGCGCGATGTCCCCAAGCCCGATGCAGCCGACCTTCATGGTGCCTGAACCCCTCTGTAGCCCCGCCCCGCCGCCCGCGCAGCGGTCCCGGCAGCATACGGGGCGCCTCACCGGCGGGGTGTCGTACGGGTAGGGGCGATCCGGTGCCCAGGCCCCGGGGGCGTCCGTGGCGGTGGGTGCCCCGGCCCTGGGGGCGTGCGTGGCGGTGGGTGCCCCGGTGCGCGGGTGCGCGGTCTTGGGGCCCCCACACGCACTGCACCGGGCCAACCCGGCGCCCGTACGGCACCGGACCGCCCCCTCGCCCGCCGTCGTTCACATACAACGCCGGACCAAGCCCGTCACCCATACAGGGCAACCAGCTCCGCTACCACTCCCCCGCCGCACCCTCGTGCACCACAGTGGCCCGCGTGCCCCAGAATCCTCGTATCCCCGGCTCAGCCGCGCTCCTGCTCGCGGCGGTCGTCGTGCTCGGCGTTACGGTGGCCGGATGCGTGAGCGTGCCGAGCACGGACGGACCGGCCAGGCCCGCGTCGTCCGTGACCGGCCCGGCTCCCCGACCCGACGGTCACGCCGGGCGGCCGCTCGTCCAGGCCCCCGTGCGCGAGGCGCTGAAGCGTACGGGCCGCGCGCCGCACCCCTCCGAGGCCGCCCCGCGCCAAAGCGCCCCGCGGACCGGGACTCAGCACACCGAGGCCCCGTACGCCGGTACTCCGCACGCCGGGCCTCCGCACGCCAGGACTCCGCACACACAGGTCCCGCCCGCCCGGCGGCTCCCGCACCACCCGGCCCCGGCGCCGAAGTCCCCGCCCCGGAGGACCACGCCCGCCGCGCGACCCGTCGCCCCGAAGCCGCCCGCCCGGACCGACGTGTGCGCCCTCGGCCGCGCGTACGGGCACTGGGCGCCGGACAGCCCGCAGGCCGTCATCTGCCGTGACGCGTACGGTAATTGAGCTACAGGAGATGCCGGACGCTAGTCCCCGGGCAGCTCCGCCACCCGCCGCTCCAGCTGAGTGAGGGCGGCCCGCACTCCGTCCCCGTACCCGTCGTCGCCCAGCGCGTCGACGACCGACCGGGCGCGGGCGAGGTGGTCGCGGGCCGCGCCGGGACGGCCGAGCTTCACATAGTCCGCCGCCAGATTCAGATGCAGCGACGGGTAGAGGGCCCGCAGCGCGAGGGACCCCTCGTGCGCCGCGAGCCGCTCCCGCGTGAGCCCGTCGGCGGCGGTCAGCGCGCGCAGGTCCCAGGCCAGCTCGTCGGCCGGGTCGTCCTGGGTGTCGGCCAGGTAGTGGGCGAGCGTGCAGCGGTGCAGCGGGTCGCCGTCCTCGCCGACCTCGGCCCACAGGGCGAGGAAGCGGCCGCGGGCCTCCTCGCGGTCACCGGCGTGCGCCAGCATGACGGCCTGCCCGATCCGGGTCGGCATGGCGTCGTCCGCCGTCCGCTCACGCTGCTGTGCCACTGGCTCCTCCATGTCCGGCATGTCCGGGTCGGGCCGCGCGCCGGTCCCGGCCACCGACGCTAACGGCCGCCGCCGGTGATCCGGGGCAGGCGCGGCTCAGCCCAGATCGGGGATGCGCCAGTCGATCGGCTCGTGGCCCTGCGCCGCCACCGCCTCGTTGATCTGCGTGAACGGCTGGGAGCCGAAGAACTTCCGCGCCGACAGCGGCGAGGGGTGCGCCCCCTTGACGACGATGTGCCGCTCGGTGTCGATGAGCGGGAGCTTCTTCTGCGCGTAGTTGCCCCACAGGACGAAGACGGCCGGGTCGGGCCGGTCGGCGACGGCGCGGATCACCGCGTCGGTGAACTTCTCCCAGCCCTTGCCCTTGTGCGAGTTGGCCTCGCTCGCCCGCACGGTGAGCACCGCGTTCAGCAGCAGGACGCCCTGCTCGGCCCACGGCATCAGATAGCCGTTGTCCGGGATCGGGGTGCCCAGCTCGGCCTGCATCTCCTTGTAGATGTTGCGCAGGGACGGGGGCGTGCGCACGCCGGGCCGCACCGAGAAGCACAGCCCGTGGCCCTGGCCCTCGCCGTGGTAGGGGTCCTGCCCGAGGACGAGGACCTTCACCTTGTCGTAGGGCGTCGCGTCGAGCGCGGCGAAGACCTCCTCGCGCGGCGGGTAGACGGGACCCCTGGCGCGCTCCTCCTCGACGAACTCGGTGAGCTCCTTGAAGTAGGGCTTCTGCAGTTCCTCGCCGAGGACGCCGCGCCAGGACTCGGGCAGCATCGCGGTGTCGGTCACGTCAACAACCTCCGGGGTACGGGCCTTTCAAGGCCCTACAGGGCCCAAGCAGGGCCTTTCACAACACCCTCGAACCTACCGGCGCCCACTGACAACCGGCCCCCGGCCCCGGAAACACCCGCTCGTCACCAGCTCGTCTTGCGGTGCAGCTCCCACATCATCATGATCGTCGACGGGTCGAGGGCGCGTTCCCCGCCGGAGATCTCGTCGCTGGCCGCGATGTACTGCTTGCCCTGCCACAGGGGAAGGAGCCGGGAGTCGTCGGCCATGATCTGCTGGGCGCGCTCGAACTGGCGCACCACGGCGCCGCGGTCGCTCTCGCTGCGGGCCTGCGGCAGCAGCTTGTCGGTGATCTCGGGCGACACGTAGGGCGTGCTCACCGCGTTCTCCTCGCCCACGAAGGGCGCGATGAAGTTGTCGGCGTCCGGGAAGTCCGGGAACCAGCCGCGCCCGAACACCGGGTACTCGCCCTTGCGGTACCCCTGCTCGTACGTCTTCCACGGGCGGCTCTTCAGCTTCACCGTGAACAGCTTCGACGCCTCCAGCTGCCGTTTCAGCTCGGCGAACTCGGGTTCCGTCGCCGACCCGTAGCGGTCGGTGGTGAACCAGAGGGTGAGCGGGACCGGGGCGCTGATGCCCGCCTTGGAGAGGATCTCGGCCGCCTTGGCCGGGCTCGGGTCGCCGAAGTCGTCGAAGAAGTCGGTGGTGTGGCCGGCCAGGCCGCGCGGGACCATGGAGTACAGCGGTTCGACGGTGTCCTTGTAGACCTGGTGCGCGATGGCCCCGCGGTCGACGACCTGGGCGACGGCCCGGCGCACGGCCCGTTTGCCCGCCCACGGGTCCTTGGGGTTGAACACGAGGTAGCTGATCTCGGTGCCCGCGCCCTCGACGAGCTGGAGGCCCTCCTGGCCGCTCTTGTCCTGGAGGTCCACGACGTCCGCCGCCGCGAGACCGCGGAAGGTGGCGTCGATCCGGTGCGACTTCAGGGCGGAGACCATCTCCGCCGACGTGGCGAAGTAGCGGATGGTCACGGCGTCGTTCTTGCGGTCGGCGAACCCCTTGTAGTGGGTGTTCTCAACCAGCTCCGCCTTCTGGTCCTCCGTGTACGCGCGGAGCGCGTACGGTCCGGAGCCGGTGACCTTGCCGTCGGTGCGCAGCGCCTTCGCCGGATACTCCTCGGGGTCGACGATGGACATCGCCGGGGTGGCGAGGACGAACGGGAACGTCGCGTCAGGCTTCTTCAGATGAAACGTTACGTCGCGCTCGCCCTCCGTCTCGACGCGGTCGAGGCTGCCGAGCAGGCCGCTGGGCCCGCCCTTGACGCCGATCGCGCGGATCCGGTCGATCGAGTGCTTCACGGCGGCGGCGTCGAGCGGGTCCCCGTCGGAGAACTTCATGTCCTCGCGGAGTTCGCAGTGGTAGACGCGGTTGGCGCCGTCCTTGAAGGAGCAGGTGGCGGCGTCGGGCTCCGGCTGCGCGGCGCCCGAGGGAAGGCGACGAGGGTCTGGTACACGTTGCGGAACAGCTCCCAGGAGCCGTCCCAGGAACCGGCCGGGTCGAGGGTGCTCGGCGCGCTCGTCGTCCCCACCACGATCGGGCCGCCGTCGTCCTCGGAGCCGCCGGAGTCGATCAGTCCGCACCCGGCGAGCAGAACCACGGACGAGGTCGCCGCCCATGTCCGTGGGGCAAGCAAACGTCTGAACACGCGCACGCTCCTCGATCAGCCATGCCAAGAGTCGGCAGACCATACCGCAGTGGCCTGCCGGATCAACTCCCTGATCCGACAGGCCACTTCATGCGTTGAGAACGTTTGTCAGGCGTTGTCACCCGACGCCCGCAAAGTCACTCCCGTCTCACCCGGGAGGCGGCGTCAGGCGACGCCCGCGTTGAGGAAGATGCCGCCGTCCACGACGAGCGTCTGCCCGGTGATCCAGTCGGCCTGGTGCGAGGTGAGGAACGCGGCGGCGCCGCCGATGTCCTCGGGCACGCCGAGCCGGCCGAGCGGGTAGGCGGCCGCGGCCTCGGCCTCCCGGCCCTCGTACAGGGCCTGCGCGAACTTGGTCTTCACGACCGCCGGGGCGATCGAGTTGACCCGCACCTTCGGCGCGAACTCGTGCGCGAGCTGGAGCGTGAGGTTGACCATGGCGGCCTTGCTCATGCCGTACGCGCCGATGAACGGCGAGGCCGAGACACCGGCGACGGACGCGATGTTGACGATCGCGCCGCCGTTCTCGCTCTGCCACGCCTTCCACGTCCGCTGCGCGAAACCGAGCGCGGAGACGACGTTGGTCTCGAAGACCTTGCGCGCCACGTTCAGGTCGAGCTCGGCGATGGGGCCGAAGACCGGGTTCGTACCGGCGTTGTTGACGAGGAAGTCGACGCGGCCGAACGCCTCCATGGTGCGCTCGACGGCTGTCGCCTGGTGCGCCTCGTCGTGGGCCTTTCCGGCGACGTAGACGGCCCGGTCGGGGCCGAGGTTCTGCACGGCCTCCTTGAGCGCGTCCTCGCCGCGTCCTGTGATGCAGACGCGGTCGCCGCGCGCGATCAGGGCCTCGGCGATGCCGTAGCCGATGCCGCGGCTGGCGCCGGTGACGAGGGCGACGTTGCCGGACAGGGGCGGGAGTTCGGAAGAAGTCATGTCAGTCACGTCCAGGGCCCCGGTTTCAGTTGAGCGGTCCGCCGGCCACGTACATGACCTGGCCGGAGACGAAGCCGGCGGCGTCGCCGGTGAAGAAGGCGATGGCGTTGGCGATGTCCTCGGGGCGGCCCACGCGCTGCACCGGGATCTGCGTGGCGGCGGCGGCCTGGAACTCCTCGAAGCCCATGCCGACGCGGTCGGCGGTGGCCTTGGTCATCTCGGTGACGATGAAGCCCGGGGCGACCGAGTTGGCGGTGACGCCGAACTTGCCGAGCTCCTTGGCGAGGGTCTTGGTGAAGCCCTGCAGACCGGCCTTGGCGGCGGCGTAGTTGACCTGGCCGCGGTTGCCGAGCGCCGACGACGAGGAGAGGTTCACGATGCGGCCGAACTTGGCGTCCACCATGTGCGACTGGACGGCCTTCGACATCAGGAACGCGCCGCGCAGGTGCACGTTCATGACCGTGTCCCAGTCGTTGGCGCTCATCTTGAACAGGAGGTTGTCGCGCAGGACGCCCGCGTTGTTCACGAGGATCGTGGGGGCGCCGAGCTCGGCGGCGATGCGCGCGACGGCCGCCTCGACCGCCGCCTCGTCGGAGACGTCGCAGCCGACGGCGAGCGCCTTGCCACCGGCGGCGGTGATCTTCTCGACGGTGTCCTTGCAGGCCGCCTCGTCGAGGTCGATCACGGCGACGGCGCGGCCTTCCTCGGCCAGCCGGATCGCGGTGGCGGCGCCGATGCCGCGCGCGGCTCCCGTGACGATCGCTACGCGCTGCTCAGTGGTGGACATGCTCTGTGGTCTCCTCGCCATAGAGGGCGGCCGCGCCACCCGGAACAGGTGAGCGACCGCTTAGTACCCTGTGGCTGTGACGCTAGAAGCCCTGGCACCCGGTGTCAACGTACCCACCGGGTGCCCCTGATCACTCGGCCTGTTCCCGCGCGGTTCTCAGCGCACCAGAAGGTCGAGCAGCCGCTCCGCCTCGGCTGCCGGATCCGCCGTCAGTCCGGTGTGCACGGGCCCCGGCTGCACCACCGTGGAGCGGGGCGCGATCAGCCAGCGGTAGCGGCGGCCCGCGTCGTCGGCCGCGGCCTGGCCCGCGCTCTCGCCGCCCCGGCAGTGCCGTTCGACGGCGTGCAGGAGGGCGCGGACGCCCGCCACGTCCGCCTCGGGGTCGAGGGCGAGCAGCCGCGCCTCGTCGAGGTGGGTGAGGGCGGTGACGAAAGACTTGGCGCGGCAGTACACGACGACCCCGGCGTTGATCTGCTCGCCGCGTTCGACGCGGGGCACGACGCGAAGGAGGGCGTACTCGAAGACGTCGCGGTCGCTCACTGCGTGATCCAGCCGGTCGTAGGGGCGGTCCCGGTGCGGGGGTCCGTGGGCAGCTCGATGCGTTCGTGCACGGTGGCGGCGCGCTCCGCGAGCAGCTCCACGTACGCGCGGCGCACCGCGTCCGGGCTGTCGAACCCCGGTTCGTCGGTCAGCCACACCTCGGGCACGTCGGCGGCGGCCTCGGCGAGCAGCTCCTCGGTGACGCGGGGCGCGAGCTCCGCGGCGGCAGCGGCGACGTCGGGGCCGAACCGGGCGAGGGCGTGGTCCGTCGCGTCGTACGGCCTGGCCGCCCAGGCGGACGCGGTGCGCCAGTTGTGGTGCCAGATCATGGTCGCGCCGTGGTCGATGAGCCACAGGTCGCCGCCGTGGACCAGCATGTTGGGGTTGCGCCAGGACCGGTCGACGTTGTTGATCAGCGCGTCGAACCAGACGACCCGGCCCGCCTCCGCCGGGTCGACCGCGTAGGCGAGCGGGTCGAAGCCGAGCGCGCGCGGCAGGAACCGCATCCCGAGGTTGGTGCCGCCGCTCGCCTTGAGCAGCTCCTGCACCTCCGGGTCGGGTTCGCCGAGCCCGAGCACCGGGTCGAGGGCGAGGGCGACCAGCTCCGGCACCCGGAATCCGAGCCGGCGTGCGAGCTGTCCGCAGACCACCTCCGCGACGAGCGTCTTGCGGCCCTGTCCGGCGCCGGTGAACTTCATGACGTACGAGGTCAGATCATCGGCCTCGACCAGTCCTGGCAGCGATCCACCCTCCCTCAATGGGGTGACATAGCGGGTCGCCGCGACTTCCGTGAGCATGGGGCCAGGTTATGAGATCGGCGAGCTGTTGAACGCTCCGGGATCACCGCACGTACGGGAGAGCACCCCCACGGGATCCAGCCGACCGTCGAAAGGACCGACAGCATGACCGATCCAAGGATGTCCGCGCCGCTGGGCCCGGCGCCCGCGCGCCGCACCGTCGTCGCGGCGGTCGGCGCGGTGGGCCTCGCGGCGGCGCTGACCGCGTGCGGCGGCTCGGAGAACGACGGGTCGTCCGAGCCCGCGGGCAACGCCTCGTCGGCGGACGGCGGCGGCGGTGGCGGTGGCCAGGAGCTGGCGAAGATCTCCGACATCCCCGAGGGCGGCGGAAAGATCTTCGCCGACGCGGGGGTGGTGGTGACCCAGCCGACGAAGGGCCGGTTCAAGGGGTTCACCAGCACCTGTACGCATCAGGGGTGCGCGGTGACCAAGGTCGAGGGCGGCACGATCGACTGCCCGTGCCACGGCAGCAAGTTCTCCATCGAGGACGGCAGCGTCAAGAACCCGCCGGCCACGCGCCCGCTGGCGGAGAAGCAGATCACGGTGACCGGCGAGTCGATCACCCTCGCCTAGGTCCGGTCACCCTCGCCTGGGCCGCTTCCAGGCGGCCAGCACGTCGCTCGTCGTCACCACGGTGGCGACGAGCGCGAGCGTGTTGCGGACCATCGCGGGGGTGTAGTCGGCGGGCACCCCCGCGATGGCGTCCTTGGGAACGGCGACGGTGTAGCCCAGGTTCACGGCGTCGAACACCGCGTTCGGTATGGCCACGTTGGCGGAGACGCCGGTGACGAGGAGCGTGCGGCAGCCGAGGTTGCGCAGGAGCGGATCCACGTCGGTGCCCGCGAGCGGCGAGAGCCCGTGCAGGCGCCGGACGATGAGGTCCTCGTCGGCGACCTCGACGGGCGGGGCGATCCGGACGGCCCTGGACCCGGAGAGCTGCTGCACGGGGAGGCGTTCGGCGGCGCGGAAGAGGCGGGCGTTGCGATTGGCGCCGCGGCCGTCGGGGCGGCGCTCGGCCACGGCGTGCATCACCTGGACCCCGCTCTCGTGGGCGGCGGCGACGAGGCGGGCCACATTGACCAGCGCGCCCGAGGTGCGCGCCGCGTCGGCCAGTTCGGGCAGGGCGCTGTCGGTGCCGACGACGCCCTGCTGGCACTCGACGGTCAGCAGCACCGTGCGCGGTCGAGCACTCGGCCAGGTCCTCGCGCGGCGGCATGGCGGCCCCCCCCTCCTGTACGTCCTCGCTCCCGGAGGTTTTCCCGAAGGCTCTCGGCTCTTCCGAAGGCTCTCGGCTCTCCCGGAGGCTCTCGGCTCTCCCGGAGGCTCTCGGCTCTCCCGGAGGCTTTCCCGAGGGCTGGAGACTAGCCACCATTGCGCGGGGACGGAAGAGACCGCATCCTGCTTTTCTGACACCCCGTCAGCCATCCGCCTCGCACGACGCAACGGACAAGGAGCGCCATGGCCGCCACCCAGCAGCGCCGGGGACGCAAGATCATGATGACCCCGCAGGAGCTGGACTCGTTCCTCACCGAGCAGCGCACCTGCCGGGTGGCCACGGTGTCGGCGGACGGGATGCCGCACGTCAGCCCGCTGTGGTTCGTGTGGGACGGCACCTCCTTGTGGCTGTACTCCCTCGCGCGCAGCCGCCGCTGGGCCGATCTGCGGGCCGACGGGCGGGTGGCCGTGGTGGTCGACGCGGGCGAGGAGTACGGGGAGCTGCGCGGCGCCGAGTTGTCCGGGCGCGTCGAGTTCGTCGGCGAGTCGCCCCGGACGGGCGAGCCGTGTCCCGAACTCGAAGCGCCGGAGCGGCTGTTCGCCCGGAAGAACTTCGGCATGTCCGAGATGTTCCACGACGGCCGGCACGCCTGGGCCCGCCTCACCCCGGACAAGATCGCCTCCTGGGACTTCCGGAAGCTGGCGGAGCTGTAGGCCCCTCGGCCGGCGTCAGCCCCGGTCCGCCGACTGCCCCAGATCCGCGCCCGCCTTCTGCAGCGCCTCCACCGCCGCCCTGATCGAGGGGCGGCGGTCGGCGTCCGCGCGCCAGACCACGTAGACGTGGCGCCGCACCTGATGGCGGACCGGGACGGTGACCACGCCGGGCGGCATCGGGTCGCGGCCGAGCAGCGGGGCCACGCAGACACCCAATCCGGCCGAGACGAGCGCGAGTTGGGTGTGGGTCTCGGCGGCGATGTGGCCGATGCGGGGCTCGACGCCGCCCGCGCGGAGCGTGAACAGCAGCCACTCGTGGCAGAACTCCCCCTCGCCCCAGGTGATCCACTCGTCGTCGGCGAAGTCCTCCAGGCGGACCTCGGCGCGGTCCGCGAGCGGATGCCCGGCGGGCATCGCGATGTCCGCCGGGTCGTCGAGGACGCTCGCCTTGACCAGGCCGTCGGGCAGCGGCATCGGCTTGTTGTGCCAGTCGAGCACGACGGCCAGGTCGGTGTCGCCGCGGATCACCCCGGCGACACCGGCCTCCGGCTCCGACTCGTGCGAGCGCACGCGCAGCTGCGGGTGCGCGGCGCGCAGGGCGGCGAGCGCGGCCGGGACGAGGCCGCGCGCGGCGGTCGGGAACGCGGAGAGCCGCAGCTCCCCCACGACCTGCCCGCGCTGCGCCTCCAGATCGGACTGGGCCAGCTCGACCTGCGACAGGATCCGCCCGGAGTGCTCGGCGAGCAGCCGCCCCGCGTCGGTGAGGCGCACCCCGCGCCCGTGCTTGGCGAGGAGCTGCTGCCCGACCTCGCGCTCCAGCTTCGTCATCTGCTGCGAGACGGCGGACGTCGTGACGTGCAGCGCGTCGGCGGCGCCGCTGACCGAACCGTGCCGGGCCAGCGCGTCGAGGACGCGCAGCCGCTCCAGATTCAACATGGCGACGATGCTATAGGTAAGCGCTGCTAATGGGTACCGGGCACATAATCTCGCTTGTGCTACGAGGAAGCGAGGCGCGATTCTTGTCCCCATGAGCACCGTGACCCCGGCGAGCGCCGCACCCGCCGCCACCACCGACACCCCTTCGGCCGCCCCGCCGCGCCGCGCCCTCGACTGGCGCGTCCGCTTCGGCGCGCTGTCCCTGATCTGGGGTTTCAGCTTCCTGCTCATCAAGGTGGGCACGGACGGGTACGCCCCGTTCCAGGTGACGTTCGGCCGCCTGGTCTTCGGCACGCTCGTGCTCGCCGCCGCGATGGCCGTGAAGCGGGAGCGGCTGCCCCGCGGTGCCCGCACCTGGGGCCATCTGGCGGTGGCGGCGTTCTTCCTGAACGCGCTCCCGTTCTCCCTGTTCGCGTTCGCCGAGGAGACGATCCCCTCGACGCTCGCCGGGATCTGCAACGCGACGTCCCCGCTGTGGGGCATGGCGCTCTCCCTGGTCGCACTGTCGGAGGACCGGCCGACGCGGCGCCGGGTCGCGGGTCTCGGCCTCGGCTTCCTGGGCGTGCTCACGGTCCTCGGCATCTGGCAGGGTTTCCACGGCCTGGACGTGACGGGCACGGTGATGGCGCTGCTCGCCTCGTTCAGCTACCCGGTCGGCTGGATCTACGTCCGCCGCACCCTCGCGCACACCGGCCGCTCCCACCTGTCGATGACCGGCGCCCAGCTCCTGCTCGCCACCGTGCAACTGGCCGTCGTCACTCCGCTGTTCACGTCCTGGCCGCACGGGTTCCCGGTGGTCCCGCTCCTGTCGGTCGTCGCTCTGGGCGCCCTGGGCACCGGTCTCGCGGTCCTCATCCAGTACGGCCTGGTCGCCGAGGTCGGCCCGACGACGGCGCAGATGGTCACGTACTTCATCCCGGTGATCGCCACCGCGGCCGGTGTCGCCGTGCTGGGCGAGTCCCTGAGCTGGTCGACGCCGGTCGGGGCGGTGATCGTCCTTGCGGGCGCGGCGCTCACCCAGCCCCGCCTCCGGGGGCCCCGGAAGCCTCAGGCGTAGGACCGCACCGGCCCCGCCCCCACTGCCGCCGCCACGACCTCCGCCACCGCCCGGACCTCCCCGGGATCCAGGCGGCTCACGGTGATCCGGACGCCCGGCGCGGCCGCCATCCGGAAGCGCGCGCCCGGGGCGACCGCCCAGCCCGCGTGGAGGAGCCGGGCCACCGCGCCGGTCTCGTCGGGGACCGGCACCCACACGTTCATGCCGCTGCGGCCGTGCGCGGCGACGCCCCGCTCGGCGAGGGCCGCGATCAGGGCGTCGCGCCGCTCGCCGTACGACGCCGCGACGGCCCGCGCGTCCACGGCGCCGCTCTCCCACAGCCCGGCCACCGCCCGCTGCACGATCCGGCTGACCCAGCCGGGGCCGAGCCGCTGGCGCCCGCGCACCCGGTCGAGGGTGACGGGGTCGCCGGTCAGCACCGCGAGCCGCAGATCCGGGCCGTAGGCCTTGGCGACGGAGCGGACGAACGCCCAGTGCCGGACCGTTCCGGCCAGCGGGCGCAGTGGCAGGTCGACGATGCCGTGCCCGTGGTCGTCCTCGATGAGCAGCACGTCCGGGTGCGCGGCGAGCACCGTGCGCAGGTCTTTCGCGCGCGCCGCGCTCACCGCCGCGCCGGTCGGGTTCTGCGCGCGGTCGGTGACCACGAGCGCCCGCGCCCCTTCGCGCAGCGCCCGTTCGACATCCGCGGGCAGCGGCCCGTCGTCGTCCACGCCGACCGGCACGATCCGCAGGCCGAGGGCGGGTACGAGGTCCAGCATGCTGCCCCAGCCCGGGTCCTCGACCGCGACGGCGTCCCCGGCCTTCAGGTGCGCGGCCAGCACCCGTTCGATCGCGTCGAGCGATCCGGACGTGACGGCCACCGGACCGTCGGGCACGCCGTCCTGATCCAGATCGGCCCGCGCGCGGCGCACGAGCGCGGGCTCCAGGGGGTCATCGCCGTAGAGCACGGGCTCCCGGTCCGCGACGGTGGCCGCCGCCGCGAACGCCTCGGTGAGGGACGGCAGCAGCGCCGTGTCCGGATTGCCGTCGGACACGTCCCGCACGCCCGGCGGCACGTCCACCCGGATGTGCTCGCGCGCGGTCGTGGCGGGCTTCGGGCGTACACGGCTGCCCCGCCGGCCCGCGGTCTCGATGACCCCGCGCTCGCGCAGGGTGCGGTACGCGGCCGCGACCGTGTTCGGGTTCACCCCGAGCCGCTCCGCCAACTCCCGCATGGGCGGCAGCAGTTGACCCGGCACGAGACCGCCCGCGGCCACCGCGCGCTCCACGCTCGCCGAAATCTCGGCGGCGCGCCGCCCTTCGATCGGATACTCTCCTAGCACAAACCACAGTTTGCACTAGTGCAATGGAGTCCGCAACATGAGCGTCGCCCCTGAGTCGCCGGCCGCCACGTCTGAGAACGCCTACGCCCCGACGGCCCGCACGGTACCGACCCGCTCCGCGAAGCGTGCCGCGTACGACCGCGCGCTCGTGCACGCGATACTCGACGAGGCGTACGTCTGCCACCTCGGCTTCGTGCGCGACGGCGCCCCGGTCGTGCTTCCGACCCTCTACGGCCGGGTCGGCGAACGCCTCTACGTGCACGGTTCCACGGGATCGCGCCCGCTGCGCATGGCCGGACAGCAGGACCCGGGGCTTCCGGTGTGCCTGACGGTGACCCACGTCGACGGTCTCGTCCTCGCCCGCTCGGCCTTCCACCACTCCATCAACTACCGCTCGGTCGTGGTCCACGGCGTCGCGCACCAGGTCACCGACCCGGAAGAGAAGCGCCTCGCCCTCGACGCGCTCGTCGACCACGTGGTGCCGGGCCGCGCCGCCGACTCCCGCCCGGCCAACGCCAAGGAGCTGGCCGCGACCGCCGTGCTCGCCCTCGACCTCGCCGAGGTCTCGGCCAAGGTCCGCACCGGCGGCCCGAACGACGAGCCCGAGGACCTGGAGCTGCCGCACTGGACCGGCGTCGTCCCGCTGCGGCCGGGCTACGGCCCGCTCGTCCCGGCCGACGACCTCGCCGACGGTGTCGAGGTCCCCGCCTACCTGCGGGGACTGTGAATGCTGATCCACCCGTGGGACGCGGCCCGCTCCACCGCCGAGTGGCAGCGCTGGCTCGCCGCACACGACTTCGGCCAGCTCGCCGTCAACGGCCTCCCGGGCGAACCGCCCTTCGTGCAGCCGATGCACTTCGCCTACGACCCGTCGGCGGGCGGCGAGTTCGGCGAGGCCGTCGCCCATCTGGCACGCCCGAACCCGCTCTGGGCCGCGCTCGACGCGAGCCCCGACGTGCTGCTCAGCGTCGTCGACGACTACGCGTACGTGCCCGGCCCCTGGCAGGCGCTGCCCGGCGCCCCCGCCGAGCACGGGACGCCGACCAGCGTCTACACCGCCGTCCAGCTCCGCTGCACCGCCCACGTCGTGGACGACCCCGGGGAGAAGGCCGCGCTGCTCAACCGCCAGGTCGGCCACTTCCAGCCGCCCGGCCTCTCCGCGACGGCGGCGGTGGGCGAGGCCCCGTACGGGCGGATGCTCGCCGGGATCCGCGGGATACGGCTCGAAGTGACCGGCGTACGGGCGAAGTTCAAGTACGCCGGGCACAAACCGGAGGAGGTCCAGGACCGGATCGCGGCGGGGCTCGCGGGCCGGGGCGCTCCCGGTGACGCCGCCGCGCTCGCGGGGCAGCGACGGCGGCGCCGGGAGGCCTGATCCGTTACGTGGTGGAGCGCGCCTCCCCCACCGCGAGGCCGAGCACCGCGGCCAGCATCAGCGCGGTGCCCGTCACGGTGGCGGCGGTCAGCCGCTCCCCGAGGAACGTCACGGCGATGAGCGCCGCGGCGACCGGTTCGAGCAGCATGATCACGGACACCGTGGCCGACCGGACGACGGCCGCGCCCGCGAAGTACAGGGCGTAGGCGAGCGCCGTCGGCACGGACGCGGTGTACGCGAGGAGCACCAGGATCTCCACGGGCCTGGCCGTGTGCGGGACCAGGCCCTCGGCCGCGCCGAGCGGCAGCAGCGCGAGCGAGGCGACCGCGAACGTGGCCACGGTCGTGCCGAGCTGGTCACCGGCGCGGCCCGCCCGGCCGAACCACCGGGTGAGCAGCGTCATCACGGCGTACCCGGCCGCGGAGACGAGCGCCCACAGCACACCGACCGGGCGTACGGTCGCGCCGCCGCCGGCCAGGACCAGCACGGCGAGCCCGCCGAGCGCGCCCGCGACGGCGATGACTCCGCCGCGCCCGAGCCGCTCCCCCAGGGCCGACCGGGCGCCGAGCGCGATGAGCACCGGGCCCGCGCCGAGCGTGACGACGGTGGCGACGGCGAGGCCCGTCGCCCCGACAGCGGCGAAGTAGGCGGTCTGGAACACGGCCAGGCACAGCCCGAGCACGACGTACCGGACACTCCTGCGGCCGAGCGGTTCGCCCGCCGGTGCGGATGCCGGCCCGCGCCGCACCACCCGGGCGCCCACGAGCAGGACGAGCCCTCCGAGACACCGCCAGAACGACAGGGCGGCGGGCCCCAGATCGCTCAGCCGGAACACGACGGAGGCGGCGCCGCCCGCGGTGCCCCAGGCGACACCGGCGACGACGAGGTACAACAGGCCGCGCCCGACGGGCAGTCGAGTCGCGGAGGGGACAGCGGACGGGACAGCCGACGGGACAGCGGAACAGGCTTCGGAAGAAGGCGCGGCTGAGCCGGCCTGGACATCATGCGACACGTGGATCTCCACGGAAGGGACCCCGCCGCGGCGAGGCCCGGGGACACGGACCGTCCTGCGCGGACAGCCACGAGACCCGGGCCGCCCGCGAACGGGCCCGTCGGCGGATCCCTCCGGACACGGCACGGCCACGGTCGTGACCGACGGCCGGAAGAGATCGACGCCGCCCCTGGACGCCCCGGCGGACCGGCAGCACCGTGCGGACCGGCACCCACCGAGGGTGCCGGTCTCCTCTCACGGCGGCGGAACGGATCGCCGGACGTGACGCCCCGGGTCCGTCCGGTCGCCATCAACGGCAACCGGACGGACGGGCCCTAGGCCCCCGGAGGCGGCAGAACGAGTGCGCGTGCGTGCATGATCCGGAGCCTAGACCGCGCCGCCCGACCGGGACAACGAGGTTTCCGCCGGTTCCGCCCCGGCCGGCTCGGGTGCGGGAGCCGCCGGCTTCGAGGACTGCGCGATGAACGCCCCGACCAGCACCACCGCACCGCCGAACAGCTGCGGCGCCGACAGGTGCTCGCCGAGCAGGACCCATGCCAGCACGGTCGCGATCACCGCCTCCAGGCACGCCACGACCCCGGCCACCTGCGGCGAGAGCCGCCGTACGGACACCACCCCGGTGACGTACGCGACGACGGTGGCGAGCAGCACGATCCAGCAGAGCAGCAGCCAGGCGGGAACGCCGGTGCCGTTCATCGTGGCGTCGCCCGCGAGCACCGACCAGTCCATGCCCCAGGGCCGGGCGACGACGGTCAGCACGACGGCGCCGATGAGCAGCCCGTACGCGATGACGCCGAACGGGTCGGGCACCTCACCGCCGGAGGCACCCGCGTCGCTGCCCTGGTCGGACAGGACGAAGTAGCCCACCTGGCAGCAGGCGGCGGCCAATGCGAGGAGCAGCCCGAGCGCGTCGAAGCTCAGTCCCGCCCACACCTCCACCACGCACGCGAGTCCGCCGACCGCGAGGACGACGCCGAGCGCGGCGGCGCGAGTCACCGGCTTGCGCTGCACGAACCGGACCCAGCCGAGGACGAGCGCGGGCGCCAGGTACTCGATGAGCAGGGCCACGCCGACCGGGATGCGGGAGATCGCCGCGAAGTAGCAGGCCTGCACACCGGCGACGGCGAGCAGTCCGAACCCGAGGAGCAGCAGGGGCCTGCGCCGCACGAGGGCGCGGTGGCGCCAGGCGACGGGCAGCATGACGAGCGCGGCGCCCGCGACCCGCAGCCACACCACGTGGAGGGAATCGAGCCCCGCCTCGATCAGCGGTTTCGCCGCGACGCCCGAGCCGCCGAACGCGAGCGCGGAGACCAGTGCGAGCCCGAGGCCGAAGCCGCGCCCGCTGGTTCCCCGACTCTCCTGAGACCCCTTTGACCCATGCACCGGCACATCATGACAGGGCGAGTCAGCACCGTCATCCCCGATGACCCCTGTCTCACAGGCCGGACGCAGGACGGGCCCGGCCGCGCGTCATCGCACGTTCAGGCTCAGCCGAGCCGCCCGCGCAACCGCGCCACATCCACCCCCGCGCGCCCGAGCACCTCCACCGCCCGGCACTCTGCGTCCGCCGCGAGCGCCGCGAGGACGTCCACCCCGCGGGCCCGCTCGCCCCCGCGCGCCGCGGCCCGCTCATCGCCCGCCCGCACCGCCGCAGCGACCCGCGGCGACCAGCCCGGCGCTCCCCCGACGACCGGCACCGCGCCGGAATCCTCCACGGCACCCTGCCACTGCAGCCCGTAGCCGATGCTGCGCTGCACGAGATAGCCGAGGAGCCGGGCGACCTGCCCCTTGTCGTCGAAGGCCGCCCGCACCTCGGCGTCGGCCTCAAGGAGCGAGTGCAGCAGATGGGCCGTGTCGATCTGCCGGTCGCCGTCCCGCAGCGCACGCCGCCGGGCCCCCGCGACCACCAGGGCCAGCTCGTCACTGAGCGGGGCGGCGGGGGCGTTCGACGGGGTAGGGCTCTGCACGTACCCCACCCCATCAGCCCTGATGCACAGGAACATCGCCGGTGAGGAGCATCTTCGCGTCCGACACAAGGTGGGCACACGCTCCCGGCGCCTCCTCCTCAAGGAGGAGAGGCAACCACCACCCCCGCCCCGCTCGTCCGTCACAGACATGGAGAGCGGGTGCTGGATGGTGACCCTGCCCGCGGTCGACGGCAGGCAGTACGCGTACCGGGTGTACGCCCCGCCCGACGCGCTCCCCGCCGACCTGTTCTGGGACGCCTGGCACTGCCACGACGAGGGTCCGCACCCACGCGCGTACGACGTGTTCGACGCGGCACGGATCGAACGCATCCGACCTTCCTGACGGTTCATCAGTATTGAATGTTCGAGGCCGGACGGCTACTTTCCGCGACACACGCCACATCTGCCGAAGGGGTGCCGGATGGCCGAGGTCAGCGCGGAAGCACGCATCGAGGCGCCCGTCGAGAAGGTCTGGGCACAGCTCACCGACTTCACCGCGTACGGGGAGTGGAACGCCACGCACACCGACTTCCCCAAGGGCGCCCCCACCGCCCTGGAGGTGGGCGGGCAGTTCGCGGAGAACATGAAGCTGATGGGGTTCCCGGCCGAGGTGCTCTGGACCGAGGAGCTGGTGGGCCCGCGCACGTTCGCGATCGGCGGGAAGGGCCCGATGGGCGTGCACGTCGGAACGCGCTACACCCTCACGCCCGACGGGGACGCGACGACGACGATCCGCGCGGACGGCGAGTTCACCGGCGCCGCCGTCTCCCTGATGGCGGGCAAGCTGAAGGACTCGGCGACGGCCGCGCTCCAGGAGTCCCTGCGCAGACTGGCCGCGCTGGTGACCTGACCCGTACACGAAGAGGCGCCCCGTACGTGACGTACGGGGCGCCTCTCGCGCGCTCTGTCTCCTGGTGGCCGAGCCCGCACGGGCTCAGTCCTCGTCGGCGAGGATCAGGTACAGCTTCTTGCGCGCTTCGTTGATCACGGTGAGCGCCTTCTCGCGCTGGTCCTTGCTGCCGGTCTTCCAGACCTGGCCGAACGCCTCCATCAGACCGAAGCCGGCCTGCCGGATCTCGTTCATGGCGTCCCAGTCGACGCCGCGGCCGGCCTCCTCCCAGGGGGCCTCGGGGCCCTCCTCGGCGGCGGTGCGGCCCTCGTCGGTGAGCGAGAAGAGCTTCTTGCCGCCCTCGCTGGCGCTGGCGATCAGGCCCTCGTCCTCGAGCAGCTGGAGCGTCGGGTAGACGGAGCCCGGGCTGGGCTTCCACGCGCCGCCGCTGCGCTCGGCGATCTCCTGGATCATCTCGTAGCCGTGCATCGGGCGGTCCTTGAGGAGGGCCAGGATCGAGGCGCGCACGTCACCGCGGCGCGCTCGCCCCCGGGGCCCGCCTCCGCGGCCGCCGCGTCCGCCCCAGGGTCCAGGCCCGAAGCCGGGTCCGAAGGGCCCGAACGCGCGCCGGCCCTCGAAGCCGCCGCGCTCGAATCCGCCCCGGCCTTCGCGGCCGGGTCCGTAGTGTCCATGTCCATGGTCGTGTCCGTGGGTACGCATGGGAATCAGTCCTTTCGTCACTGATCGTGGGTTTCGACAGTCGCGATCATCAACCGATCGCGATGTCTCAACGATATATCGGAAGCAGTCGCATGACAACCCCTCGCCGGGAACACCAGAAAACAGGGCCATCGGCGCCGGATTGGCCTTGGTCAGGAGAGCGCGGGGTCGTCTAAGCGGCCTGGGTGAAGTTCCCTGCTGATGTGCGGATCCGATTGCGTCGGCGGGTCAGGGCCTGGTCGACGGCCTGGCCGATGTCGTCGGTGCTGGTCTGGGTGCGTTGTGGATAGTCCGCGTACTTCGCCTGCCGCCAGACCAGCTCGATATCGTTCAACTCCGGGCTGTAGGGCGGCAGGTAGAACAGCTCCACTCCGATCTTCGCGAGTTGTCGCCGGCGGCCCTTGAACGCCTTGGCCACGTGTGCGGAGGCGTTGTCCAGGACGACGGTGCACGGCCGTCGGCGGCACCAGAGCGGGATCGCATCGACTCCGACGCCGTCGGCAGCCAGCTCGAGCACGCTCGCGCCGCCGCCCAGGCCCGCCAGGCGGACGCAGACGAAGTCCAGCAGCATGCGGGCATCGATTTTGCCATCGGTGTGCTGCCAGAGCAGGTCCGGCTCGATGCCGACGATCTGCGCGCCCAGGACGTTGACCCGGCGGCCGCGGGTGTCTTCCTTCGCCACCACGGCGCGCTGTCCGAGGCGTGACCAGGTGTATCCGGTGGGCATGGTGGGAGCGAAGCCGGACTCGTCCAGGTAGATCAGGTCGCGCCGGCCGGCGTTCGCCTCCAGCCGTAAGGCCGCAAGTCCTCCAGCTGGGCCCGGGCGGTCTGCTGGAGGACGGGGTCGGCCTTGTGCCGCATGCTGTCGCGGGTGCGTTTCCAGCGGAAACCCTCCCGGTGCAGCAGCTCGGCCAGCCAGTCCGTGGAGATCTCCACCCCGCGTTCCGCCTTCAGCCAGTCGCACAGGCCCGGCGTACTCCACGTAGTCCCCGCCGCGGCGGACTCATCCAGCAGCTCGCCCAGTGCGGCTCGGTCCTGCGGGGTGAGAAGCCGGGCTGGACGGCCGGGACGTCGGGCATCGCGCAGGCCTGCTATTCCGCCCTTTTGAAGGCGGTGGACCGCGGTCCGGACCGTGACCGGGTGGCATTCCAGCAGGTCGGCGACCTCGGCCGTGCTTCTGCCACGGTCGAGGAACCGGATGCACTCAGCCCGCTGCCGGGTATACGCGGTCAGATCACCGCGAGCCAGCAGTCCGTGCAGCTCACGGCGCTGATCGTCACTCAGTTCCACTCGGAGGTTTTTCCCCATGGCGTCCCTCCCACGGGGCGCCTACCCAACACACCCAACTTCAACGGTCCCGCTTAGCGTCCGAGGCATGCGTATTCGTATCGTCGACGCCTTCACCGACCGCCCCTTCGCGGGCAACCCCGCGGGGGTCGTGCTCCTCGACGCCTTCCCGGACGATGCCCGGCTCCAGAGCGTCGCCATCGAGGTCAACCACGCCGAGACCGCCTTCGCGCACCCGCTGCCGGAGGGCGGCGACGCGGACTGGGCGCTGCGCTGGTTCACCCCCGGCACCGAGGTCGACATGTGCGGCCACGCCACGCTCGCCACCGCGCACGTCCTGCACTCCACGGGGGCGGCCGACGGCCCGGTCCGGTTCGCCACGCGCAGCGGCGTCCTCGTCGCGGCCCCGCGCGAGGACGGCTCGTACACCCTCGACTTCCCGACGGCCCCGCTGACGGAGGAACCCGCGCCGGACGGGCTCGCCGAGGCGCTCGGTGCCGCGCCGCTCTCCGTGCACGACACGGGCCGTCTCGTCGGCGACCTGGTGGTCGAACTGGCCGACGAGAAGACGGTCCGGGCCCTCGCCCCCGACCTCAAGGCGCTCGTCGGGCTCTCCGCGCGCGGCATCATCGCGACGGCCCGCGCCGAGGACCCGTCACAGGGCTACGACTTCGTCTCGCGCTGCTTCTTCCCGGGCGTCGGGGTCGACGAGGACCCGGTGACCGGCAGCGCGCACACGGCCCTCGCCCCGTTCTGGGCGCGACGCCTCGGCCGCACCGTCCTCACCGGTCTGCAGGCGTCGGCGCGCACCGGCCTGGTCCGCGTCGACCTGCGCGGCGAACGCACGCTGCTCGGCGGCCGCGCCGTCACGACCATCGAGGGCGAACTGCTGGTGTAGCGCTCAGGCGGTGGGCAGCCAGTCCACCTTGCCCGCGAGCAGCGCGTATCCGACGAACGCGCCGATGTCCAACAGGGAGTGGGCCACGACCAGTGGCCCGACCCGCCCCCACCGCCGGTACAGGTAGGCGAAGACGACGCCCATCGCGAGGTTGCCGAAGAACCCGCCGATGCCCTGGTACAGGTGGTACGAGCCGCGCAGCACGGACGACGCGACCAGCGCCGTGCCGGGCGTCCACCCCAACTGCCCGAGCCTGCGCAGCAGATACCCGACGACGATGACCTCTTCCAGTACGGCGTTCTGCACCGCCGACAGGATCAGCACCGGGTACTTCCACCACACGTCGGGCAGCGCCTCCGGCACCACCGTCAGGTTGAAGCCGAGGCCGCGCGCCGCGAGGTAGAAGGCGATGCCGGTGGAGCCGATGACGGCGGCGAGCGCGGTGCCGCGCACCCCGTCGAACCACGGCCGCGTCCGGTCGAAGCCGATCGTGCGCAGGCTCCCGCCCTCCCTCAGCAGGAAGTGCGCGACGAGTGCGACGGGCACCAGCGCGCTCGCGATCCCGAAGAGCTGCCACGCGAGATCGAGCCACGGCCTGCCGGGGGCCGCCGACGCGTTGAGCGTGGCCGCCTGGTCCTTGAGGCCGCCCGGCTTGGTGACCGAGCCCACAAAGCTGATCAGCGCGGACACCCCGCTCGCGCCGAGCGAAAGACCCAGGACGAGGAGTGTCTCGTCCCGCAAGAATCGTCGCGAAAGCCCCCCGTCGGGAAGAGAATCAGCCACCGTTCCCGCCTCCACCTGCACACCTGCCTTACTTGGGTAATCCCGCCGCATCCCCCACGCCGCCCCGCTAGGGTCTCGAATGCAGGTACGAAGATCGCGTGCGAGGCCGAGGGGGCGGACGCCGCAGTCCGGCGCACCTCTCCCCTCCTTGCTCCACCGCTTATATCGCAACTGCCTATTCGGCTCAGGGAGGGGCACCACCGTCATGGGACGTCACAGCAGCATGCCCGACGCACACGGGTCGGCCGAGGCCGACCCGCGCCCCCGCTCGCGGGGCCGTTCGGTGGCCATCGCGACG
>NZ_JAOCNE010000013.1:432876-453197 GCF_056172735.1 Streptomyces sp. R818
GGACACCGACAAGGACGAGGTCGAGCAGATCGCCGAGGCGACCGGCGGCTCCGGCCACCAGGTCAGCGACCCGGCCGACATCCAGCAGGTCATCCTCAAGGCCATCGTCCAGGCGGGCGCCAAGAGCAACTGACCACCGTGCCCGGGACTCGCTCAGCCGAGCGGGACAGCGGGCGTCGGCAGGCCCACGGGCCAGGTGTGCACGGGCTCCCCCGAGTGCATCAGCTCGGCGTACCGGCGCGTGGTCGCCGCGAGCGCCGCCTCCCGCTCCAGGCCGCTCTCCAGGGCCCGGTGGTACGTCGCCGCCTGCCAGGACGCGCCGTTCATCCGCCGCTCGCAGCGCCCCTCGATGACACCGAGGTAGAAGTCGCGGTCGGCGGGTTCGACCCCCCACGCGTCGAGCCCGGCCGCCGCGAGCGGCAGCAGCTCGTCCCGTACGAGGGTGGTGGCCGCCACCTGCTCGGTGCCGCCGCGCCTGCCCTGGCGCGGCCACTCCAGATGCGCGTCGATCCCGAGGCGGCAGGCGGTGTCGAAGTTGCGCGCGGCGGCGTCGAACGACAGCCGCGACCACACCGGGCGCGGCTCCTCCGCGAGCGCCCGTACGAGCCCGTAGTAGAAGGCGGTGTTGGCGACGACATCGGTGACGGTGGGCCCGGCCGGCAGCACGCGGTTCTCCACGCGCAGGTGCGGGACGCCGTCGGCGATGTCGTAGACGGGCCGGTTCCAGCGGTACACGGTGCCGTTGTGCAGGACCATCTCGGCGAGGGTCGGCACGCCGCCCTTGTCGAGCACCTCGAGCGGCTGTTCGTCGTCCAGGAGGGGAAGGAGCGGCGGGAAGTACTTCAGGTTCTCCTCGAACAGGTCGTACGCCGAGTCGATCCACCGCTCCCCGAACCAGGTGCGCGGCCTTACCCCCTGCGCCTGCAGCTCGGGCGGGCGCACGTCCGTGGACTGCTGGAACAGCGGGGGCCGCGACTCCCGCCACACCTCGCGCCCGAAGAGGAACGGCGAATTGGCCCCCATCGCGATCTGCACCCCGGCGACCGCCTGCGCCGCGTTCCACACCGCGGCGAACCGGTTCGGCGTGACCTGGAGGTGCAGCTGAACGGACGTGCAGGCCGCCTCCGGCACGATCGAGGAGGACGTGGTGGTCAGGCGCTCCACACCGTCGATGTCGAGCTGGAACTCCTCACCGCGCGCGGCGACCATCTGCTCGTTGAGCAAGGTGTAGCGGTCGACGTCCGACAGGTTCGCGGAGACGAGATCGTCGGGCTGCAACGTCGGCAGAATGCCGATCATCACGATCCCCGCATGGACCTCGTTCGCCTTTCGGTGGGCATAGTTGAGGCCCGTGCGCAGCTCCTCGGCGAGCTGGTCGAGAACGCGGCCGCCGAGCCGGTGCGGGGCAATGTTCACTTCGAGATTGAACATCGCGAGTTCCGTCTGGAAATCCCGGCTCGCGATGCGTTCGAGAACTTCCGCATTCATCATTCGCGGCAGCCCGTCGGGCCCCGCGAGATTCAGCTCGATCTCCAGTCCCATGAGGTTTTTGGGGCGGTCGAACCGCTTCTCCTCCAGGAGTCGCCCGAGCCCCTCCAGGCACTCCTTCACCTTCTGGCGGTAGCGCCGCCGATCCGCCGGATCGACCGCGCCCGCAGCGACCTTCTCCCCCATGGGAGCTTCCTTCCTCGCCAGGGCAGCCCGATGATCCGGCCGCGTGTCACGGTGGATGATGCCCCACAGATGTGATCGATAACGCCCCGCGCGGGTCCACGGAGCAGTACGCTCACAGCGCTTACCCCCAGGCACATTCCCTAGGCATGCAGCTTTTCGCAGATTCATCTACGAACATCTGGTAAAAAACGCCGACGAGATTCAGCCGTCCGCCCGAACGGGCAAAGTGCAGGTCAAGAGGGCGAGGTCCGCGAGAAATCGGCGTGACACCGACAAAACACCGTCCGGGTGACGTCCTGAAGGCACCTTGCGGACACCTGACGCACTGCTAGCGGAAACATCGTGTGAACACGCGTCGTATAAACTCCGCGGACGAGACAGAGAGTTGGCGCCAGTGCCGAGGCCCCCGCCCCCTCTGATTCGCGTAACGCAGCGCACTTCCGCGCACCGAGCAGCAGACAGCGCCGTCCGCTCTTCCCGCACCGCCCTCGCACCACGTGCCTGTCGAATGAGAGGCGACCCACCATGCCGCTGCATGTCCCCCCGGCTCCCGCGCCCGCTCTCCGTACCGTCCTCACCGCTCTGGGTTCCCCCACCGCGGTCCGTGAGGCCCGCACCCCGTCCCTGCGCGCCGCGCAGGGCCCCGTGAACCCCGAACTCCCCCTGCCCGTCTACGTGTTGGACCGCATCACCGAGACCACCGCCGCGGGCGGCCTGCCCTCGCCCGCCCGCCTCACCGGCTGGCGCTTCCTGGTCCGCTGCGGCGACCGGGCGGTGGCCGCCGCCGACACCATGCTCACCCCGGACGGCTGGGCCTTCTCGCACTTCTTCGAAGGCCCCTACGTGAAGTCCACCGAGCGCGCCCTGCGCCAGGCCGAACCCCTGCCGGGCACCTACCAGCCGCGGCTGCTCTCGGTCCCGGAGCTGTACATGCTCACCCTGTGGCTGCACGGCGACCACACGGCGGACACGGCCGACGGCATCCCGGCGGCCGACGACATCCTGGTCCCCCTCGCACCCGCGCCACCGGGCATAGCCGCCCACCGCCCGCACCGTGTCGCGGAACTCCTCCCGGTCCTGGCCCTGCGCCTGACCCCGTCGCGAGCCGCCCTGCTCGCGTAGTCCCGCGCGCACCCTGTGCCCCGCGCCGACGCCGTCCGGCCGCGGGGCACAGCCATGCCACCACCGGACCAGAACCTGTCCCGGCGGACTAGTCCGCTCCGGCCACCCCGAACCACCCGAAGAGGCCGTGCAGTTGGACTGAACCGCCCGCAAGGGTGACGCGTCTGAATCCAGTGAGGACCGCTGCTACGAAATCCCTGCGGATTGACGCCCACAGGGCAACACTGGGTTCCGGACCGACCGAAACGGGGGCGGCCATGAACAAGAGTTCACGCCGCAGCACAGACGCCGACATCATCGAGATCACTACGCAGCGAAAGAACCTACCCATGTGCCAGCACCAGCCGTCGTGCCCCACAGCAGAATCCGCGGACAGGGAGGCCGCCCTTCCGGTGGCTCACCACCCGGAGCAGGGCTGGAGCCTGCTGTGCAACGGGGTTCTGCTCTTCGAGGACACCGGGGAACTCCTCCCCAACGGCACGATCATCGCCCCGCACCGCCCGCTGGCAGTAGTAACAGCGGCCTAGGGGCAAGCGCCCCAGGGGCGCGGGGAACTGCGCGCCCAGCCACGACGAACGGCTGGCCGCGCAGTCACCCAAGCCCTCACGCCTCGTAGGCGTCCAAGGGCGGGCACGAACACACCAGATTCCGGTCACCGAAGGCCTGGTCAATACGCCGGACAGGCGGCCAGTACTTGTCAGAGGCAGCAACACCCGCAGGGAAGACCGCTTCCTCGCGGCTGTACGCGTGCGCCCACTCGGAACCGAGCATCCCGGCCGTGTGCGGAGCATTCCGCAGGGGGTTGTCGTCCGCCGGCCACTCGCCGGAGGCGACCCGGTCGACCTCGCCGCGGATGGCGATCATCGCGTCGCAGAACCGGTCGAGCTCGTCGATGTCCTCGCTCTCGGTCGGCTCGATCATCAGCGTCCCCGCCACCGGGAACGACATGGTCGGCGCGTGGAACCCGTAGTCGATGAGGCGCTTGGCGATGTCGTCGACGGTCACGCCGGTCGCCTTCGACAGCGGCCGCAGATCGATGATGCACTCGTGCGCGACGAGCCCGCCGGGGCCGGTGTACAGCACCGGGAAGTGCGGTTCGAGCCGCTTGGCGATGTAGTTGGCGGAGAGCACGGCGACCTGCGTCGCCCGCTTGAGACCCTCGCCGCCCATGAGCCGCACGTACGACCAGGAGATCGGGAGGATGCCGGCCGAGCCCCACGGCGCGGCCGAGATCGGGCCGACGCCGGTCTCGGGGCCCGCGGCCGGCTGCATCGGGTGGTTCGGCAGGTACGGCGCGAGGTGCGCGCGCACACCGACGGGACCGACGCCGGGGCCGCCGCCGCCGTGCGGGATGCAGAACGTCTTGTGCAGGTTCAGGTGCGAGACGTCGCCGCCGAAGTGCCCCGGCTTGGCGAGCCCGACCAGCGCGTTGAGGTTGGCGCCGTCCACGTAGACCTGGCCGCCCGCGTCGTGCACGGCGGCGCAGATGTCAGCGACGTGCTCCTCGAAGACGCCGTGCGTCGACGGGTACGTGATCATGAGCACGGACAGCTCGTCGGCGTACTGCTCGATCTTGGCGCGCAGGTCCTCGACTTCGATCTCGCCGTCGTCGGCGGTCTTCACGACGACGACCTTCATGCCGGCCATCACGGCGCTCGCGGCGTTGGTGCCGTGCGCGGAGGACGGGATGAGGCAGACGGTGCGCTGCTCGTCGCCGTTGGCGCGGTGGTAGCCGCGGACGGCGAGAAGACCGGCCAGCTCGCCCTGCGAACCGGCGTTCGGCTGCAGCGACACCTTGTCGTACCCGGTGACCTCGGCGAGGCGCTCCTCCAGCTCCGTGATGAGCGTCAGGTAGCCCTGCGCCTGCTCGGCCGGGGCGAAGGGGTGCAGCTGGCCGAACTCGGGCCAGGTCACCGGCTCCATCTCGGTCGTCGCGTTCAGCTTCATCGTGCAGGAGCCCAGCGGAATCATGCCGCGGTCCAGCGCGTAGTCACGGTCGGCGAGCCTGCGTAGGTAGCGCAGCATCGCGGTCTCGGAGCGGTGCTGGTGGAAGACGGGATGCGTAAGGATCTCGTCGCCGCGCAGCGCCGACGCGGGCAGCACGTCGGCGACCTCGGCGTCCAGCGCCTCGATGTCCCCCTCGACGCCGAAGGCGCCCCAGACGATGTGCAGCTGGCTGCGGGTGGTGGTCTCGTCGCAGGCCACGGAGACGTGGTCGGCGTCAACCTGGCGCAGGTTGACCCCGCGCTCGCGCGCGGCCCGCACCACCTGAGCGGCCTGACCCGGTACCCGTACGGTCACGGTGTCGAAGTACGTCCCGTGCACGACCTCGACGCCGCCCGCCGTCAGACCGGCGGCGAGGAGGGTGGCGTAGCGGTGGGTGCGCTGTGCGATGGAGCGCAGGCCGTCGGGCCCGTGGTAGACGGCGTACATGCCGGCCATGACGGCGAGCAGGACCTGCGCCGTACAGATGTTGCTCGTGGCCTTCTCGCGGCGGATGTGCTGTTCGCGCGTCTGCAGGGCGAGGCGGTACGCCTTGTTGCCGTCGGCGTCGACGGAGACACCGACGAGGCGGCCGGGCAGGGAGCGGGCGAACTTCTCGCGCACGGCCATGTATCCGGCGTGCGGACCGCCGAAGCCCATCGGGACGCCGAACCGCTGGGTCGTGCCGACCGCGATGTCGGCGCCCAGCTCGCCGGGCGAGGTGAGCAGCGTGAGGGCGAGCAGGTCGGCGGCGACGGTGACGACGGCGCCGAGGTCGTGCGCCTGGTCGATCACGGGCTTGATGTCGCGCACGGCACCGGAGGCGCCCGGGTACTGCACGAGCACGCCGACGACACCGCGCTCCGCGACCTCGGCGGGGATGCCGTCACTGAGGTCGGCGACGACGATCTCGACGCCGGTCGGCTCGGCGCGCGTCTGTATCACGGCGGTGGTCTGCGGCAGCGCGTCGGCGTCGACCACGTACACGCCGTTCTTGACCTTGCCAATGCGCCGCGACAGGGCCATGGCCTCGGCGGCGGCGGTGCCCTCGTCGAGCAGCGAGGCGCCGGAGGTCGGCAGTCCGGTCAGCTCCGCGACCATCGTCTGGAAGTTGAGCAGCGCCTCGAGGCGGCCTTGCGAGATCTCCGGCTGGTAGGGCGTGTAGGCCGTGTACCAGGAGGGGTTCTCCATGACGTTGCGCAGGATGACGGGCGGCGTGAACGTCCCGTAGTAGCCGAGGCCGATCATCGAACCGAGCACCTGGTTGCGGTCGGCGAGGGAGCGCAGCTCGGCGAGGACCTCGGCCTCGGTCCGGGCGGCGGGCAGCTCCAACGCCTCGGCGCTCTTGATCACATCCGGCACCGCGGCCGCCGTCAGCTCGTCGAGCGAGCCGTAGCCGACCTGCGCGAGCATCTTGGCCTGCGCGGCGTCATCCGGACCGATGTGGCGCTGCTCGAACGGGATCCCCTGTTCAAGGGCGGAAAGCGGAGTGCGGTTGGCGGTCATTGCGGAGGCCTCCTGGTCACTACGACCTGCGAGGGGCACCACGGCGCGGGTGCCCGGACGGCCTCCCCCTCTGTCATCTCAACCTGAGAGCTTCACCGGCCCGCCCCGTACACCTGTCGAACGCTGTACGGAACACGCCGGCTTTCACCGTCGGTGAGGGTGGGTCACGTGCCCCCGCCCTGCTTTCCAGAGTGACCTCGTCCGTGCGGTACGTGGGCCTGAGAGATTCCGGGGAGGATTTGCTCCTTCGGCGCCTCCGACCTCGGTCGGAGACTCTCCCGCACAGGGTCAGCAGCCGCTTGCCAGCGTACCAGCGGCAGTATGACCAAAGCCCCCGAGTGGCCGCCTTGTCAGAAGTGCTCTTTCGTAGTGCTTACCACCGATTTCGTAGCGCTTATGGACCAGTTCGTCGCCACCGCTCGAGCGAGTCTGTAGCGTTTCCCGACGAGTCGCGACCTGCTGGAGGGCCCGTGCAGACCGACATCGATCCGCGCAACCTGATCGGCCGCAAAGCGTTCGACCGCAACGGAACCAAGATCGGCACGATCGACGAGGTCTACCTCGACGACGCCACCGGCATCCCGGAATGGGCGGCGATACGCACCGGCCTCTTCAGCCGCGACGCCTTCATCCCGCTGGCCCCCAGCCACCTCGTCGACGGCACCCTGCGCGTCCCCTTCGAACGCGCCCTGATCAAGGACTCCCCCGACTTCGGCGTGGGCCGCCACCTCTCCCCCCAGCAAGAACTCCAGCTCTACCACCACTACGGCCTGGACACGACGGTCCCACCACCCCCGGACACCACCTTCGGCCACATAGCAACCCCCGACCCCGAACACCCCTAACCCCAGCCTCCAGCCTCCAGCGGCCAGGCCCCCGCCGCTGCGACTCCGTCCCACTGCTGCTCGACAACGCCGACCTCACCGCCGGCACCCTGCCTCACACCTCACTCACCCGACAGCCAGGCCCCACCACGGACACCGCCCCACGAGCCCCTCGGCATCGATCGCCCCGGCCCCGGTGCCCGCCCGCCCCTCACCAAGCGCCCGGCGCCTCGCGGCTGACACAGCACTCCGAGCCCTTCGGCATCGATCGCCCCGGCCCCGGTGCCCGCCCGCCCCTCACCAAGCGCCCAGCGCCTCACCGCTGACACCGCACTCCGAGCCTCGGAAGCGACTGCCCCGCCTCCACCGTGACCGGCGCCCTGCTTCGCCCCTTCCCTTGGCGGCCAGGCCCGCCACCGAACGCGGCTCCAGCCCCTGCGAAATGGCCTCCCTGAATCCGGGTGGCCGGCCATCCCAGGCCTCCGCCGCCGAGACTGCGCTCGGGCCCCGGAAGAGGCCGCCCCGAGATTCCGGTGACCGGCCACCCTTACGCAGCGCCCGGCCCCGCCGCCGACACCGCACTCCGAGCCCCCTCGAAAGCGGCCACCCCGGACCCGGTGACCCTCCACCCCTGGGCCGCGCCCAGCAGCGCCCCACACACCCCGCGGCACTTTCCAGCGCCCCCTCCCATGCCGCCCCTCAGGACACCTCCCGCACCCCCGGCTCCTCCACCCCTTCCACCCCTTCCACCAGCGGCAACGGATCCGCCGGCTCCAGCAGCGGGTCGTCCACCAGGAACGTCCGTACCCGGCCGGGGACCTCCTCGTACGGGGTCTCGAAGCGGACCGTCACCCGCCCGAGGCCGCTCCCCTGGACCCAGCCGGGACCGTACTCCGCGTGCCGGACGTCGTTCCCGGCCATGTACCGCCGCTCGACCGGCACGGCAGGCACGGCAGGCACCTCCACCGGCTCGGCCCGCTCCTCCGGCACCTCAAGCTCCGCGTCCCGCGCACCCCGCCCCTCCTCCTCGGCGGCAGCCGCCTGCGCGAACAGGTCCTCCTGCGTGAAGTCGGCGAGGCCGCTCACGCCGACCCCGAGCAGACGCACCCCGCCCGTCGTGTCCACGGCCTCCAGAAGCCGCGCGGCAGCCTCCCGCACCACCCCGGGGTCGTCCGTGGGCCCCCGCAGCGTCTCGGAGCGCGTCAGCGTGGAGAAGTCGTAGCGCCGCACCTTCAGGACCACGGTCCGCCCCGACCGCCCGGCCGCCCGCAGCCGCTCCACACACCGGTCGGCGAGCCGCTGCACCTCGGCCCGCACCCGTACCCGCTCGTGGATGTCCACGTCGTACGTGTCCTCGACCGACACGGACTTGGAGTCCCGCTCGGCGACGACGGGCCGCTCATCATGCGCCAGTGCCATGGCATACAGATGCGCCCCGTGCGACTTCCCGAGCAGCCGCACCAGCTCGTCCTCCCCCGCCTCCGCGATCTCCGCGACGGTGAGGATGCCGGCCCGCCGCAGATGGTCACCGGTGGCAGGCCCGACCCCGGGCAGGATCCGTACGGACTTCGGGCCGAGCAGCGCCCGCTCGGTTCCGGGCCGTATCAGCACGAGCCCGTTCGGCTTGGCCTCCTCGGAGGCGATCTTCGCCAGCATCTTGGACGCGGCGAGCCCGACGGACCCGGTGAGCCCGGTGACCCGCCGGATGTCGGCCCGCAACCGCACCCCGACCGCCTCGGCGGACGCCTCGTCCCAGGCCACCTCACCGGCCTCCAGATCGACGAACGCCTCGTCCAGGCTCAACGGCTCCACCAGCGGCGAAAGCTCCCGCAGAAGCCCCATCACCTGCTCGCTGATCTCCCGGTACAGCCGGAACCGCGGCACCAGATACGCGGCGTGCGGGGCGAGCCGCCGCGCCTGCCCCATCGGCATCGCGGAATGCACCCCGAACTTCCGCGCCTCGTACGACGCCGTGGCCACGACACCGCGCGGCCCGAGCCCGCCCACGACCACGGCCTTCCCACGCAGGCTCGGCTTGGCCGCCTGCTCCGCCGAGGCGTAGAAGGCGTCCATGTCGAGATGCAGGATCGTCGGCGCGGCTCTCACGTCACCGATGCTGCCCTACGCCACTGACAACGGGCCGCGCACCACTGAAAACGGAGCCCCGCGCCACGGCCCAAGGGACCGTGCACCACTGAGAACGGGTCATTGCGCCACCGCCCACACGGCCGTGCACCACTGAGAACGGAGCCCTACGCCACCGCCCACACGGCCACGCGCCACCGACAACGGAGCCCTACGCCACCGCCCACACGGCCGCGCACCACTGAGAATGCGGCCCCGCCACCGCCCACACGGCCGCGCGCCACCGACAACGAAACCCTGCGCCACCGCCCACACGGCCGCGCACCGCCGACCACACGGCCCCGCAACCGTCACACGGCCCGGTTCCGCCGCCTCGCCAGCTCATCCGCCGGATTGTTCCCGACCAGCGTCTCGCCCGTGTCCACCCGCTCCCCGTGCAGCTGCGAAAGGGCGCGGTCCACGTCCCGCCAGACCACACCCACCGCGATACCGAAGATCCCCTGCCCGCCCTGGAGCAGCTCGTGCACCTCGGCGGGCGACGTGCACTCGTACACGGTCGCGCCGTCGCTCATCAGCGTCATGCGCTCGAGATCGCGGAAGCCCTGCTCCCGCAGGTGCTGCACGGCCGTGCGGATGTTCTGCAGCGACACCCCGGTGTCGAGGAACCGCTTGACGACCTTCAGGACGACGACGTCCCGGAAGCTGTAGAGCCGCTGTGTCCCCGACCCGTACGCGGCCCGCACGCTCGGCTCGACCAGACCGGTCCTGGCCCAGTAGTCGAGTTGTCGATAAGTGATGCCGGCCGCCGCGCACGCGGTCGGCCCGCGATATCCGATCTGCTCGGACGCCGCGTCGCCGCTCTCCCCCGCCCCCGGCACCGCAGACACTGTCTGCGGGCGCTGCGGAGTGTGATCGGCCGTGCTGCCGTGAAACGAGTACGGACCGCCCGTCGCCGTACCGTCGCCGCTGCTTCTCACGCCGACCTCCTCTGTGACCTGCCTTCTCGACGGTAGGCAGTCACAAGGGGTGCGTCAACGAACGCCACACTCGCCACGCCGAGTGATAATCACCCTACGAGTGGTTTCCCGTGTCCCGCCGCGGGGAAAGGCTAGCCGAATGCGGCAAAACGGGCGCTACTGGCTGTTGGTCCCGAAGTCCTCGGGTGAGATCTGGTCGAGGAACTCGCGGAACTTCTCCACCTCGTCCTCCTGCTCGTCCGGGATCGCGATCCCCGCGTCGTCCAGGACCCCGTCGCTGCCGAAGATCGGCGTCCCGGTGCGCAGCGCGAGCGCTATGGCGTCGGACGGGCGGGCGCTGACCTCGACCCCGCTCGCGAACACCAGCTCCGCGTAGAAGACCCCGTCCCGCAGGTCGGTGATGCGTACTTCGGTGAGCTCCTGCCCGACCGCCTCCAGCACGTCCTTGAACAGGTCGTGCGTCAGCGGTCGCGCCGGGGCCATGCCCTGCTGGGCGAAGGCGATCGCCGTCGCCTCCCCCGGTCCGATCCAGATGGGGAGGTAACGGTCGCCTCCCACTTCACGCAGGAGCACGATCGGCTGGTTGGAGGGCATTTCCACCCGGACACCTACGACGTCGAGCTCGTTCACACAGCAACCCTAGGACGTGCCCGGCCGGTTTGGGTAGTCGGGCATGCGCCGCGGCCGGGGCCCACGGCTTCCGCCCACCCCTGCGATCAGGGCAGACGCACACCAAGTGCAGTTTGCACCAAAGCGGCGTGCAGCCGCACGGTGAGGCCCGCCAGTTCCTTGGCCCGCGCCTGCGCGAGGGCCCTGGTCTGCGGATTGCGGTGCACCTTGAGCGGCGCGACGACGGAGTCGACGAGCCCGGCCTCCCGGTCCGCGGCCGCCCGCATCACCCGCAGGTGGCGCGGTTCGATGCCGAACCGGCCGAGCTCGCCCACCAGCTCGGCGACCGATACGGCCGTGGCGTCGTAACCGCCGTCCGGCAACGGGGCGATGAGCCCGTACGACTCCCACTCGTCGAGGTCCCCCTCGTCGATCCCCGCGGCGGCGAGCAGCTCGTCCCGGCCCACGCGCGCGGCCGTGGGAGCGCTCTCGGCGTCCTCCGCGGCGTCACCGGGCCTCCCCGGGGGCGCGGACGGCGTCTCGCCCCGCTCCAGGGCGTCGAGCTGCTCCTTGATGACCTTCAGGGGCAGATAGTGGTCCCGCTGCATCCGCAGGACGTGGGCGAGGCGCTCGACGTCGTCCGCGCTGAACTTGCGGTAGCCCGACGGCGTCCGCTGCGGCTCGACGAGGCCCTCGGACTCCAAGAACCTGATCTTGGAGATGGTGACCTCGGGAAACTCTTCGCGCAACACGTTCAGTACGGTGCCGATGCTCATCGACCGACTGCCCGCGGTGGCGGTGCCCGATCCGGCACCGCCCCTCGGTGTATGAAGCATGGACCTTCCTGAGGTTGGCTGGGTCAGATACCCCGCTGGCTCGCGTAGAAGACCAGCCGGTACTTGCCGATCTGCACCTCGTCACCGTTGTTCAGCAGCACCGAGTCGATGCGCTCACGGTTCACGTACGTCCCGTTGAGGCTGCCGACGTCGGAGACGGTGAAGGAGCCGTCCTGCTGGCGACGGAACTCCACGTGGCGGCGCGACACGGTCACGTCGTCGAGGAAGATGTCGCTCTGCGGGTGGCGCCCCGCCGTGGTGAGGTCGCCGTCCAGGAGGAAGCGGCTGCCGGAGTTCGGACCCCGGCGCACCACCAGGAGCGCGGAGCCCAGCGGCAGCGCGTCCACCGCGGCCTGCGCCTCGGGCGACAGGGTCGGCAGCTGCGTCTGCCCCGTGGCCTCGGGGTCGTAGGACTCGAGACCCGAGATGGAGATCGTGGACGTCGTCTCCGACGGACCCTCGGGCACGGCACCGCCGCGCAGCGGCGCACCGCAGTTGGAGCAGAACCGGCTGTTCTCGCCGTTGCGGTTCCCGCACCTCGTACACACCAGGGCAGACATGGACGGATCCTCCTGCCGCGGCTGCCCCGCGGGGGCCTGGGACGCGTACGGGCCGGAGCCGAACTGTCCACCCGTACCTGAGGCTGACGGTTCCCCGAAACCTATGCGGCCGCCACCGGCAGGGTCAACAGACGACGCGCCCTGGCCACCCACCTGGTCCCGGAACAGGGGGCGCTCGCCCACCTGCGTCTCCGGCACATCTCCCTGGCGCGACGCACGGTGACGGTTGTCCTCACGCGCGCTCTTGCCGAACAACTTCGCAAACAACTTCACGGGCGATTCCCCTTGACCGAAACAGACCCGCCCGTGGGGCAGGACGAACCCTGACTGCACACATCGGCGTACATCATGGACACGGACATCCTCACAACGTCCGGATCCGCCAAACAGTTTCCACCACACACCCCGTCTTGGGTGCGGCGACCCCCCGCAACCTCATGCCCTTGCACGACATCCCCCATGCGCCTTCGCCTCACTCGGAGGACGACCGAGCGTAATCAGGCTGCCGCGCCGCCCGCAAGGCGTCCACGACGATCTTCTGGGAGCGGTTCACCACCACGGTGGCCTGCTCCTTCTCCAGCGTCTGCACCACACCTCCGGGGATGTTGAGGGCCGGCTCGAGGTCCTGCGGCTTGCCGATCACCTTGAAGACGTACGGCTGGCCGATCTTGTGCCCGTCCACGCTGACCCCCTTCCCTCCACTCGCGTCCGTCAGATACGTGTTGGCCACGACGCGTACGTCGTTCACCTGGATCGCCTCGGCGCCCGCCGCCCGCAGCTCCTGCACCGCGTCGAGCAGCATGTCCGCCTCGACGGCACCCTTCGGGTCGGTGACCGTCAGGGTGATCCCGGGGCCCTGCGCGGCCACGGTGCCCGCGAGGATGCCGAGCTGCTTCTCCTTCTCGACCGTCTGCTTGCGGGCCTCCTCGGCCTGGTCCGAGCTGTTCTCCAGCTCGGTCCGCTGGTCCTCGAGACCTTGCTTCTCATCTTCCAGACGTTGAGTGCGGTCATCGAGTTCATCGAGGATACGAACAAGATCTTCTTGTCGTGCGCCGCGCAACGCGCTGTTGTCGTCGCTGTTGGACCTCACCTGGATGGCGAGCCCCAGACCGAGGACGAACAGCAGCACGGCGACGGTCAGTTGCGCGCGCGACACGCGCGGCGGCCACAGCCCCTGCACGAGCCGCTGCCGCCCGGTGAGCCCCGCCTCGCCGCCCGGCTCGGGCGCCGTCCCCTGTGCGGGCGCCGCACTGCTCACCGGGACCTCGGCGGGCAGCTCCTTGCGGTACCGGTGCTGCTCCGCGCCCTCGGCGTGCTTGCCGTGCCCTGTGTTGTCGGCGTGTTTCCCGTGCTCCGTACTCATCGGCGTCACGCCCTGAAGACGTGCCGGCGGATGGCGGCCGCGTTGGAGAAGATGCGGATGCCGAGCACGACGACGACACCGGTGGACAGCTGCGCCCCGACACCCAGCTTGTCGCCCAGGAAGACGATGAGCGCGGCCACGACCACGTTCGACAGGAACGACACGACGAACACCTTGTCGACGAAGATCCCGTCCAGCATGGCGCGCAGCCCGCCGAACACCGCGTCGAGCGCCGCGACGACGGCGATCGGGAGGTAGGGCTCCACCACCGCCGGCACCTCGGGCCGGACGAACAACCCGACCACGACTCCCACGACGAGGCCCAGTACGGCGATCACGATGTGCCCTTCTGCTCTGCTCTCGGCTGTGCTGTACGTACGATCACGCTGGGCGCGGCGGGCAGCTGGACGTCGTCCTGGGCCGAGATACTGGTCCGGATCCCGAAGTTCTCCTGCAGGGCGTGCAGATACAGCCCGTCGGAACTGTTCTGGAACCGGGTGCTCAGCCGCCCGCCGTCCCCCACCGCGAGCACCGTGTACGGCGGCACCAGCGGTTTGTTGTCGACCAGTATCGCGTCACCCGCGGCCCTGATCGCGGACAGGGCCGTCAGCCGCTGCCCGTTGATGCTGACGGCCTCGGCGCCGGACTCCCACAGACCGTTGATCACGCGCTGCATGTCGCGGTCGCGCACCCGCCCGGTGTCGGAGAACCCGGCGCTCTCCCGCGGCCCGCTCCCGCCGCCGGACTCCGCCGACTTGGCGTCGTCGACGACGAGTTTGACCCCGGGCCCGTGCACGGGGATGGCGCCCGACAGGACGCCCATCAACTCGCCCTGCTCGCCGCCGTGTTTCTTCAGCGCCTCGCGCTGCATCTCCCCCACATCGGTCCGCAGCGAGTCGACCTGGCCCTCCAACCTGTCGGCGGAGGCGGTCTCCTCGTCGATGCGGTCGATCAGCTCCTCGCGCTCCTTGGCCACGACCGGCGCGGCGACCCGGGCCTGAGCGGCTCCCACGGTCACCACCAGCGCGGCGAGCACAAGTCCGGCCGCGAGCCCCAGCTTCGCGCGCAGCGTCTTGGGCATTCCGCTCTGCCCGGAAGCCTGCATACGGGCCGTCGCCTCCGCGTACCCGTCGTCCAGGCTGTGGTCCATGACGTTGGTCAGCAGCGACATGGAGGCGTCGGGGCGCGGAGGGCGCTGAGGAGTGCTCCGAACGGGGGGCTGCTGCGGCATGCCGCACATCGTCGCACGTCGCGGCCGTTACCTCCGAATGGCCCCGTCGGCGCGCCGGTCGGCACCCGTGAAGGGCACCGACCGGACTGTCCACCGCGTACGGCTACGGCTTCAGCGACCCGCGCTGTCCACCACGGCCGCCCACTCGTCGAGCAGCTGCTGCGCCGAGGCGTCGTCGGGGCCCTCGGCCCACAGGTGCGTGACGGCCTCGGCCGGGTCGGGCAGGACCATGACCCAGCGCCCGTCCGCCTCGACGACCCGCACCCCGTCGGTGGTGTCCACGGACCGCTCGCCCGCCTCCTCCACGACGCGGCGCATGACAAGGCCCTTGACGGCCCACGGGGTCGCCAGATCGCGCTTGAGGACGTGCGCCCGCGGGATACGGGCGTCGATCTGGCTCAGCGTCAGCTGCGTCCGCGCGACCAGGCCGATCAGCCGCACAAAGGCCGCCGTCCCGTCGAACACACTGCTGAACTCCGGAATGATGAACCCGCCGCGGCCGTCGCCGCCGAAGATGGTCTCGTCCTCGCGGCCCACGCGCGTGAGGTCGTCGGGCGAGGTGTTCGTCCACTCGACCTGCGTGCCGTGGTACGCGGCCACCTGCTCCGCGATCCGTGTGGTCGTCACGGGCAGAGCGACCCGCCCGCTGCGCCGCTCGGCGGCGACGAGGTCGAGCATCACGAGCAGCGCCCGGTCGTCCTCGACGATCCGCCCCTTCTCGTCGACGAGCGAGAGCCGCTCGCCGACCGGGTCGAACCGCACGCCGAACGCGGCCCGCGCCGACGCCACGATCTCCCCGAGCCGCACGAGCCCGGCCCGCCGGGCATCGGCCGTCTCGGTGGGCCGCGACTCGTCGAGCCCCGGGTTGATCGTCAGCGAGTCGACACCGAGACGTCCGAGGAGGCTCGGCAGCACAAGGCCGGCGCTGCCGTTGGACGCGTCGACGACGACCTTGAGCCCGGCCTCGGCGATCCCGGTCGTGTCCACGTTCCGCAGCAGGGACCCGGTGTACGAGTCGAACACGCTGGACGGGAAGTGCAGGTCCCCGATCTCCCCCGGGAAGGCACGCCGGTACTCCTGCCGCGCGAACACCCGGTCGAGCTTGCGCTGGCTGGCCTGCGACAAGTCGGCCCCGCGCTCGTCGAAGAACATGATGTCGACGGAGTCGGGCACACCCGGCGTCGTACGGATCATGATGCCGCCGGCGCTGCCGCGGGCGGTCTGCTGCCTGGCGACCGGCAGCGGCACGTTCTCCAGGTCCCGTACGTCGATGGCGCTGGCCTGCAGAGCGGAGATGACGGCCCGCTTCAGCGCACGCGCACCACGCGAGTGGTCACGTGCGGTGGTGACGGTCGACCCCTTCTTCAGGGTCGTCGCATACGCGCCCGCGAGGCGGACGGCCAGCTCGGGCGTGATCTCCACGTTCAGGATGCCGGAGACGCCACGGGCGCCGAACAGATGCGCCTGTCCGCGGGACTCCCAGATCACGGAGGTGTTGACGAAGGCGCCGGCCTCGACCGTCTTGAACGGGTAGACCCGCACGTTGCCCTGAACGATCGATTCTTCACCGACCAGGCACTCGTCGCCGATGACGGCGCCGTCCTCGATCCGCGCGGCCCGCATGATGTCGGTGTTCTTGCCGACGACGCAGCCGCGCAGATTGCTCTGCTGTCCGATGTAGACGTTGTCGTGGACGACGGCCTTGTGCAGAAAGGCTCCGCTCTTCACGACGACGTTGGAGCCGACGACGGTGTGCTCGCGGATCTCCACATCGGCTTCGACCTTGGCGTAGTCACCGATGTAGAGCGGACCACGCAGCGTCGCGTCGGGGTGCACCTCGGCACCCTCGGCGACCCAGACGCCCGGCGAGATCTCGAACCCGTCGATCTCGACGTCGACCTTGCGCTCCAGGACGTCCGCCTGGGCCTTCACGTAGCTCTCGTGGGTACCTACGTCCTCCCAGTACCCCTCGGCCACGTAGCCGTAGATCGGCTTGCCTTCCTTCATCAGCTGCGGGAAGACGTCACCGGACCAGTCCACGGACTTGTCGGCCTCGACGTAGTCGAAGACCTCGGGCTCCATGACGTAGATGCCGGTGTTGACCGTGTCGGAGAAGACCTGGCCCCAGGTCGGCTTCTCGAGGAAGCGCTCGACCTTGCCCTCCTCGTCGACGATGGTGATTCCGAATTCCAGCGGATTGGGGACACGCGTCAGACAGACGGTGACGAGTGCTCCCTTTTCCTTGTGGAAATTGATGAGTTCGGTGAGGTCGAAATCGGTCAGGGCGTCACCGGAGATGACGAGGAACGCGTCGTCCTTCAGCGCTTCCTCAGCGTTCTTCACGCTGCCGGCGGTGCCGAGTGGCTTCTCCTCATTGGCATAGGTGAGCTCCATACCGAGCTCCTCGCCATCCCCGAAGTAGTTCTTGACCAGTGAGGCCAGGAACTGCACAGTGACCACGGTTTCGGTAAGCCCATGCCGCTTGAGCAGCCTGAGCACGTGCTCCATGATCGGCCGGTTGGCCACCGGCAGGAGCGGCTTGGGCATACTCGAGGTCATGGGGCGAAGGCGGGTGCCCTCGCCTCCGGCCATCACGACGGCCTTCATGTCGGAAGCGTCCTCCTTGAAAGAGTCGACGGTCCGGCCGACTTCGCTCACCTGATAACCCGCAGTTTCTCTTGTGCGGGCCGTCCGGCTTCAGCGAAGACCGAATGGCGAGCTCAATCAGCCGTGGAGTCCGCCCTGACAAGTCGGCGGACTTGGACCATGTACAGGATCCCTGCCCACCAATACAGGGTTGTACCCCAACCGGCGAACGCCCATCCGAAAATAGCAGCGAGTTCATGGACCCACCCGTCTCCGTCACTGAGAAGCAGCAGCGGGAACGCGTACATCAGGTTGAACGTGGCGGCCTTGCCGAGGAAGTTCACCTGCGGCGGCGGATAGCCGTGGCGGCGGAGGATCCCCACCATCACCAGGAGAACCAGCTCACGCGCCAGCAGTATGGCGGTCAGCCAAATGGGAAGAATCTCCCGCCAGGTCAGCCCGACCAGGGTCGACAGAATGTAGAGCCGGTCGGCGGCGGGGTCGAGTAGCCGGCCCAGGTTGCTGATCTGGTTCCAGCGGCGGGCCAGCTTCCCGTCGAGATAGTCGCTGATCCCGCTGAGCGCGAGCACCAGCAGTGCCCAGCCGTCGCTCTTGGGCCCGCCGAACTCAGGCCTGAGGATGAGCCACAGGAAGAGGGGCACGCCGACGAGACGCGCCATGCTGAGGATGTTCGGGATGGTGAGCACCCGGTCCGTCTGGACACGGGTCTCCTGGACCTCCACCCGGGGGCCTCCTGTGGGGAAACGAGCCAACGATGCCCCCTGACTTTACCCTCAGCCCCGCCGGGCCCGAGCAGGGGGTGCCGCGAACGCAGAAAAGCCCCGTGCCATCGGCACGGGGCTTTCCCTTAACAAATAGTTCGGCGGCGTCCTACTCTCCCACAGGGTCCCCCCTGCAGTACCATCGGCGCTGTGAGGCTTAGCTTCCGGGTTCGGAATGTAACCGGGCGTTTCCCTCACGCTATGACCACCGAAACACTATGAAACTGTCAACCGCACCGCATGTGACCTTATGCGGGGTTGTTCGTGGTTTCAGAACCAACACAGTGGACGCGAGCAACTGAGGACAAGCCCTCGGCCTATTAGTACCAGTCACCTCCACCCGTTACCGGGCTTCCAGATCTGGCCTATCAACCCAGTCGTCTACTGGGAGCCTTAACCCCTCATGGGGGTGGGAGTCCTCATCTCGAAGCAGGCTTCCCGCTTAGATGCTTTCAGCGGTTATCCTTTCCGAACGTAGCCAACCAGCCATGCCCTTGGCAGGACAACTGGCACACCAGAGGTTCGTCCGTCCCGGTCCTCTCGTACTAGGGACAGCCCTTCTCAAGACTCCTACGCGCACAGCGGATAGGGACCGAACTGTCTCACGACGTTCTAAACCCAGCTCGCGTACCGCTTTAATGGGCGAACAGCCCAACCCTTGGGACCGACTCCAGCCCCAGGATGCGACGAGCCGACATCGAGGTGCCAAACCATCCCGTCGATATGGACTCTTGGGGAAGATCAGCCTGTTATCCCCGGGGTACCTTTTATCCGTTGAGCGACGGCGCTTCCACAAGCCACCGCCGGATCACTAGTCCCGACTTTCGTCCCTGCTCGACCCGTCGGTCTCACAGTCAAGCTCCCTTGTGCACTTACACTCAACACCTGATTACCAACCAGGCTGAGGGAACCTTTGGGCGCCTCCGTTACTCTTTAGGAGGCAACCGCCCCAGTTAAACTACCCATCAGACACTGTCCCTGATCCGGATCACGGACCCAGGTTAGACATCCAGCACGACCAGAGTGGTATTTCAACGACGACTCCCCCGAACTGGCGTCCAGAGTTCACAGTCTCCCACCTATCCTACACAAGCCGAACCGAACACCAATATCAAACTGTAGTAAAGGTCCCGGGGTCTTTCCGTCCTGCTGCGCGAAACGAGCATCTTTACTCGTAGTGCAATTTCACCGGGCCTATGGTTGAGACAGTCGAGAAGTCGTTACGCCATTCGTGCAGGTCGGAACTTACCCGACAAGGAATTTCGCTACCTTAGGATGGTTATAGTTACCACCGCCGTTTACTGGCGCTTAAGTTCTCAGCTTCGCACACCCGAAAGTGCACTAACCGGTCCCCTTAACGTTCCAGCACCGGGCAGGCGTCAGTCCGTATACATCGCCTTACGGCTTCGCACGGACCTGTGTTTTTAGTAAACAGTCGCTTCTCGCTGGTCTCTGCGGCCACCCCCAGCTCAGACAGTAAATGTCATCACCGGTGATGGCCCCCCTTCTCCCGAAGTTACGGGGGCATTTTGCCGAGTTCCTTAACCATAGTTCACCCGAACGCCTCGGTATTCTCTACCTGACCACCTGAGTCGGTTTAGGGTACGGGCCGCCATGAAACTCGCTAGAGGCTTTTCTCGACAGCATAGGATCATCCACTTCACCACAATCGGCTCGGCATCAGGTCTCAGCCTTGATGTGCGACGGATTTACCTACCGCACGGCCTACACCCTTACCCCGGGACAACCACCGCCCGGGCTGGACTACCTTCCTGCGTCACCCCATCACTCACCTACTACCAGATCGGGCCGGCGGCTCCACCACTTTCCTTTCCCCGAAGGGTCCGGAACGGCTTCACGGCCTTAGCATCACTGGATTCGATGTTTGACGCTTCACAGCGGGTACCGGAATATCAACCGGTTATCCATCGACTACGCCTGTCGGCCTCGCCTTAGGTCCCGACTTACCCTGGGCAGATCAGCTTGACCCAGGAACCCTTAGTCAATCGGCGCACACGTTTCTCACGTGTGTATCGCTACTCATGCCTGCATTCTCACTCGTGAACCGTCCACCACTAGCTTCCGCTGCGGCTTCACCCGGCACACGACGCTCCCCTACCCATCCATACACCCGTTGGGGCTGTTGCATGAATGACACGACTTCGGCGGTACGCTTGAGCCCC